>JAYSUK010000174.1:0-13588 GCA_043719085.1 Burkholderiales bacterium | reverse complement strand
TTAACGCCGCCGTCCACTTCAAGCATCACGTCACGCCCCGACGCCTCAATGCGCCGACGCACCTCTGTAATTTTGGGCAGCACAGCGTCGATGAATTTCTGTCCACCGAAGCCCGGATTCACGCTCATGATGAGCACTAAATCCAGTTTGTCCAGCGTGAAATCCAGATAGCTCAACGGCGTTGCTGGATTGAACACCAGCCCCGGTTTGCAGCCGCATTCGCGGATCAGCGCGATGGTGCGATCCACGTGTTCGCTCGCTTCGGGATGAAAACTGATGATGTTCGCGCCAGCCTTGGCAAACTCGGGGATGATCGCGTCCACCGGTTTCACCATCAGGTGAACGTCAATCGGCGTATTGCCCACATGCGGTTTGATTGCTGCACACACCATAGGCCCAATGGTGAGGTTTGGCACGTAGTGATTGTCCATCACGTCAAAGTGGATCAGGTCCGCACCCGCCGCGATCACGGCGCGCACTTCATCGCCGAGACGCGCGAAGTCGGCGGAGAGAATGGATGGGGCAATTTTGTACGGGCGAACGTTTTGGGAGTTGCGAGACAATGGAACCTCAATTTAATCAGTCGAATTTGCGCAACGAATGCGGCGCGTTCCGCAAAAAAACCATGAGCCGTTACAGCGTCACAGTCGATCCAACCCCATTTTACTTGGCTGATCAAAGCGATCCAGCCAGTGATGTTTACACCTTCGCGTATCACATCAGCATCAAAAACGTCGGCGAAGTGCCGGTGCAATTGCTGTCCCGGCACTGGATCATCACCGATGGTCACGGCAAGGTGCAAGAGGTTCGCGGTGCGGGCGTGATTGGCGAACAGCCGCAGATCGAGCCGGGCGAAAGCTACGAATACACCAGCGGCTCACAGTTCAAAACGGCGGTGGGCACCATGCACGGCAGCTATCAATTTGTGGCCGACGATGGCGTGAAATTTGATGCGCCAATTCCCAAATTCACGTTAGCTGCGAAACGCGTTTTGCATTAAGTTTTTGCGGCTTTTGTCTTGGCATCGGTTTCAGCTTCTTTGCGCAGTTTTTCGTCCGCTTCGCGCAGTTTTCGGTCGCGGTCTCCAGTTCCACGTACCACCCACCAAATGAGCCCAGCAAACAGGCATCCGGCGGCGCCCGCCTCGACCAAAAATATCCAGAGTCCGCTCTCGATCATGCGTTGTGCCTTTTTTTGTGTTGTCGCCTGGAGTTAAGCGTGATTTTAATGATCGCATTCATGTAGGAGAGTCTTGCGCCGCTTCTACAATCGCGCCATGACCACGCAACGATTCGCCCAATTTATCGACACGATGGATGCGCTGGTGAAGCGTAGCTCACACGAGCCCACGGTGCTTGACGAGGGTGAGACTGCTCTTAAATCGCTAATCGCCCAAGACGATTGGTTGCCATTCGAATTTGCGCAACCGGTGACCGAGCAATACCAAAGCTACGCGCTCTACATCGACCCGCAAGCTCGCTACAGTGTGATCAGTTTTGTGTGGGCACCGGGGCAGGGCACAGCGATTCACAATCACACGGTGTGGGGCTTGGTGGGCGTGCTGCGTGGCGCTGAGCGCTGCGAAGAATTTCCGGTGCCAGGGGCGTCCGTGATGACCTGCGCTCATGCGCATGATCTCGCGCGAGGCGAGGTAGACCGCGTGTCGCCCGCCATCGGCGACTGGCACAAAGTTAGTAACGCGGCGGCGGATCAAACGACCATCAGCATCCACGTTTACGGCGCTGATATCGGGCGCGTGAAGCGTCATTTTTGGGATGCGGCCACGCAACAAATCAAGCCGATGATTTCAGGTTACTCCAACCCATCACCATGGATCACGTCACGATGAAGAACGTACTTGAAATCGTGCGCGACGGCACCCACACAGCGGTCACGCTCAACCGCCCAGACAAGGCAAACGCGCTGGCCACACCGCTCGTCGCCGCCTTGCAAATCGCCATTGATACCGCCAAAGGCGATGGCACCACCACCTTTACCGTTCAAGGCAACGGCAGCAATTTCTGTGGCGGATTTGACCTGTCCGCGCTAGAGGCTGAAACCGACGAGACGCTGATTCCGCGCCTGCTTGAACTCGAACGCATGCTGCAATCGATTTACTACGCACCGTTTGCCACCATCGCCCTGATTCACGGCAGCGCGTTTGGCGCGGGTTTCGATCTGGCCACCGCTTGCGACTATCGGCTCGCCACCGCGGACACCCGATTTCGTATGCCCGGCTGGCGCATGGGCTTGGCACTCGGCACGCGGCGCACCGCACAACGCGTCGGCGCAGAACGCGCCTTCGTGTTCCTGCGCGACGCGTTGACAATTAACGCGGAGACCGCGCTGCAGCAGCAATTTGTCACCGAAATTGCTGACCCCATCACCTGGCCGCGCCGAGTCGACGAAATCGCCGCCGTTAACGCCAAGCTTCCGGCTCAAGCCTACGCGCAGCTAAAACGGCTACTCCAGACCGATACCGCAGACGCTGACATGCGCGATTTGCATGCGTCGCTTCTCGCCACGCCCCTCAAGCCGCGCATGCAGCGCTATGTTTCGTCACGCGAGTAGCTTTTGGCTGAACCCCTTGTTTTTAAAGGGCATGAACGCTAATTAGGCGTAAGTCGATAATCGACGTTTCGGTCTTCTAAGCCCCATAAAAAAAGCTTTATGTAGCAAAGCTGTACTCGGAGCGCCGTCAACGACACGCCTACGCCGTATTAGCATTCGAGGCATGAAATCTCTCTCGTTTCCGACGTGCGCATGGCGGCTTGTTTTCGCTGGCATCGCAACATTCGCTGCCACGCACGGCATGGCCACCACGCTGCAAGTCATCTCGGTCGGGGCCAGAACCTCGGCGCAATTCATGATTGACGGAGTACGCCGTGATGCGCATCTCGGCACGTTCACTGACGAAGGTTTGCTGCTAGAAAAAGTCAACGACGACACCGTGAACTTCTTTTATAACGGGCAGCCGAAGCGCATGCGTCTGGGCGAGATCGTCGTCGTGGATTCGCAGACTCAGGGGCTAATCAGCCACCAAATTCGCGCTGATCAAAAAAACAAATATTTGACCCCCGCCCTGGTGAACGGCGGCAATGTGCAGGCGGAGATTGATCGCAATGCGGACGTGATCGTCATTCCAGTCGTGGACGCAGACCGCCTGAATTTGCAATACAAAGATAAAAAATCTCGCGTATTTCGCGCGCCAAAACAGACGATTGTCGAGACCAAAGACGGCAAGGAGAGCAAAACCATTATCGAACCCAAAGACCGTGACGGCAAACCGCTAACCTACAAAACGTATGCGCTGCAGCTCAATTCGATTCGCGTCGGTGCGGTCGATGTTTACGGCGTCAACGCCATCGTTAGCGAGAAACCGGGGCTCACCACCACCGTCGTAGGCCGAGATTTTTTAAAGCGTGTTGCGCCTTCGTGGAACAACCGTATCCTCACACTGGTTCGCCGCTGATGGGACACGTGCATTTAAAAAATGACCTGTTCCTCCGTGCATTCACCGACGAGCGTCTTCCGCGCCCTCCCATCTGGTTGATGCGGCAAGCGGGTCGTTACCTGCCTGAGTACCGCGCCACGCGGGGCAAAGCGGGCGGTTTTTTAGATTTGTGTCGCTCGCCATCCTTCTGTGCCGAGGTGTTGTTGCAACCGTTGGAACGCTTTGACCTCGACGCCGCGATTCTGTTTTCCGACATTCTCACCGTGCCCGATGCGATGGGTCTGGGCTTGTCGTTCGGCGTCGGCGAAGGCCCGCGTTTTGCGCGCCCGTTACGTGACGAGGCGGCTGTGATTGCGCTGACCGTGCCCGATATGAGCGCATTGCGATACGTGTTCGACGCGGTCGCCGAGTGCAAACGCGCGCTCACCACCCATGGCGAGCAGCGCGTGCCGCTGATCGGGTTTTCCGGCAGCCCGTTCACACTCGCCTGCTACATGATCGAAGGCGGCGGTTCGACGGACGCATTCCCGCTCACGCGGCGCATGATGCTGCAACGGCCCGAGTTGTTTCAACATGTGCTCGATACCAACGTGACTGCGGTCACCGCGTATCTGGCAGGTCAAGTGGCAGCGGGTGCCGATGCGCTGATGCTGTTCGACACGTGGGGCGGGGTGCTCGCGCCACGTTTGTATCGTGAGATGTCGCTCGCGCCGATGCAGAAGATTGTGGCGGCTTTGAAGGCAAAGTTTCCGCACATCCCGGTGATGATTTTTAGTCGCGGCGCGGCGCATAGCGTCGCCGCTATCGCCGCCTCAGGTGCTTCCGGTTTGGGTGTAGATTGGCAGAGCGATCTGGTCGATGCGCGCGCTGCCGCGGGGTCGGGAGTGACGTTGCAGGGCAATTTCGACCCCTTGCTGCTGACCACCGACGAGGCGACGATCCGTCGCGAACTGGCCAAATCGATGGCTGGATTTGACGCGCATCACCGTTACGTGGCGAACCTGGGGCACGGCATCACGCCCGACGCCGACCCCGCGCTGGTCGAAGTGTTGGTGCAAACGCTGCGAAGCGCTTAGCGTCTAAGAGTATGCGGATAGTGACAAGTTTCACTTGACAAGACTCCACTTTTCGGCTTTAGCGCGTCAGTTATGCACAAATATGACGATTGGGTGATGGGTGAGTACGCGCCACCGCTGTAACCCCAATAAAATCGTCTAGAGCCTTGATTTAATTGGATATTTTTGCAACGCCACAGAATTGGGCACGGCCGCAACAACCGCATTCAGTGGTGCTTTGCAGCGTGTCCATAGGCATTAGCTCACATAGTTATCCACAGGTGCTGGGGACGGGTTTTTTACATTTAAAAATTCACCGGATGGACGCATGGTGAACGGTGAGCAAGCGCTCACCCGTGTATCTGTGGAGCTGCCTTTAGCCATTGGGCGCTCGCTCGACTACTCGTGGCCGAACGAAATTCCGGTGCCGCCCACACTTTACGCCACCGTCGAAGTCACGGTCGGCACGCGGCCACATGTGGGCGTCGTCACCGCGATTCACCACAGTGCCGATGATGGCGCGACGCCCCCGGCGCTGAAAAACATTCGCCGTTTGATCTGCGCGGCGCTGCCACCTGCGCTGATCGAGCTCGCGCAGTTCGTCGCTGACTATTACCAGGTGTCGCTCGGCATGGCCTGCGGGCTGATCACCCCGATGGACTCGCCACCGCCGCCCGAAGCGCTGGCGTGGCAAATCACGAAGTTGGGACGTGATCACATTGGCCAGATTCCCGCGCGCAACCGCGCGCAACGCGCCCTTGCTGATGTGCTCAAGCTTCGGTTGAGCGCCGATGCCCGGATGGCGTTGCCCGCCGCCCAGCGTCGTTTGCTTAACGACTGGAACGAGCAGGGCTTCGCCGAAGCGGTTTTTGCCGACGCGCTGCAACCCGCGCTGGTGTTGCCGGTTTTGCCCGCATTCACACCTGCGCAGGCCGAGGCGACGCTAGCGCTGCGCGGTCGCGCCAATGAGTTTTCGGTATCGCTACTGCACGGCGTCACCGGTAGCGGCAAAACCGAGGTCTATCTCGATCTGGTCGCCGCCACACTCAACGCAGGCAAACAGGTGCTGTTGCTGGTGCCGGAGATCAACCTCACGCCGCAATTGATTGATCGCGTGCTCAAAGCCTTGCCGGGCGTTGCCACAGCCGTGTTGCATTCGAAGCTTGCCGCGGGCGAGAGAAATCGCGCGTGGCACAGCGTGCATTCGGGTGTGGCGCGACTCATCATCGGCACCCGGCTGGCAGTGTTCGCACCCGCCGCCAACTTGGGCCTGATCGTCATTGATGAGGAGCACGACGGGTCGTACAAACAAAGCGAATCGCCGCGCTATCACGCGCGTGACGTGGCGATCGTGCGCGCCAAGCACGCCAACATCCCGGTGATTCTCGCCAGCGCCACGCCGAGCCTGGAGACGTGGAGAAACGTGCGCCATGCGCGAAGCGAGAGCTACCTTTACGTGCAACTCACCGAGCGCGCCACCGCCTCCCAGCCCCTCTCGCTGCGTCTGGTGCCGGGGCGCGGCAAACGCGTGAAATCGGGCCTCTCGGAAACACTCGCTGACGGCATTCGAGATCGGCTACAGCGCGGCGAACAAAGCCTGGTGTTGGTCAATCGGCGTGGTTTTGCGCCCGCGATTTATTGTCCGCATTGCGGGTGGAGCGCACCGTGCAAACGCTGTGATGCCAAGCTCACGCTACATCAGGCGTCGCGCTCGCTGCGCTGCCATCACTGCGGATTTCACGCAGCGGTGCCCACCCGTTGCCCAGCGTGTGGTCACCCAGAATTGGTGGGTGCCGGCGTCGGCACGCAAAAGTTAGAGGCCGCATTGATTGAGGCTTTTCCCGAGGCCCGCATCGTTCGCGCCGACACCGATTCGCTCTCAGGCAAGTACGCGTGGCGGGAGCTGTACGAGCGCATTTTGGCGCGTGAAGTGGACATCGTGGTGGGCACGCAAATGATGGCCAAAGGCCACGACTTTCCGGCGCTCACGCTGGTCGGCGTGGTCGACGCAGATCGTGCGTTGTTCTCCACCGATTTTCGCGCGCAGGAAGATTTGTTTTCGCTACTCACCCAGGTCGCCGGACGCGCTGGACGTCACGCGTTGCCCGGTGAGGTCATGGTGCAAACCGAGTTCCCGAATCACCCCGTTTTTCAGGCGCTGCTCGCGAATGATTACCAAGGTTTTGCTGATCGTACGCTCGCCAGTCGCGAAATGTTTGGCCTGCCGCCGGCTTCGCGTATGGCTCTGATTCGCGCTGAAGCAAAAGACTCACAGGCTGTCGCCGATTTTTTCACCCGAGCCCATGCCGTGTTGCGTGAGGCGTTAAGTACAAAGGACGGCGAAGTATTTGCGCCACAACCGGCACCACTCGCCCGCAAGGCAGACTTCACACGCTGGACGATGACCGCGATTGCGCCGAAGGTGCGACCGCTGGCCGAGGCACTCGCCAAGCTGCGCGAAGCGATGCAAGCGGATCGGCCCAAAGTGCGCTGGGCGGTGGATGTCGATCCGTACGATTTTGGGTAGCGACGCGGCAATCGGTACGTAGGAGCGGCGCTGCCGCGACCCACTCCGCGGCGCGCTTACGTGGGTCGCGGCAGAGCCGCTCCTACAAAAGTTTCGACGGCAAAGTCCGCCACGCCTTGATCACTTGATCGGGCGTGATGTCCATCACCTTCGACGCTTCGCCGCGATCACTCTCCAGTGCGATCACGGGTGAGCCCGGTGAACGCGGCCGCCAGCGGGTGCTACCCATTGCGCCGAACAGCACCACCAGCGGGCAGCCGAGCGCCGCCGCGGCATGTGCCGGACCGGTGTCAATCGAGATCATGCTGTGCGCGCGCTGCATCAACGGCAGCAGGCGATTGATTGGCAGTGCGCCCGCGAGATTAATTACGGAGGGATGATTGCAGGCGGCCACAATGTCCTCTAGCGGTGGGCGTTCAGCGTCCGCTCCGCACAACAGCACGCGCGCGTTGGGCAGACCTTGTGTGACGGCGGCGACCAGCGCCGCCCAGTTTTCAGGGGCCCAATACTTGTTGTCCGCCTGCACCGATTTGCCGTGTTTCAAGGTGCGTTTGTTGCCCGGCTGCAGCAGCACCAGCGGCGATGCTGCGATGCCCAGATCGTGCAGCCACGCGTCGCACGCGCTGCGCTCGTCAGCGGTGACTGACAATCGCGGTGACGCTGGGGCTTGCAGGGGTGGTGGCGCTGACGTGGCGAATGCCCCCGGCGTTTGCCGCGCCACATCATTCCACCAATCCACCCAATGTGCCTGATTACCTGGCCACGCGTCCCAAGCCCGCACGATGTTGGCACGCGGAGTGCCGGCGCGCAGCAATAGCGCCAACGCTTGCGGCTCGGGGTCGCACAGATACACCGGCGCGTTGCGCTTTGTGGCCATCCAGCGCACGGCTTGCCACTGACTCGGGCACAACCAATACGGGGTTTTGCGGCTGGTGACGAGCTGAATTTCTCGCACCGACGCGTCGTTGGCCAACAGTTTCGGCGTCCACGGCCCGGAGCCGAGCACATCAACCGATGCGCTGTAACGCTCGGCGAGCGCGCCGATCAGCGCAGTCAGCATCACCACGTCACCGAAGGCGGCGAAGCGAACGACCAAAGGGTGTAGCGGCGCGCCTGCAACGGCTCGGTGAGTAGACATCAAATCCGGTAGCAGCGTGGCAAAAAATTGACAAAGCAGGTTATCAGCTTTTCGCAGTCGATCAGGCCGATAACCGCGATGTCGTGGCAGTTAGGATGAAAACGCAGAATCCGCGAAAATCAGGGCTCACGAGTTTTCACTGCGGCTTGCCCGCGAAACGCCTATGTCCTGGTTAGAAAAAATTATTCCCTCAGTCAAGGGCGATACCGGCGCCAAGCGCGGCGTGCCGGAAGGGCTTTGGTTGAAATGCCCGAAGTGTGATTCGGTGCTGTACACGGCGGACGTCGAGAAGAGTCAGTATGTGTGCATGAAGTGCAGCTATCACATGCGGATCGGCGCGCGGGCGCGGCTCAATGGGCTGCTGGATGAAGCGGGGCGTAAGGAAATTGGCGCGGATGTGACGCCATTTGACACGCTTAAATTTAAGGACAGCAAAAAATACACAGATCGGCTCAAGCAGGCAGCGGAGGCGACCGGTGAAACCGATGCGCTGGTGGCAATGCAGGGCACCATCGACAAGGTGCCGGCGGTAGTCGCGGCGTTTGAATTTGAATTTATGGGCGGCTCGATGGGATCGGTCGTCGGCGAGCGTTTTGCGCGCGGCGTGGACGCGGCGATCAAGGCGAAATGCGGTTTTATTTCGGTGGCAGCGTCGGGCGGCGCGCGCATGCAGGAAGGTTTGGCCTCGCTCATGCAGATGGCCAAAACCAACGCCAAACTAGCTGAACTGGCCGAGATGAAGCTGCCCTATATCAGCGTGCTGACCGACCCGACGATGGGTGGCGTGTCGGCGAGTTTTGCGTTCGTGGGCGATGTGGTGATCGCCGAGCCGGGCGCGCTGGTGGGCTTTGCCGGGCCGCGCGTGATCGAGCAAACGGTGCGCGAAAAATTGCCGGAAGGCTTTCAGCGCGCCGAATTTTTGCTCGACAAAGGCGCGGTTGACCTGATCGTGGATCGTCGTGAACTGAAGGCAACGCTGGCTAAATTGCTGTCGGCGCTGTGCTAGATTTGGCAACAGCTTTTTGCAGAAAGTGGCGTTTTCACGGGGCATGACTAGAAAAATTACTATATATCGACTTTCAGTGAAATGTGCGGTTAAGCCCCATTTAAAAGGGCGTCTCGCATTAAAGCTGTACTCGGAAGTTGCCGGTGACAGCGCTCGCTGACTGGCTAACGCGGATCTTTGCGATCCGTTCCGGCCCGGAAATCGAGATGGGATTGGAGCGAATCCGCCCGATTTTTGAGCGCATGAACGTCGCCCCGACCTGTCCGGTGATTTTGGTTGCCGGGACCAATGGCAAAGGGTCAGTATGCGCTTACCTCGACGCTATCCTGCGCTCGGCTGGCTTTCATGTGGCGCGATACACCTCGCCGCACATTCATCTCTTTAACGAACGGGTGGTTGTTGATGGGCTGGAAGCGAGCGATGACCAGCTCGTCGCCGCATTCGACGCGGTCGAGGTGGCGCGAGGTGAAATGCCGCTGACGTTCTTCGAATACACCACGCTGGCCGCATTTCATATCTTTTCGGCGGCCAAACTGGACGCGTGGGTGATTGAGGTCGGTCTCGGCGGGCGGCTCGACGCGACCAATATTCTCGATGCCGAATGCGCGGTGATCGTGAGCATTGGCGTCGATCACACCGAGTTTTTGGGCGCGACGCGCGAACTGATCGCGGTGGAAAAGGCAGGCATACTGCGCAAAGGGCGACCAGCGGTCATTGCTGAGCCTGACCCGCCGCAGACGCTGCTTGATGCTGCGGTTGATCGTGGCGCGGACGCGCGCTACATCGGGCGCGATTTTGGTTGGCAGAAATCGCCTGAGACGCCAGGTCAGTGGGGTTTCTGGGCGCGTTCGCCGCACGGCGATGAGTTTCGCCGTCACGGCCTCCCGCTTCCCGCCCTGCGCGGCAACTACCAACTGGGCAACGCCGCAGCCGCGCTTGCCGCCTTGCACGCGCTCAACGACAAACTCCCCGTTTCTCAGGGAGCCGTTAAACAGGGCCTGATCGAAGTCGAATGGCCGGGGCGGTTTCAAGTGCTGCCCGGTCGTCCTGTGACGGTATTGGACGTCGGCCATAACGCCCACGCGGCGGGTGCAATGGAGCGAGCGCTCGCTGACATGGCGTTTTTCCCAGTCACCTACGCTGTGTTCTCGATGCTTCGCGATAAAGATATTGGCGCGGTGATTCAGGCCGTGAAAGGTCGAATTGACGAGTGGCACATCGCCCCGCTGCCAGGCCCACGTGGCATGAGTGCGGATGAATTGGCGGCCGCGCTCGCCGCTGCGGGGATCAATGATCGCGCCGTTCACCGCCACATCAGCGTGGCCACCGCTTATGCTGCGGCGCGCAAAATGGCAGCCGAAGCCGATAGAATCGTGGTCTTTGGTTCGTTTCTCACCGTCGCGCAAGCGACGTGAATTGCATAGAAATTAATGGCTGCTGCTACGACCGACCGCGCGCCTGATAACGCCGAGCAACTCCGTCGCCGTGCAAACCGGCGACTGCTCGGCGCGTCCGTGCTGCTGCTGATCGCGATCATCGCGGTGCCCATGTTTCTCGAGCGCGAACCGCCCGCCTTGCCCGACAACGTTGACGTGCGCATCCCGCCAGTCGAAGGCACCAAGTTCGAGCCGAAATTCCCCGATGGCAAAAAAGCCGCCGAAAAATCAGCGGAAATTCCAGCGATCACCGAGCCCACCGGCAGTCAGGCGAGCCTATCCGCCATGCAAACTGCGCCACCGCCGGTGATTGACGCGCCGAAAGCTGCGGTTGTATCCTCGGAAGCGCCAGTCGCGCCGAAAAATAACCTGCCAAAAGCGGCGGTCGCCGCGCCAAAGCCGCAGGAAAAACCTGCGGAAAAACCTGCGGAAAAACCGCTGAATAAAACGGCTGAAAAAGCACCCGCCAAACTCGCCGCTGAAGCCGAGCGCAAACCTGGCCAACTGGTGATACAGGTCATTGCGGTGCGCGACGCGGCGGTCGCAAAGGCTATGTACGACCGCGCGAAATCACTCAAATTTCCGGCCTACACCGAACAAATTGACGTGACCAACGGCAAGGTGACTCGCGTGCGGGTTGGGCCGTACGCCACCAAACAGCAGGCCGAATCCGCTCGGGCCAAGCTCGCGCAGGCGGGCTTTGAGGCGAAAGTGCTGACGTTGCAATGAGCAGCCCGTTGCCGACGTTGAGGTAGTCCGCATGACCGCTTTTGACGTCGCGGTGATCGTAGTGATAACGCTTTCTGCGCTGATCGGCGTGTGGCGCGGTGTGATTCGTGAAGTCTTCGCGCTGGCTGCGTGGATTGCAGCGGTGGTGTGCATGTTTTTGTTTGGTGACAAGCTTGGCCATCTGCTGCCAATTGCACAGGACACGCCGTGGTTGCGAACGTTGGCGGGTTATGCGCTGGTGTTCATTGGCGTGTTCGTCGTGCTGAGTGTCGCCGGATTTCTGTTCAGCAAAGTGGTGAATGCCATCGGCCTCTCGTTCGTGGATCGCGCGCTGGGAATGATGTTCGGCGTAGTGCGCGGCGCATTGGTCGTGGTGTTGCTGGTATTTGTCGCCGGTGCCACCACTTTACCGCAGTCAAGCTGGTGGCGCGACAGCGTGACGGCGAAACCGCTGGCAACCATGGCCGCGATTTTGCGCAGCAAATTGCCAGATGACCTAGCAAAACGAATCAAGTTTGTAGCGGCAGCAACCGGTGCCGATTGCGACAGGAGTAGCTTATGTGTGGTGTGATCGGAATCGTTTCCCACGGTCCGGTGAATCAATTGATTTACGATGGCTTACTGTGCCTGCAACATCGCGGACAAGACGCGGCGGGCATCACCACGGCCGACGGCGCGGTGTTTCACATGCACAAAGACAAAGGCATGGTGCTCGACATTTTCCGCACCAGAAACATGCGTGAACTGTACGGCTCTGCGGGCATCGGCCACACGCGTTATCCAACCGCAGGCTCGGCGGTGAGCGTGCATGAAGCGCAACCGTTTTATGTGAACTCGCCGTTCGGCATCACGCTCGCGCACAACGGCAATTTGACCAACGGCGAAGCACTCAAGCGTGAGCTGTTCAACATCGACGCGCGACACATCAACACCAACAGCGATTCCGAAGTACTACTCAACGTGTTCGCGCTGGAGTTGGAGCGCGCGGCGCAGGGCGTGAAGCTAACGCCAGAAAAGATATTCACTGCTGTGCGTGGCGTGCATCAACGCTGTCGCGGCGCGTACGCGGTGCTGGCGATGATCGCGGGATACGGCCTCGTCGCATTTCGTGATCCGAACGGCATTCGCCCGCTGGTCTTCGGTCGCAATGAGACGATGGCAGGCGCTGAGTTCGCCGTTGCCAGCGAAACGGTGGCGCTCGACGTGCTCGGTTTCAAGTTCGAGCGCGACGTGGCGCCGGGTGAAGCCCTGTTCATCGACTTTGCCGGACATCTGCATTCAAAGCAGTGCGCCGACCACCCGAAGCTCACGCCGTGTATTTTTGAATACGTCTATCTCGCGCGACCCGACTCGGTGATCGACGGCATCAGCGTGTACGACGCCCGCGTTCGTTTGGGCGATGAGCTAGCGGCAGAGGTGCAGAAGCTGCCGGATTGGGAAAGTATCGACGTGGTCGTGCCGATCCCCGATTCATCGCGGCCCAGCGCGCTCGCCCTCGCTACAAAAATCGGCCGCCCGTATCGCGAGGGCTTCGTCAAAAACCGCTACGTCGGTCGAACTTTCATCATGCCCGGCCACGCGATGAGGAAGAAAAGCGTGCGGCAAAAGCTGAACCCCATCGCCAGCGAATTCAAGGGCAAAGTCGTACTGCTGGTGGACGACTCCATCGTGCGCGGCACCACCAGCCGCGAGATCGTGCAGATGGCGCGTGAGGCCGGTGCGAAAAAAGTGTTCTTCGCCAGCGCCGCGCCACCGGTGATTTATCCCAACGTGTACGGCATCGATATGCCGACACCTAGTGAGTTGATCGCCGTAGGCAAAACCAACGCCCAAATCGCCACGGAAATTGGCGCAGAGCGCGTGATCTATCAAACGATTGATGGCATGAAACGCGCCATTCGTGCAGGCAATCCAGCAATCATTGATTTCGATGCGTCGTGCTTCGACGGCTGCTATGTCACTGGTGACATTACGCCACAATTTTTGCGAGGGCTGGCTGAATCGCGCGATGAATCGCGTGGCGAAGCGTTGCTGACTGACCAATGACCGACCCCAATCCCCCTCTGAATATTGACACCCTCGCCATTCGCGCGGGCGGGATGCGCACGCCGTTCAACGAGCACTCGGAAGCGTTGTTCCCCACCGTGAGCTTCGTTCACGAAAGCGCCGAGATGGCGGCGAAGCGCTTCACGGGCGAAGAGCCGGGATACATCTATTCGCGCTTCACCAACCCAACCGTGGAC
>JAYSUK010000173.1:0-13609 GCA_043719085.1 Burkholderiales bacterium | reverse complement strand
AAAGCCGAGCGTGATGCGATAAATGCCAGCAACTTGATCGGCGCTCTTCGCCAAGAGATCAGCCGCCCAAGGGTATTGATCTTTCATGTTCGCGCTGACGTAGGGCTGAAGCAATCCTTCATTTGCAGCCTGCAAATGTGGATCGTGCGTGCCACCGTACCAAAGATCAGCCTTCGGATTCGCGCTCTCGGCCTTTAATTGCGCGAAAACTTCGCCGGTGGCTTTGCGTGCCAAATTCACCTTGATACCGGTCTGCACCGAAAACTCGCGCGCCTTGCTTTCGCACCAGTCGGCGTCGGTCGAGCACAGAATATTGAGCTGCGCGTGGGCGGAGGTGCAGAGCAGCAGGAACGTGGCGGCAAGCTGGCGTTTCAATCGGGCTCCGGTTTGGCAATTTCTGGTGGCGCAAAGCATAACGCGATCACGTAACCGCCCGATGACACGCGGTTGGGACGCGGCAGAGCCGCTCCTACAACCCGTCAATCGAGCACGACACTGCCGCGTGGCGTTTGCATCATCGCCACGAGGTTCAGCGCGGTGCTCTGCCCAACCTGCACTCGCGCATCCGCCAAGCGCAGTGTTTCAAGCATAGCCGTGAGTCGCTCCGGCTCGGGTGCACCGAGCATCAGCGCGGTCAGCGACACACCGCTTTCGGGCAATCGGTCGCAGGGATGAACCTCGCAATCCCACTGAATCAAATGCGGCAGTGTGCCGGCTTCGATACGCGTGCCATCGGCCGTGAAGGCGAACCGCCAGCGGAAGTCCGCGCGTGACGCCGCACGCACTGTGTTTGCGGCGTAATCTGGCGTTTTCGCAAGTTGCTCGATCGCGTCCGATGCGCCTGTGCAGCGGGCCACCCACGCCGCCAGTCGCGGCCCGTGTTTGATGTGTTCGCGAAGCTCATCTGTATCAAGGCCGAACCAGCGCGAGAAATTCGGCACGGCTGGGTTGGCGTCGGGATCAATCGCGATGATTTCCAGGTAGCGCCTGGCATCGAGTTTGAGTAACGTATTGTGGGTTGCGAGGCCGTCGTGTTTGCCACCCTGGACTGATTCAACGCCGAGCATTTCGCGTGCCCAAGTGCGGCCTTCATCGAGCGTTTGTGCTGCGATCACGATGTGATCCAGTTGGGTAGAAATCGCATTCATAAAACCTCCGAATCCAGCCAAATCGTTACCGGGCCATCGTTGACCAGCGTCACTTTCATATCTGCACCGAACACGCCGGTGGGTATGGATTTGCCAAGCTTCGCGGCGAGTTTCGTAACCAAGCGATCAAACGCCGGGGACGCCTGCTCGGGGCGCGCTGCATTGGTATAGCTTGGGCGATTTCCACCTTTTGCGTCTGCGTAAAGCGTGAACTGGCTGACCGCGAGAATACCGCCGCCAACGTCGATCACGCTGCGGTTCATCAAGCCCTTTTCGTCGTTGAAGATGCGCAGTTTGGTCACCTTGTCGGCCATGCGATCTTCGATTGCTTCGGTGTCAGTGTGCGTAACGCCGATCAGCAACAACAAGCCGCCGTCGATTGCGCCGGTAACTGCACCCTTAACCATCACGTTGGCGGACGTCACGCGTTGCAGCAAAATTCTCATGATCTGATTCTATGCACGCGGCAAGACGCGAGAAGCGCACGCTACGCTCGTCGTAACCACCCAGTCAACGAATACCGTTCGCGCGTTGCCGGCAACACTTGATGCGGAAACCGGTCACTGAGAAAGCACGCCATCGTGCCCATTCGCGGTCGTACACGGGTGATGACCTCGCCGCTGTCGTCATCCGCATAAAGCACCAACTCCCCACCCGCCTCGTCCGGCCACGCGTCGTTCAGGTAGATTACAAGCGACACCAATCGTGCGTCGTCATCACGAAACCGATCCCGATGCGTCCGATAAAACGCACCGGGCGTGTAGCGGGCAAAGTGCAGCTCCGCTGCGCGCGCGCCGAGAAATAGTGCTTCGTTTAGATGGGTGCGCAAGGCATACACCGTCGCGACCGCATCAAATTCACTGGCGTCCTCCGGCGCATCGGCAAGCCAGCGCGTTTCGTCGCTGCGCAATTGCGCGTTGCCCTGCACGCCAACGTTGTGTCCCACGCGTGCGGGATGCAGCTCATGTGTGTCCGCCAACAAACGCGCCCGCTGCGCAAGGCGTGCGGAAAGTTCGGCTGCAAATATCGACTCCCCCGCGTACCATCCCGTCGTTGCGAGGCTGTTTGCGATACTTTTGGGAACGCTGGGCATTGGCTGATTCTAGAATCGAAGCACATTTCACACATCTGCAGGAGCGGCTCTGCCGCGACCCATCGGCGATCAAATGCGCGCTGGTCGCGGCAGAGCCGCTCCTACAAAAACAGTTGGGCACAAGTCAATGCGCGTAGTCATCACAGGTGGAGCAGGTTTCCTCGGCAAATTGCTCGCCGCGAAAATTCTTGAACGCGGCGCGCTAACCGACGCCAGTGGGCAACTGCGCGAAGTCAGCGAACTGGTGCTCGTCGACATCGCTGCCGCGAACGGCGAACCGTGGATCGTGGACAAACGTGTTTCGCAAGTGATTGGCGACATCGGTGATCGCAACGTACTCGCACAAGCAATGACTGCGAACACAGGCAGCGTTTTTCATTTGGCGGCCGTAGTGAGCGGCCAGGCCGAAGCGGACTTCGACATCGGCATGCGCGTCAACGTTGATTCAACGCGCACCCTGCTCGAACTGACGCGCACGCTTCCGACCCCGCCTAAAGTCGTGTTCACCAGTTCAATAGCGGTGTTTGGCGGCGCACTGCCCGCCGTGCTGCCCGATGATCAGGCGCTAACACCGCAAGGCTCGTACGGCGCGCAAAAGGCGATGAGCGAAATGCTGGTCACCGACATGTCGCGCAAGGGCATGATCGATGGGCGTTCGCTGCGTCTGCCCACGGTCACAGTGCGGCCCGGCAAGCCGAACAAGGCTGCGTCAAGTTTCGCCAGCGGCATCATTCGCGAACCACTGGCGGGCGTGGATGCAGTGTGTCCGGTCTCACCCGAGGCGAAAATGTGGGTGCAATCGCCGCCGCGAGTCATCGAGAATTTACTGATCGGCCATGAGGCCTCGGCGGCGAGCCTGGTGAACACCCGCAGCATCAGCGTGCCTGGAATCACCGTGTCGGTGCGCGAGATGGTGGCCAGCTTGCGTCGAGTTGCAGGAGATGTCGTGGCTGATCGCGTTTCGTGGCAGCTTGACCCGACGATTGAACGATTGGTGTCATCGTGGCCGCAAGCGTTTTCTGCGGAGCGAGGCACATTGCTGGGAATGACGGCTGACGAGAGCTTCGACGATATGGTTCGAGCCTACATGGCGTACGTGAATTTAACCTTGGAGTGACGTTGTGAACAGTTGGGATTCGACGCAAGTCAAAGAAAGCGTTTCAGCGGAAGAGTGGCAAACCCGTGTGGACCTCGCGGCCTGCTACCGTGCGGTGGCGATGATGGGTTGGGATGATCTGGTGTTCACCCACATCACGGCAAAAATTCCCGGGGTTGAAAATCAATTTTTGATCAATCCATACGGGCTGATGTTCGAAGAAATGACGGCCTCATCGATGGTGAAGATTGACTTGCAGGGCAACAAGCTCGACGACAATCCGCATCCGATTAACCCAGCAGGATTTGTGATTCACAGTGCGATTCACGCGGCGCGTGAAGATGCCAAATGCGTATTGCACGTACATAGCTTAAACGGCGTGGCGGTGAGTGCGCAGAAGAACGGCGTGCTGCCAATTTCACAACAATCCATCTTTGTGCTCGCGGGCCTCGCGTATCATGATTACGAGGGTGTGGCGCTGGTGGACGCTGAGAAACCGCGACTCGTGGCCGACCTCGGAACCAAGAACTACTTCATGCTGCGCAATCATGGGTTATTGACGGTCGCGCCGACGATCCCCGACGCGTTTCAACTCATGTACACCTTCGAGGCGGCCTGCACAATTCAGGTTCGTGCGCAGGCGGGCGGTGGCGAGCTGGTGCCGATCCCGCAAACAATCATCAACGGAGCGTTGGAGCAAGCACGGCAAGTGACGAAAGGACTCGGCGGACGGCTGGCGTGGCCGGGATTGTTGCGGCGACTGGATCGTAGATTTCCGGGGCATGACCAGTAGCCGCCATCGCTCAAGTGAACGCGATCGTCGCGTGCATTAGCATCGACATTTGTCAAGGAGGGCAGGCACGGTGAGCGACGCGATTAGCCGCACGGATTTGTTTACGGGCACGATGCCCGTTGCTGAGCGCCAGCGCTTTGATGTGGGCGCGCTTGAAGGCTATCTTCACGCGAATATCGATGGATTTGCCAGCCCGATGACCGTTGAGCAGTTCAAGGGCGGCCAGTCGAATCCAACCTTCAAACTGGTCACGCCGACCAAGGCGTATGTGTTGCGATCAAAGCCGGGACCTGCCGCGAAATTACTGCCGTCTGCGCATGCCATTGAGCGTGAGTTTCGCGTCATGCGCGGCCTCGCGGGCAGCGATGTACCGGTTGCGAAAATGCACACACTGTGCGAGGACGAATCGGTCATCGGTCGCGCGTTTTATGTAATGGATTGCGTTGAGGGGCGTGTGCTCTGGGATCCGCAGTTGCCGGGAATGCAGCCTGCCGAACGCGCTGCGATTTTTGATGAATTGAATCGCGTTCTGTCGGCGCTGCACAAAGTGGATTTTGTCGCTGCCGGTTTATCCGACTATGGTCGTCACGACGGCTATCTGGCTCGGCAAATTGCACGTTGGAGCAAGCAGTATCGCGCCTCAGAAACGGAGTCCATTCCCGCGATGGATTCGCTGATCGAGTGGTTGCCCGCGCATATTCCTCCCGGAGAAGAAACCAGCATCGTGCATGGTGACTACCGTCTCGACAACGTGATTTTTCATCCGACTGAGCCGCGAATTTTGGCCGTACTTGACTGGGAATTATCAACGCTCGGGCATCCGCTCGCGGACTTCGCCTATCACTGCATGACTTGGTATTTGCCACCGGGTGCGGGGCGCGGGCTGGGCGGCGTTGACCTCACGGGCAGCGGCATTCCATCAATCAAAGATCACGTCAGTCGCTACTGCGAGCGCACTGGCCGCGCCGATGGCATTCCCAATTTTGAGTTCTACATGGCGTTCAACATGTTCCGCATGGCGGGCATTTTGCAGGGCATCATGAAGCGCGTGGTCGATGGCACCGCAGCGAGCGCGCAGGCGGTCGCGATGGGCAAATCGACGCGGCCCATTGCCGAGCAGGGCTGGGCGGTCGCGCAGACCATTCGATAGCACAGAGATATCGTCATCCCGGCGAAGACCGGGAGCCATCGTAATGTCATCAACTAAGATGGAATGCACAAATATCAAACAACGTTAGCAACTATGGATTCCGGCCTTCGCCGGAACGACGAAGAGAGCGAGACAAAATATGGACTTCCAGCACAGCGACAAAGTCAAACATTACCAAACGCAATTGCGCGGTTTTTTTGATCAGCATATCTATCCGAACGAGCATCGGTACATGGCTGACATTGAAGCCAATACCGCTGCCGGAAAGCGCTGGACGCCGACCTCCATCATCGAGGAATTGAAGCCGCTGGCGAAGAGCGCGGACCTGTGGAATCTGTTCTGCCCGCACGCAGAATATGGCGCGGGACTCAACAATCAGGAATACGCGCCGCTCGCCGAAATCATGGGCCGCGTGCCGTGGGCGTCCGAGGTGTTCAACTGCTCCGCGCCGGACACCGGCAACATGGAAACGATCATCCAGTACGCTAGCGCCGAGAAAAAAGCGGAATGGCTGCCGCGCCTGCTGGCAGGGGAGATTCGCTCCGCCTTCGCGATGACCGAACCGGCGGTTGCCTCGTCGGACGCCACTAACATCGAAACGCGCATTGAGCGCGATGGCGACGAGTACGTCATTAATGGCCGCAAGTGGTGGATTTCCGGCGCGGGTGATCCGCGTTGTGCCGTGTACATCGTGATGGGCAAGAGCGATCCGTCGGCGCAGCGCCACGAACAGCAATCGATGATTCTGGTGCCATCCGACGCGCCCGGCGTGAAGGTGATTCGTCCGCTTACCGTATTCGGCTACGACGACGCGCCGCACGGGCATTGCGAAATGACGTTCACCGACGTTCGGGTTCCCGCAGCCAACATGCTGCTGGGCGAAGGTCGCGGCTTTGAGATCGCGCAGGGCCGACTCGGGCCGGGGCGCATCCATCATTGCATGCGCCTCATCGGTTTGTCTGAGCGAGCGCTGGAACTGATGTGCAAGCGCCTCACCACACGTGTCGCTTTCGGCAAACCAGTCGCCGCACAAAGCGTGTGGCACGAGCGTATCGCTGAGGCACGCTGCATGATTGATCAGGCGCGTTTGCTCACGCTCAACGCGGCGTGGATGATGGACGTGGCGGGCAACAAAGTCGCCAAACAGAACATCGCGATGATCAAAGTCGTCGCACCAAACGTGGCCTGCCAAGTGATTGACTGGGCGATGCAAGCGCACGGTGGCGGCGGCATGAGTGATGACTTTCCGCTCGCCTACGCGTACACAGCAGCACGCACGCTGCGCTTCGCCGACGGCCCGGACGAGGTACATCGCGCGGCAATTGCCAAGACCGAATTGGGAAAATACGCTTCGCGGTAGTCCTTTTGCAAAATACTGTATTTGCGTACATAATTTGATAATGGACTCATTGGAACTCTGTGCAGGTGCAGGCGGTCAAGCTTTAGGGCTTGAACGCGCTGGCTTTAATCACGTGAATCTGGTGGAGATCGACCCCACCGCGTGCGCAACTTTGCGCGCGAACCGACCTCAGTGGCAAGTCACTGAGGATGATTTAGCCCAGTTCAGCGCCGTCAATTTCCGTGGCGTTGATTTGGTCGCAGGCGGGGTTCCCTGTCCGCCGTTCTCCAAGGCGGGCAAGCAATTGGGCGCGGACGACGAGCGCAATTTGTTTCCCGAGGCAATCCGTGTGGTCGACGAGGCGCGGCCCACCGCGATGATTCTTGAAAACGTGCGCGGCGTACTTGACCCAGTATTCGCCGACTATCGCGATTCACTGTCAAAGCAACTTGCGCAGCTTGGATATTGGAGCGGCTGGCATTTGCTTAATTCCGCTGATTTTGGGGTGTCGCAACTGCGACCGCGAGTCGTATTTGTTGCATTGAAGCGCGAGCTCGCTTCCGAGTTTTCGTGGCCTGCACCCGTGATGCAACTGCCGCCGACCGTGGGCGAATTACTGCGTGATCTGATGGCGGAAAACGGTTGGAAAGGCGCGCTAGCTTGGGCTAAGCGCGCGCACGCAATTGCGCCGACGCTTGTGGGCGGCAGTAAGAAGCATGGTGGCCCTGATCTTGGGCCGACGCGCGCGCGCGCGGCGTGGCAAACGTTAGGAGTGGATGGTCGTGGTTTGGTTGACACCGCGCCAGCACCGGACTTTGTTGGCATGCCGCGCTTGACGGTTCGAATGTGCGCTCGAGTGCAGGGCTTTCCTGATGACTGGAAGTTCATCGGAAAAAAAACACCTGCGTATCGGCAAGTGGGCAACGCTTTCCCACCACCCGTTGCGATGGCCATTGGCAGTGCAGTGGCTGATACATTGGGTGCGAACGCACGAGCCAAATTTCGTGCAACATCGTTAGCCGCCGCTTAGGAATCACAACAACATGGGTGCTCGCGACAATTTACGTGCACATTTTCTTGCGAATCTCGGTCGCGTAATGGCTACGGATGAGTTGCAACGTGTCGCGGGAGGAATCAGCGAATGGGCGCGGCGGGTTCGCGAGCTTCGCAACGAGGAAGGATTTCAAATTCTGACTCACAACGATCGTGACGATCTGAGGCCGGGTGAATATCTGCTCGAAAACTCAAAGCCGCAGCCTGCGTTTGCTCGCGAAATGAGCAAAGAGACACGAGCGTTCGTTCTAGATCGCAATGGATTTACGTGCCAAATGTGTGGTGCAGTGGCTGGTGAACTGCATCCGTTCGATCATGAGCGTAAGTCTCGACTGCACATTGGCCACATCATCGATAAAAGTTTAGGCGGCAGCGACGAGCCTTCAAATCTGCGCGCTATTTGTTCTGTTTGCAACGAGGGTGCAACCAACGTGACCTTGCCGCGCCCCAACTTGCAAAAACTTCTCGTTCAAGTCCGTCGAGCGACTGCGACGGATCAGCGCGACGTGCTCGCTTGGCTTCGCAAGAAATTTCCGGGCTAGTCACGTGAGCATCAAAGACTGGCCTGCTGACGACCGCCCACGTGAAAAGCTACTTCAGGGTGGCGCGAGCGTTTTGACGGATGCGGAGCTGCTTGCAATTTTTTTGCGCGTCGGCGTGGTGGGCTTGAGCGCAGTGGGATTGGCGCGCGAACTGTTGCAACGTTTCGGTTCGATGGCGGCAGTGGTCGCGGCGCCGCGCGAGGAGTTTTGCGCGGTGCACGGCATGGGCGAAGCGAAGTATGTGCAACTGCAAGCCTCGGTGGAGCTTGCGCGGCGGGCATTGGCCAGCGCCATGACCGAGCGGCCCTTGCTTCATACGCCGGAGATCGTTAAAGACTATTTACGGCTGTCGCTTGCGCACGAGCGCGTGGAGGTGTTCGTGGCGCTGTGGCTGGACGCGCAACACAAGCTCATTGAAATGCAGACGCTGTTTCGCGGAACGCTGACGCAAACCAGCGTCTATCCGCGTGAAGTTGTGCGGGCTGCGTTGGCCAAGAACGCCGCAGCGGTGATCTTGGCGCACAATCATCCGTCCGGCAGCACGAACCCCAGTCAGGCGGATCGGACGCTGACGCGAACGCTTAAAGACGCGCTGGCGTTGATTGATGTGGCCGTGCTCGATCACTGCATTGTCGGTTGCAACGAGTCACATTCCACCGTGCGCTCTATGGCGATGATGGGTGAAATGTAGGGTATCAGCTTTTTTCTCAAAGCCTTATGTAGTATGGTTTTTAGTCAAAATAAACCGGTTATCGACTTTGCCAATAACTAGGCGCTATCCCATGAAGGAATGCCATTTTCTTTTAAAAGCTACTTCGGAATTCCGTCGTTCGAAAGCGCATCCGCACGCTCATTGCCCGCATCCCCCGAGTGCCCCTTCACCCAGCGCCATTCAATCTGTTGTTGCGCTGCAAGCGCGTCTAGTGCTTGCCACAAATCCATGTTTTTCACCGGCTTTTTGTCGGACGTCCGCCACCCGTTTTTCTTCCAGCCGTGAATCCACGTCTCAATCCCCTGCATCACGTATTTTGAGTCGGTGAACAGGCGAACTCGCGTAGGCCGCTTGAGCGCGCGCAGTGCTTCAATCGCGGCGGTCAATTCCATACGATTGTTGGTGGTGGCTGCCTCGCCACCACATAGTTCGCGGCGATTTTCGGCTGCGATCATCAGCACCCCCCAGCCGCCAGGGCCGGGGTTACCTTTGCACGCACCGTCGGTGTAAATGGTGACTTCCGGGTCTTGCGTTGAGGTCATTTTCGTTTGCGTCATTGCGGCTGTTTCTATTCGGTCTCGGATGTGGTTTACGTGCGATATGTTCGCGTTGGAACGGCGACGGCAACTCGCTTGCGTCGAGGCGCGCGTGCCCAGTTCGGCTTTAACAAACGCACACCCGCTACCCGTTTCACTGCATGTAAAAAGTACACACCGCCTGCAAACGGCCACCAGTTGTCGCCTGCGTACTCAAGCTTGTCGAGCCGTTGCAATGTCGCCTCGCTGCTTGCGGGCACGTTATAACAATCGAGTTGCCCGCCAACGATGTCAAATCCCAGCAGTGTCAACCAGTCCTTAGCGCGCGACAACGAGATGAATTCGCCGGCCCACG
This sequence comes from Burkholderiales bacterium, assembly GCA_043719085.1. Taxonomy (GTDB): domain Bacteria; phylum Pseudomonadota; class Gammaproteobacteria; order Burkholderiales; family Casimicrobiaceae; genus Casimicrobium. The sequence goes on along the minus strand of JAYSUK010000173.1, from coordinate 3,792 downwards.
GCCCGCTGCGTTCACGGCCAAAGTAGCGTTTGATACCGTACAGCGAATACGGATTGAAGCCCGTCATCAACAGTTGTCCCTCGGGTCGCAACACCCGGAAAACTTCGCGCAACACTTCGTGCGGCAGCGCCTGAAACTCAAGCGTATGCGGCATCACAATCACATCAAACTGATTCTCGGCAAACGGTAATTGATCGGGTTCGGCAAGGAGCGTTGCATGGGTGTCCCAAGCCATTGTGAACTTGTGCGTTACGCGGCTGGTCTGAAGCAATGGCATCGACGCGCCGCCCATCTGCAACGCATAAAATCCGAACAGATCAGGCAACACGCGGTCAAAAATAGCCTGCTCGCGGGCGACCATGTACCGCCCGAGCGGCGATTCAAGCCACTCATCAAACGTATCGCTTTCAAGGTTGCCTAAATTGTTCAAAGCGTTGTTCAAAGCGTGGTTCAAATCATCCAGTGTTGTGAAGGACACGCATCAATGTCAATGGATGCTTCTGCCATGCTAACGATCACGCCGATTCCAGCGTTTGCCGACAACTATATCTGGGCAATGGTGGCAGATTCCAAATGCGTGGTCGTCGATCCGGGTGATGCAGCCCCCGTGGTCAACTTTCTTGCAGAGCGCAAGCTGACCCTACACGCGATTTTTGTCACCCACCATCATGCTGATCACATAGGCGGTGTGGATGAATTAACTGCACTCTCGCCAGTGCCAGTGTATGGCCCTGCCGCTGAAAATATTGCCTGCGTCACCCACCCATTGACCGAAGGTGACTCCGTTGTACTTTCTGCGTTCGTCGACCAGCCGTTTCAGGTCATCGAGGTGCCGGGCCATACGCGCGGCCACATCGCCTACGTTAGTGGCGACATTTTGTTTTGTGGCGACACGTTGTTCGCCGCGGGCTGCGGTCGACTGTTTGAAGGCACCGCCGCTCAACTGCTTGAATCGCTCACACGCCTGGCCGCGCTACCTGAAGAAACGCGCGTGTTTTGCACGCATGAATACACCTTGTCGAACCTGCGTTTTGCGTTGGCTGTTGATTCTGAAAATGTAGCGCTGAATGAGCGCGTGTTTATCGAGCAGGAACGTCGTTCGCGCAACGTTCCCACCTTGCCATCGAGCATTGCGCTTGAACGCGCGACCAATCCGTTTCTGCGTTGCGACACGGCCGGCATCGTCGCGGAAGCTCAAATTTATGCGCGCGGTCACGCGAACCTGAGCAGTGCCACCGTGTCCAACGAGCTGAGTGTGTTTACAGTGTTGCGGCAATGGAAAAATGAGTTCCGCGGTTAGTGTTTGAGAGCCTTCGACGATTGACCTGAGCACCTGAAAACAGTAGAATCGCGCGAGATTTTGTCTTGTCCCCGGTTCCGTAAAAAGAGCCCCATTTTTCTAGGAGAAGGCGTGCATCGCTTCGCACCCAGCTTAATCACCCGCTCAATCATGAGCCCATTAATCGGCGCACATCAAAACGATGTATCTCCCGCCTTGCCTCGTTCAGGACGTAACGCGCTTTTAGCGGCAGCGTTGCTTTCCGTGGCCGCAACGCCGGCCCTTTCTCAGTCCGCCGTTGATCTGATTTCACAGCCCAGCGCTGCTCTATCCAGTGCATCCACGCTGATTACGGACACGTTGAACACATCAGCGCGCGTGCAACCTCAGGTGGCCGCTGCGCCGTTGGCTGGCTCGACGGTGTCCGCGGTGTCCGGTGCGCTTACGATTTCGCAGAACGCCGCACCGGTCGCTATCGCGACGACGTTGCCTACGTTGGTGTCCGGGTCGGCAACGCTCGCGGGTGACGCACCGTTGATCGGGGTCGTGGCCGAAGTGGCCGCTGATTTGCCGCCCACCGATATTTGGGACCGCATTCGTGCCGGCTACGCAATGGGGGATCTCGAGGATCCGCTGGTCGCCAAGTGGGAAAAATACTACGCAGATCGCCCCGACTACATTGCGCGCATCGTCGACCGGTCGAGCAAGTACATGTTCTACATCGTCACCGAGCTTGAGCGTCGCGGCATGCCGCTTGAGATCGCGCTGCTTCCAATGATCGAAAGCGCATTCAATCCAATTGCTCATTCGTCCGCTAAAGCTAGCGGCATATGGCAATTCATTCCGTCCACCGGCGTGAACTACGGCATGAAGCAGGACTGGTGGTCCGACAATCGACGCGACATCGTGCAGGCCACCAACGGCGCGATTGACTATCTCAGCAAATTGCACGGCATGTTTGGCGACTGGCAATTGGCGCTGGCCTCCTACAACTGGGGCGAAGGATCTGTCGGTCGTGCGGTGCAAAAATCAAAAGCAGGGGGCGGAGCAGGTAATTACCTCTCGCTCAACATGCCAGCGGAGACGCGCAACTACCTGCCCAAACTGCAGGCCGTAAAAAACATCATCCGCAACCCTGGTGCGTTCGGAATCACCATTGCGCCGGTACCTAACGAGCCTTATTTCAAAACCATCACGCTAGCGCACGCCATCGATTTGAAGCGCGCTGCTCAGTTGGCCGAAATGACCGAGGCCGATTTTGTAGCGCTCAATCCCGCGCACAACCGCCCCGTGATTGGCGGGCGCAGCGAATATCAGGTGCTGCTGCCTGCGACCAAGGCGGATGGCTTTCTGGCGCGCCTCGAGAGCAACGAAAAGCCCCGCGTGTCGTGGATGGCTTATCGCACTCGCACTGGCGACCGGATGGAGGTGCTGGCAGCGCGCTTCGGCACGTCGGTGGCGGCACTTAAATCGGTCAACGGCATTCGCTCGGCGGCACCCTCATTACCTGCCGGCTATCACCTGCTGGTGCCCTCAGACGGGCCTTCAGAGGACGCGCTGGGCAGCATTCAAAATGCAGTGTTCACCAAGTTCCCGGAGTACGTGCCGCCACGTGTGCACAAAGTGCGTCGCGGTGAAAACTTTGCAAGCATCGCCAAACGTTACGGCGTCAATCCGGCCACCCTCGCGCAGTGGAACCGCATGAGCAAGCCCGCCGCTCGGGCCGGACAGGTACTCTACGTGAGCGGGCCTGCGCCGGTGCGTCAAGTAGCTGGTAAGGCTGCAAAAGCAGGCAAGGGCAGCAACGCGGGCCGTGTGGTCTACGTCAAACGCGGTGGTAAGGCAACACGAGCGGCGCTCGCCAATAAGCGTGGCCCGATCAAGAAAAACGTGAAGCGTCGTCGTTAACGCGGCATTCACGTCCGGGTAAAAAACGCGCCTTGTGCGCGTTTTTTATTGTTTTGCTGTGCTGCGCTGGATCAACCGTTGTTGGTCTCGTCGTAGCCGCCCTTGCTTACGGCTACCCGGTGGCGATCCAACGCGTCCTGCGCGCCCTGCTGCACTTCCATCGCATCGCTCCGCCCGCACTTGTCGCGACCCTGCATGCTTGTACGACCGTTGCCCTGTAGCAGGGGATTCATCGCAACCGATTTCGTGGCTTACGCACCGGAATCGCAAGCGTCAGCGGCACATGCGGCGTTCGTTTCGCGACAACGTGCGGGATCTACTTGCTGCTCATTGGCGTCGCCATCAATGCGGCCTCTCTTGTCGCTTCATGACTGGGTTTTCACAATCTAGCCGGCAATAAAAAACGGCGCGTTACCGCGCCGCTTTTTTGAAGCAAATGTTCTCTAAAAGAAACTATTTCTTCTTGGCGGCTGCCTTTTTAGCGGCTGGCTTCTTGGCGGCTGCTTTTTTAGCGGCTGGCTTTTTGGCTGCTGCTTTTTTAGCGGCTGGCTTTTTGGCTGCTGGCTTCTTCGCGGCTGGCTTTTTGGCTGCTGCTTTTTTAGCGG
>JAYSUK010000172.1:0-13665 GCA_043719085.1 Burkholderiales bacterium | reverse complement strand
CCGCTAGTGTTCCAATCATCGTTGCTGTCAACAAGATCGACAAGCAGGGCGCAAATCAAGAGCGCGTGAAGCAAGAGCTGGTGACCGAAGGCGTCGTGCCTGAAGAGTACGGCGGTGAGGCGATTTTCGTTCCTGTGTCTGCACTGACCGGCGAAGGCATTGACTCTTTGCTTGAAACGATTTTGTTGCAAGCCGAAGTGCTTGAACTCAAAGCGCAGATCGATGCGCCAGCACGTGGCATTGTGATTGAAGCGCGACTCGATAAAGGTCGCGGCCCGGTCGCAACGGTGTTGATCACGAGCGGCACGTTGAAGCGCGGCGATATGGTGTTGGCAGGCTCGGTATTCGGGCGTGTTCGTGCGATGAGTGATGAGGATGGCAAAAACATCGTCACGGCGGGGCCCGCGATTCCTGTGGAAATACAGGGTCTGTCGGACGTGCCAGGTGCTGGTGATGACATTCTGGTGCTCGGCGATGAGCGGAAGGCGCGCGAAATTGCGTTGTTCCGTCAAGGCAAATATCGCGACGTCAAACTGGCCAGACAGCAAGCATCGAAACTCGAAAACGCGTTTGCCAACATGGGCGAGGCCGCAACCAAATTGTTGCCGCTCATCATCAAGGCTGACGTGCAGGGCTCGTACGAGGGCTTGTCGTATGCGTTGGGCAAGCTGTCAACGTCTGAGGTTCGTGTGCAAACGGTTCACAGCGCGGTCGGCGCCATCACCGAGTCCGACGTGAATTTAGCGGCGGCATCAAAAGCCATCATCATCGGCTTTAACGTGCGCGCTGATGCAGCCGCGCGCAAGCTGGCCGAAAATGAAGGCGTGCAGATTCGCTACTACGACATCATTTATGAAGCCGTAGATGACGTTCGCGATGCGCTGTCTGGCATGCTCGCGCCAGAGCAAAAAGAAAGCGCACTCGGCGTGGTCGAAATTCGTCAGGTATTCCGCATCTCGAAGATTGGCGCAATTGCCGGCTGCTACGTGCTCGAAGGTATGGTCAAGCGCAACGCATTGGTACGACTTCTGCGCGACAACGTGGTCGTCTGGTCGGGCGAGCTCGATTCGCTCAAACGCTTCAAGGACGACGTCAAGGAAGTCAAAGAAGGCTACGAGTGCGGTTTATCGCTCAAGAATTACAACGAAATTCAAGAGAACGACAAGCTCGAAATCTACGAAATCGTTGAAGTGCAACGCTCGCTGGCACAGTAACGCATGGCAATGAAACAAGGGTTCTCGCCGCGAGCGCTTAGGGTGTCAGAGCAGGTTCAACGCGAACTTGCGCAGATGCTCTCGCTCGAAGTGCGCGACCCGCGCGTCAAGGGCGTCACCATCACGCAAGTGGAGGTGACCTCAGACCTGTCGCACGCGATGGTGCGCTATGTGCATCCGGAGGGCTATGCGGGGCAGGTTGCTGCGGATGCGGGCTTCAAAAGCGTCAACGGTTTTCTGCGCCACGGCATTGCCGAGCGACTTTCGATTTTCAAAGCGCCGAACCTACGCTTTGAATACGATAAATCGTTTGAAGATGGCATGCGGCTGACGGCACTGATTGATACCGCGCGGGCCGATGATGCACGGGTGATTGCGCCTGACGCTGGGCCCGCCAGCACCGCTGAAATAGCCGAGTAGTTCCGCGCTATGGCCCTGCACGGCGTTGCGCTAGTCGACAAGCCTGCGGGCATGTCCTCGTTTTCAGTCGTGTCGCGACTGCGGCGTATATTCAGAACGCTGGGTGTGACCAAAGCGGGGCACACCGGCACGCTTGATCCACTCGCCACCGGCCTGCTGCCGATCTGCATCGGCGAATCCACCAAGTTTGCACAGCGTCTACTTGATGCTGACAAAGGCTATTTCGCGACAGTCAAGCTTGGCGTCGCAACGACTACGGCTGATGCGGAAGGCGACATTACTGCTCGCAGCGACTTGCTTATCGACGCCACGACCTTTGCTGCAATACTCGGGCAGTTTCACGGCAAGATCGTGCAAGTGCCGCCGATCTATTCGGCCCTGAAAATCGACGGCAAGCCCGCTTATGAATATGCCCGTGCCGGCGTGGCCGTCGAGATTAAGTCTCGTATCGTTGAGATCTACAAGATCGAATTAGTTGCTTCGCGGCCCGAGACTCAAGAGTTCGACATCAATGTTCGTTGCAGCAAGGGCACCTACATACGCACGCTTGCGGTCGACATTGCGCTGGCCTTGGGCACGGTTGGCCATCTCGCTGGTCTGCGTCGCACTCGAACCGGCGGCTTCGATTTGGCCGCCGCGCACCCGCTCGACGCGTGGATGGAGACAGACGATGCCACACGCCTAAGCTGGCTGCTGCCCACGGAATCGCTGGTAGCGGAGCTGCCAACCCTCGATTTGACCGCACAGCAGGCGATCGATATTTGTAACGGAAAAATCGTGACGATGCAGATGGTTGCGCCAAATCACGCCGCTGAGGCTTCGCGCATCGACGCAGATGGCAACAGCGTCACACTCTTAAGGCTCCAAACCCCCCAAAAGGGCTTTCTGGGCCTTGGCGCGCTTTCCGCAGATGGCACACTCCGAGCTGAGCGACTACTTTCGACGCATCCGGCCTAATCTGCCACTGATTTTCGCCGCATGCAACTGCCCAAGCTGCCCACCGACGACTCCGTTAGTCCCGCGCATTTGCAGGTGTTTTCTACGCATCGATGCTGAACATATACCCTTCACGCCGAACACGGCGGGCATGTGCACCGAGCTTTCGATGTCTTCGTCCAGCGGCAGGTCTGCCACGTTGGCATTGTGAGGTTCTGTCCGGTGAGCGTTACGCAATCGCCATCAAGCGCTCTCGCAGTTCGCTCCTAGCCGTTTAACGCGTCCAGAAAGTTTTGTCGCTATCGCGTGAGGTGACGAAGCATTAGTCGAGCGGGGTGTGCGCGCGAAATTGTGGGTTTTTCGCGCGCCCTGGAGCGTGACGTCGGGATCGGCGCATGGACCATGTGCCGCACGATACTAAGAAGAAACTTGAATTAACACCGCGAAAGTGCGATGCTTTCTTGTTGGTAACCCCGCTAACTTTGTTGTTCGGCGTCGTTCAGCTAAACATCGTCCGCGTGCAGATCAGAAAACGCCTGCGCCAGCACAAAGCACATTCAGCTTGCGCCACATCAACGCTTCGTTGTTACCCCCGAAAAGCCGATTTTGCTGAGCGAGAACGGTTGCACGCTCACGGTAGCGACCATCGTTAATCATATGTTCCAGAGTTTGCTTCAGCGTTTCGCGCGACGCCTCGGGTCGCAGCAACTCGGCCACGCCGTGACGAACTAGCGTTCTTGCGGTGATGAACGCCTCGGCCATGTCGGGCAAGAGCAATTGCGGCACGCCTGCGAGCAACGCTTGCGAGCTGGCACCAATACCGCCTTGATGGATCGCGAGGTGTGCACCGGGCTGCGACGGTGATGTTTGCAGCAGTGCCTTGAACGGCAGAGGTGTGTTTTGAATGTGAATGTTGCCATGCGGGTTGCCGATGCCCTGCGCGCCTTCCACGTAAATCAGCGCCGAGATCGGGGGCGTGCCGCGATGCTGCGCGATTGCGTTTAAGAGCGGCAGCGTGAGCGGGTGGGAAGCTTTCAGATAGGCGAGGATGCGCGTGCTTTGGGTCCCCACGCTGCCGGGCCAACGTGGCATCGGCAGATCGCTGCTTGCACTCATCAGCTCCAGTGGCCCGCAGTACTGTGCGGTTTCACCCCGAACGTGCTGCGCGTAATGATCAAGCATAGGCAGCGAACGGATCAACGCAGGCGCGTTGTAAAGCTCAGCCACGCTCGTTGCCAGAGGTAATCCGGTGAGGGTGGCGGCGTGCCGAAGCGCGTCGCTGATCGCTGATTCGGCGTGCGCCATGCGTTGAACGTTGGGCATCTCCCAATCGCGAAAAGCGGGCAGCGCGTTCACTTCGCTGACGGGCGGAATGGCGAAACCGGTGCCCAGCTGAACGACTGGGATCCCCAGCGCACGGGCGGTTAGCAGCGCGGTGGGTGCATGGTCGGCAATCACTGCGCTCGGCGCGACTACGGCGAATACGTCGCGCCAGCGCAGCACCCGTGCTGCCAGCGCATCAGGTGCTGCGAAACCCTGCTCGAACAACAACTCGGTCATGCTGCTGGTGCCGGCCAACTGCTGCGCAATGACGGGCCAGGGCGGGGCCAACAAATAGCGGCACCCGACAGGTAAGGCCACCGATGCTGGCAGTGGGTGGCTCGACGCGATCACCGGTTCAATGCCGTGCAATAGCGCCTGTCGCGCCACAGCCGTCAGGCCTGCTAGATGACCTAAGCCATGGCCCATTTCCCAAGCGAGCAACCAGCGTTTCATGGTGTGCAAGCGAGCGGCTGCATGTTTTTTGTAGGGCAAACACCATGTGCCCAACGTTGGCGAGCGACCCGCGCGTAGGCGTGAACTAGTCCGAGCACTTCGACGTGGAGCGACGCCAAGTCGTCACCTACCCAGAAATTACACTCCACCGGCATGTCGGGATCTACAAAGTTGCGGGTCATTGTCCGCCTTTGAACCCGGCCACCATGCTGCCCACTTGCATGTTTAGCGTGGGCAGCGCAGGCCGATACTCGGCCAGTTTCGCCTGAAGCAGATAGAGCTGCGCCTGCAAGCGCGCTGGGCTCATTGAGCGCGCTGCGCTGATGGCCCGATGATGCCCCTCGTCCCACGTATTGCCGCCGTGATGCCGATACACATAGCTCCAGCCTGCACCGCGCAGGCGGGCAATTTTATAGTCACCGTTTTCGGCGCCACGTGCAATCTCCCAGCACACCGGCGTGTCCTCCCCTCGCGGCAATGGCGGGTAGCTGGGCAACAAATCTCGTCGCGCGAGAAGGCTACTTTGCACAAAATTAAGTGGATAGGTCTCTGCTTGCCAATCCAACCAGAACAGCTCATTCGTGGGCTCAAACCAGTGCAGTTGATCAACCAAAAAACAAAACGCCGCAGTTTGCGTCTCCACCGCATTCCACTGTAGGGCGAGCCTCTGGGGATGGTAGCGATCATCGTCATCCCACAGGCAAATCCAGTCACCAGCGGCCCCACGGGTTGCAATATTGCGCAGTTCACCAAGCGCGGGCTGAGGAGCGGTGCCTGCGGCGATTACACGAATAGTCGGCGTCGCACGCGATGAAAAAGGCGCAATGATGGCGGCGACTTCCGCACTGAACGCTGCGTCGCCAGCATGCACAATCAACAGCTCACGATCGGCAAAAGTCTGCGCGCTAAAATCCGCCACCGCCTCGGAAAGTAGGCGGCTTCTGCCCGGTTGGGTAATGGTCACACAAGAAATCATCAGGGCACTTTCGACTTTTACGTATGGCAACTATCACACCATCGACTTGCTACATTTTGACCTATCGCGCCGAGCCTCGCGGTCACGCGATAAACCGCCGATTGGACAGTTTGACGACCGTGTTGTCATGGCTGCGCCGCTTCCCCGAACTGGCCGTGATTCTGGTGGAGCAAGACCGAACGCCGACTTTGAACGTGGCTGAAATGTCGCCACACCTGCAAGGCGTCAACTATCAGTTTGTCTACAACCCTGGTGCATTCAACAAAAGCTGGGGACTCAACGTGGGGGCGCGTTGTGCCAACACCGACGTAATCGGGTTTGGCGACGCTGACGTGATTTGTGGCGACATGATGGAGTCCGTCAAGGCATGTCTGGAACGCGTGGTCGCGGTCAATTGTCATCGACGCGTGATTGATTTGTCCGAGCCGCAGTCGGCCCTGGTGCACGCGGGCGATTACGACTATGTGCCGCCCGCCAACGAGGCCACCGGACGCGAAAAACAGCAGGAGCATGTGGTGTTTTGCGGCGGTAATTTCTTCATCCGTCGACAGGCGTTTCTTGAATTGGGTCTGTGGGACGAACGCTTTCTCGGTTGGGGCGGTGAGGACGACGCCATGTCGTTCAAGCTGCAACGGGCTCGCGTCAGCGCTATGGAATTTGACAGTCGCCCCGCCGTTCACCTGCATCATGAGCGCGCCGCCCCTGCCGTTGGCGGTGCACTCGCGCATGCTGATTACGGTAACAACGTGCGATTGTTACAACGCTACCGAGACTATACGGATGAGGAAATTTCGCGCTTGTACGAAATGGGTCGCCAGGTGCATGGCAACATGAACAAGTATCGGCCATTGCCGTGAGCAGCATCGGCGACACCAAAGCGCAAACCTCGCCACACATCATGATCGGCACACCGGCTTATGGTGGTATGGTGCATGTCGATTATGTGTCCAGCATGCTTACGTTTGCATCCGCAGGTATCCCGTTTACGCTGGTGACCATCGGTAACGAGAGCGTCATTACCCGCGCCAGAAACACCATCCTCGCCGCGTTCTACGCGCGTCCGAATTTCACCCATTTGCTATTTTTAGATGGCGACGTGCGCATGTCAGCAGCAAGCCTCGCACGGTTAGTCAACGCGAACGTCGACGTCATCGGCGCGCCGGTGGCGTTGAAGGGCCGCAACCCCGACGGCACCCGCATGTGGAATGTGGGCCAGTGCGTCGGTGAGGCGGGCGAGCTGATGCTGTGTGATCGTGTGGGCACCGCTGTGTTCATGCTGTCGCGCGCCGCAGTTAGCGCGCTTGTGGACGACGCGATGCGCCGTGGCGCGGTTTACGGGCGGTCAGCGCGCACCCAGCGCGGCGATTTTGATGCAGACATTCACTACGACGTGTTTGGCGTCGGCGTGGTTGAGGGCGAATATCTGTCGGAAGATTTCTGGGCCTGCCATCGCTTGCGGCAGCTGGGATTCAAGATTCACGTTGATCCGACAGTCGTGACGCAGCATCACGGCACCGTGGCGTTTTAGAGGTAGGCGCGAACGGGGGCGCGCTTGGCGGCTAAGGCGCGACTACCAGAACTTCCACCACGCTGGAGTGGTGTCAACTGCCGCCGTTTTGTACGTGGCCTGATAAACGCGCTCAGTGTCCGCTGCCAGTTGCGCATTGCCCATTGCGCGATAACTCAGCGCGATCACCTGCAATGCTTCTTCGTTCGCTGGCGTGTTCGGGAAATTGGTCAGGCATGCTTGCGCCCGATTGATGGCAGCTTGATAGGCACCGCGGTTGTAGTAGTAACGTGCAATGTGTGATTCGTTCTTCGAGAGGGCGTTCACCAGATAGCGCAAGCGCAACCGGGAGTCAGCGGAGTACCGGCTTTGTGGGAATTTTTCGACCAGCGTTTTGAACGTGTTGTATGCCTCGCGAGCAGACTTCTGATCACGCTCCGACAGGTCCTGGGTGGCAATGAAAGATAACAAACCCAAGTCTTCGATGAAATTCGCCAAGCCTTTTATGAAGTAGGCGTAGTCCACATTTTCGTGGTTCGGGTAGAGCTTGATAAAGCGCTCCGACGTATTGATGGCCTGCGCCCGATCTCCAAGCTTGTAATGCGCATAGGCGGTATCAATAATGGCTTGCTGTGATTGCACGCCGTAGGGGAAGCGTGACTCCAGCGTTTCGTAGAGCTTGATGGCGTCGGCGAAGTTGCCGGAGGACAACGCTTCTTTGGCGCGCTTATACAATGACTCTACCGCCATCTTTTGCGGTTCTTCGGTTTTGCCGAATACTTCGCTAAATGTGCCGCAGCCAGACAACACAACGCTTGTTGCGACGATAAGAACAATGCTTTGTAGCTTCGCGGTTAAGCGCATGGCAATCCCTGAAAGTCACATGGACCGGACGATAAATGTTGGCATGATTATAAGTGCCGCCCCACATGAGCCGCTGCAACGCCGCAACCCCGTGCATTGGGGCAATCAATGAGCGAGCCGATAACCGTGCCTTATGCGATGGCCGGCATGCGCTTGGACGGCGCATTGGCGCAATTGTTTCCGCAACATTCGCGGGCACGGCTAAAGGCGTGGCTTGACGAGGGGCATGTTTTGGTTGACGGCGAAGTGCGCGCTGGTAAATCAAAGCTTGAAGGCGGCGAATCACTGGTGGCCACACTGCCGGAGCCTAAGCGCGAGATCGAGGCTGAAGCCGAAGACATCCCGCTCGATATTGTGTTTGAAGACGAGCATTTGCTGGTAATCAACAAACCGCCAGGGCTGGTGGTTCACCCCGGCGCGGGTAATCGCGACGGCACGCTGCTCAACGCGCTGCTGCATCACGCACCAACGCTTGCCAACGTGGCGCGTGCGGGCATCGTGCATCGGCTCGATAAGGACACCAGTGGCGTGATGATGATTGCCAAAACCCCTCAAGCGCAGACGCACCTCGTGCGGCAGCTTCAATCGCGCAAAGCGGGGCGCGAATATTTGGCGCTGGTTCACGGCGAAATAAAAAAATCAGGCACAGTCGAAGGCTCAATTGGTCGGCATGGCAAAGACCGCACCAAAATGGCCATCGTGGTGGTTGGAGGCAAGCCCGCGGTGACCCATTACAAGCCGCGCGAAGCGTTCGGCGGCCCCGCTTTGCTCGGCCGGCACTACACGCTGGTGGAATGCAAGCTGGAGACTGGCCGCACGCATCAAATTCGGGTGCATATGGCGAGCGGTCTCCGGCCTGTCGTGGGCGACAAAACCTACGGCAAACGGGGGGATGTGATGTTTGACCGGCAGGCGCTGCACGCATGGCGGCTGACGCTGGTTCACCCGGTCACGGGCAAGACGATGCGGTTTGTGGCACCGCTCGCCAACGACATGAAATATCTGCTCAAAGCGCTGCGCGCGCAGCGCGACAACGTGCCGGAAGTCGATGACTTTGACGATGATTTTGAAGAGGATGGCATCGAGGTCATCTATGTGCGTGACTGATTGGTCATGCGACTGATAAGGCCGGTTTGGGAAGCGCCGCAGGGTATCCAGGCGGCCATGACGACACGACTGGGCGGCGTAAGCGTTGCACCTTACGACTCGCTCAATTTGGGGTATGCCACTGCCGACGATCGCGCGGCAGTCACGCAAAACGAGCGCGTCACCGCTGCCGCACTTGGTGTGCATGAGGGTGATATTCGCTGGGTGCATCAAGTGCATGGTATCGACGTTCATCACGCCGAATCGCTGCCTGCAAACGCGCCGCTGGGTGCCACCGAAGACAAGGGGGATGCCTTGGTTAGCCACACGCGTGGTCTGGTCTGCGCGGTGAAAGTAGCCGACTGCATGCCGGTGCTTTTCGCCGCGCGCGACGGCTCCGCGGTAGGCGCTGCACATGCGGGCTGGCGTGGCTTGTCGAGTGGTGTGCTGGAGCGCACGGTGCTCGCGATGCGTGTAGCGCCGGATCAACTCGTCGCGTGGATGGGCCCGTGTATCGGGCCGATGGCGTTTGAGGTAGGAGAAGAGGTGCGTGGCTCTTTTCTGGCGCACGATCCGCTCGCAGTGCAACACTTCGAATCGACAGAAAGGCCAGGCAAATTTCTTTGCGATATGTATTCGCTCGCAAAACAGCGTCTGCGCACAATCGGCGTGACTGATGTTTTCGGCGGCGAATACTGCACGTTTACGCAGCGCGAATTGTTTTTTTCGCATCGACGCGAACCGGTCACAGGCCGCATGGCAGCCTTCGTGTGGATTGCCGCGTAGCAGCGGAGAAAGCTGCGCTGGCCCAAGCTTTTAGGCGTGGGCAATCGCTTCTTACTCCGCGCTTACGCCGAAAGCCTTTCTCCGCCATAATTCCCTAATGCCGCGTCAAACCGCTTCCAACGCCCACGCTCCCGTCACGTCGGTTGTGGAGAGGCCTACCAACATCGCTGCATGGACGGCTTCAATCGTGGGCCCCGCGCTTTCATTGCGTGGCGTCGCAGCAGCAGACTTAATGCAGCGGTTGAAGCTCGATGACGACTGCGTCGCGGCTGCCCACCTCACAGCACTTCCCGTAGACGCGGCAACCGATGCGCTAGTGCTCGAAACATTTGGCCCAGCCATCGCTCATTTGTTTGGCGGAGTGCATCGCATGGCGAGCATGCAGGGGCTGACAAAAGCGACCGAAAGCGCCATCGTGACGGCGGCTCAGCGAGCGCAGCAAACCGAAGCATTGCGCAAGATGCTGCTGGCAATGGTGGACGACGTTCGCGTGGTCTTGATCAAGCTGGCCGAGCGGCTGGTGTCACTGCGTAGCGCGGCGCTATCTACCGAAGCGCGTCGCACAGAGAGCGCGCAGGCCGAGGCGCGGCAGGTGATGGATATTTTTGCGCCGCTCGCCAATCGGCTCGGCGTGTGGCAGATCAAGTGGGAGCTCGAGGATTTGTCGCTGCGGCTGTTGCAGCCCGCGCAGTATCACAGCATTGCGCGCTATCTCGACGAGACTCGAGTGGAGCGCGAAGCTTATATCGACACCACCAAAGCGGTGCTGCGTGACGCGCTGCAAAAAGCTGGCATCACCGGCGAGATCACTGGGCGCTCGAAGCACATTTATTCGATCTACGACAAACTGCAACGCAAACGCTGCGCGATTGAAGAGCTCTATGACATTCGCGCCATTCGCGTGATCGTGACCGAGACGCGCGATTGCTACGCCACGCTGGGCATCGTTCACAGCATGTATCAGCCGATTCCCGGCGAGTTTGACGATTACATCGCCAAGCCCAAGGCCAATCACTACCGTTCGTTGCACACCAGCGTGCTCGGCCTTCACGGTCGTGCGCTGGAGGTGCAGATACGCACCCAGGAAATGCATCAGGCGAGCGAGCTGGGGGTGGCTGCGCACTGGAATTACAAAGAGGGTGGCAGCGCGTCAAAGGACGCAGATCAGGCAGCCTACGCAGGAAAAATCGCCAGTTTGCGGCAGGTACTGAGCTGGGGCAACGAGCTGGGTTCTCCGGGCGAATTGCTAGCGGGCTTCAAGGCATCATTGTTTGACGAAACCATTTTTGTCTTGACGCCACAGGGCAAGATTGTTGACTTGCCGAAGGACTCCACCCCCATTGATTTTGCGTACGCCGTGCATTCTGGATTGGGTCACCGTTGTCGCGGTGCCAAGGTGGACGGCTCTATGGTGCCACTCAACACGCCGCTCAAGAACGGGCAGCGCGTCGAAGTGTCGACCGTCAAGGAAGGCGGGCCGTCGCGCGACTGGTTAAACCCGGATACCGGCTACTTGCGTAGCCACCGCGCACGCGCCAAAGTGCGGCAATATTTCAACGGCCTGGAGCTGGCCGAGACACTGTTGCATGGTCGCGTGATCATCGAAAAAGATTTGCAGCGCCACGGTCAGACCGCGCTCAGTCTTGACAAGTTGACACATGAAGCAGGCTTCAAATCGCAGGACGAATTTTTCACGGCGGCGGGCCGCGCCGAGCTGACGACGCGGAACCTGGATGTGGCGATCCGTAAGGCTGCCGGCCTGCTCGACGCCGTGCCAGAGCCACTGTCGCGTAACAGCGAGGTTCACACGTCGCGTAGCCGAGCGAAATCTGGCGGTGGCGGTATTTTGGTAGTGGGCGTCGACAAACTGATGACGGGCCTGGCCCAATGCTGCAAGCCGGTGCCACCTGATCCTATCGTTGGTTTTGTGACGCGACTGAAGGGCATCACCATTCACCGCGCGGATTGCTCAAACGTGGTGCGCATGACGCTTGCCGAGCCGGGACGCATCATCGCGGCCGATTGGGGCGACGCGGCGCAGAACGATCTGTTCAGCGTGGTGGTGGAAGTGATGGCCAGTGATCGTCAGGGTTTGTTGCGTGACATCTCGGACGTGCTGGCACGCGAAAAAATAAATGTCACTGCGGTCAACACGCTGACCCGTGATTTCATGGCGAAGATGAAATTCACGGCCGAAGTCAAAAGCATGGATCAACTGCGCGTCGCGCTGGCACAGGTGTCGCAGGTGAAGGGCGTGCAAAATGCACGCAGAATTTGAGGAGAAATATTATGAAACGCAACGCAGTTAAATGGCTTATCGGTACTTTGATTTTTGCCGCCTTTGCCGCTCACGCTCAGTATCCGAACAAGCCCATTAAGATGGTCGTGCCCTTTCCGGCGGGCGGTACCACCGACATTCTGGCGCGCGCGGTCGCGGCTGATTTGCAGAAAACGTTGGGGCAGCCCGTGGTGGTTGAAAACAAGGCGGGCGCGGGCGGCAATATCGGATCCGATTCAGTTGCGAAATCGCCGCCTGACGGCTACACGTTGCTGATGGGCACGGTGGGCACGCATGCCATCAACGTCGCCTTGTACCCAAAAATGCCCTATGACGCGGTGAAAGATTTCGTGCCTATTTCTCTGGTCGCAGGCGTGCCCAATGTGCTCGTCGCCGCGCCCGGTTTTCCGGTCAACAGCGTCAAAGACCTGATCGATCTGGCGAAGAAATCACCCGACAAAACGACGTTCGCGTCAAGCGGCAACGGCACTTCGATTCATCTGTCCGGCGAGTTGTTTAAGCAGCTTGCGGGCGTGCAGATGACGCATGTGCCGTACAAAGGTTCTAGTGCGGCGCTGCCAGACGTGATGAGCGGGCAAGTGAACGTGATGTTCGATAACGCACCGTCGGTGATGCCGCAGATCAAGGGTGGAAAATTGAAGGCCATCGCGGTGACCAGCAGCGTGCGCTCGCCTGCGTTGCCGAATGTGCCGACCATTGCCGAGGCGGGCTTGCCGGGCTATGAGGCCAGCTCCTGGTTCGGCGTGTTGGCTCCTGCCGGAACGCCGAAAGACATCGTCGACAAGCTCTCGCAAACCATCGCCAAAGCGGTGCAGAGTCCGGAGTTCAAGGAGCGGCTGGCCGCGCAAGGCGCGGAAGGCGTGGGCAACACATCCGAGCAGTTCGCAGCACACATCAAAACCGAGATTGACAAATGGGCGAAGGTCGTTAGAGCGTCGGGCGCGAAGATCGATTAGCGCAGGGTTGGTGATACAGCTTTTCGCTAAAACCGCCATTGCATTGGGGCTAAAGCACGATATTTTCATTTATCGACTATGTGGTTAAACGTGCCTTACCCCAAGTGAAATAAGGCTGTCACGTAAAAGCTGATAGAGAAAAGTGTTGCCTAATACGTCGCTCGTCCGCCCGAAATATCGAACACGCCGCCGGTGGTGAACGAGCAGTCCTCACTCGAAAGCCAAGCGATCATCGCGGCGATTTCTTCGACCAGCACGAACCGATTCATCGGGATTTTCGACTTCATGTAGGCGATGTGTTCCGGCGACATTTGTGCAAACATTTCGGTTTGCGCGGCGGCGGGCGTAATGCAATTGCAGGCGACGCCTGTGGTCGCCAGTTCCTTGCCCAATGACTTCGTCAGTCCAATCAAACCTGCCTTTGCAGCGCTATAGGCTGGTGCGTTCGGATTGCCCTCTTTGCCCGCCACACTCGCAATATTCACGATGCGACCATAGGCCGCTTTGATCATGTGCGGCACCACGGCGCGGCATACCAAGTACGGCGCGACGAGATCGACCTCGATCACTTTGCGGAAGTCAGCCGGCGTGTATTCCCAAGTCTTCAAATTCGGCCCGGTGATGCCCGCGCTGTTGATCAGAATGTCGATGCGGCTGAAGGCTTCCAGCGTGGTTTGCGTGGCGGCATTGACTGCACCCTCCTGAGTCAAATCAACCACGATGCCCAGCGTGTTGTTGCCCAGCTTGCCCGCCGCCGCCTGCGTCACGGTCGCGTCAATATCCCAGATCACCACCGTCGCGCCACTCGCGATAAATCGTTCCGCCACCGCGTAGCCGATGCCGCG
>JAYSUK010000171.1:0-4632 GCA_043719085.1 Burkholderiales bacterium | reverse complement strand
GCGGTCTGCAATTTTTGCCCGAGGATGCGCGCCACCACGTCGGTGAAACCGCCAGGTGCGAACGGCACAACCAGCCGCACCGGTTTGTTTGGGTAGCTAGCTGCGGCCCCGGTCGCTTGGGCTGCGGTGTAGGCAGGCGATAGTGAGGCGATGACCGCCGCAAAAGCCGCTGCAACCGTGAAGGTGCGGCGCAGAGAATCGTTCTGAATCGTCGCGCGGGTGTTGCGGATGTTGGTCATGGCTTTAGCCGCGATACGCGGGGTCTGGCAGGGTGAAAAAGCTGTGCAGAATGTGATAGACCATCAGGTAATTCTTTTGCTGAAAACTGGCGTGCGAAATGCCTGCCATCACGCTGAACTGCTTGTTCATGTTCGGCAGCAGTTTGTAGAAATTAATCAGGTCATCAAAGCCCGCAATGCCGTCGTGCTCACCGCGCAAAATGATCGTTGGCACCGTCAGTTTGGTCGGATCGAGCAGCGGCAATTTGGAGCACATATCGACGTAGGTGCCGGTCGGCATCGAGTCATCCAGCGTCAGGATCGCGTCGGCAAACGCATTGATGGTGACTTCGTCGGCGGTACCCGGATGGTCGCGCTGAAAAATGCTGTGCACGAAGGCGCGGTCAATCGGTCGCCGGTTTTTGGCGAGGAATTCCGGCAGTTTTTTGCGCCGCTGCTCAAGTGTAGGGCTGCCTTCACCCGTCCACACAAAGGCGTCCAGCGCAATCTTTGCCACGCGCTCTGGAAAGCGTTCGCCGAACAAGGCGGCCTTCAGCGCGCCGGAAGAAATTCCGTACATATGCAGCGATGTCGCACCCGTTTCGCGCATTACGTATTCGCTGCCCGCCGCCAGATCATCCGCGCCATTGCTGATGCTTGAATTGATGTCGCGATGCTTGGCAGAGCGGCCATAGCCTTCGTTGTCCATCGTCCACGTGTCGAAGCCTTTTGCCGCAAACCAGTCCATGGCGGAAGCCCAGGGACGTCCGGGCACCGCCAGATCGAACGTGGGTTGGGAGGCCATCGACGAACCATGCACGAAAAACAGCGTTCCCGCGAACGGCACAGTGCTCGACGCTTTTTTGCGCCAGAGAAACAGTTTCACATCGCCGTCCGGCGTCGATTTAGTCGTCCAGTGCTCACTGCCACCAGACCAGGTCACGTCACTCATGCGTTGCTCCAAAGTTAGACCGGGCGGAGAATAGCCGTGATGACGGAATATTGTTTCGGATCAGCTCACAATTCGCGCGTGGCGCGCGGCACAACGCTTCAGCCCACCCAACGCTTGCTTCGCTCCACCGCTTTCGACCAACCCGCCATCATTTCTGCCGCTCGATCACGTGACAGGGTTGGCTCAAACACGCGATCCACTTGCCAGTTGCGCTGGATGTCGCCTGCATCCTTCCAGAAACCGACCGCAAGTCCCGCCAGATACGCAGCACCGAGCGCGGTGGTTTCCAGCACTTTCGGGCGTACAACCGGCACACCAAGCAAATCGGCCTGAATTTGCATCAGCAAATTATTGGCCGTTGCGCCGCCATCGACACGCAGTTCGGTGAGCTTCAAGCCGGCGTCTTTTTCCATCGCGGTCAACACGTCGGCAGACTGGAAGGCGATGGATTCGAGCGCCGCGCGGGCGATGTGGGTGATACCGCTGCCGCGCGTGAGGCCGAACATCGCGCCGCGCGCGTAGGGGTCCCAGTGCGGCGCGCCGAGGCCCGCGAAGGCGGGCACCAGGTAGACGCCCCCGGCGTCGGGCACTTCGGCGGCGAGTGCTTCGACATCCGCTGCGGTTTTGATGGCGCGCAGCCCGTCACGCAACCATTGCGCGACGGCCCCGCCGATGAAGACGGAGCCTTCCAGAGCGTATTGCGGTCTGCTGGCATCGAGCTGCCACGCGGTCGTTGTCAACAGCTTGTTGGTCGATGCAACCGCCACCCCACCGGTATTCAGCAATAAAAAACACCCGGTGCCATACGTGTTTTTTGCCATCCCCGGCGAGTGGCAACCTTGACCGAACAGCGCTGCCTGCTGATCGCCCGCATCACCCGCAATCGGCACTGCAACCCCGTCGATGATCGCCTCGCCAAACGCACCAGACGACGGTCGAACTTCAGGCAGCACGGCACGCGGAATGTTCAGTAGCGCCAGCAGCTCATCATCCCAACTATTCGTATGAATGTTGAACAGCAACGTGCGACTGGCGTTTGACGGGTCGGTTGCTTGCACCGCTTTTGCCCGACCCGCGCCGGTGAGATTCCAGATCAACCACGTATCAATCGTGCCAAAACAAAGCTCACCGCTTTCAGCGCGCGTCCGGGCACCCGGCACGTTGTCCAGCAACCATTTCAGCTTGGTGCCGGAAAAATAGGCATCGAGCACCAGGCCGGTTTTCTGCTGAATCAACCCGGCTTTACCGTCCGCTTTCAGCTCATCACACAGCCCCGCCGTGCGCCGATCCTGCCAGACGATGGCGTTGGCAATCGGTTTTCCAGTCGCGCGATCCCACACTACGGTGGTTTCGCGCTGGTTGGTGATGCCAATGGCGGCAATTTCCCCGGCTTTCAACCCAACTTCGGCGCTGGCTTTGGCAATCGCTGCGAGCATCACCTCGTGCTGCGACGCCCAGATCTCGTTGGCGTCATGCTCTACCCAGCCGGGCTGGGGGAAGTGCTGGCGAAACTCCTTTTGCGCGCTGGCCACGGGCGCGCCGGAATGGTCATAAAGAATCGCCCGTGAGCTGGTGGTGCCCTGATCCAGTGCCAGAACAAACTTCTTTTGCTGCGCCATAGGGCACTCCTATAAATTCATTGTTCGGGCGAACTGCGGCGTTGCCCGGTACTCGCAATCCTCATGTACCAGAGCGTACATTCCGGTTGCTGCGCGCCGCGCGCCTTGCATTTCATCCCGAAAAATGAATTTCTAGAAGCGCCCATTTTGCCTCCTCCGCCAACCGTCGCTGCACCGCACAAAGCGCGCTAGAATCGTCATCCCAACACAGTCTATCGCGTCCCCGGACGGCCCTCTTGCTGAGGTCTCACGGCGGTTGCGCCCTGCCATGCCGCTGTCTTCCCCTTCTGCCCGCGAGCGACTGCATCTGCGCCGTGTGAGCTATGAGGGTTTTCGTCGTGATGACGGCCTGTTCGACATTGAGGCGCACATCACTGACCATAAAGAGCGTGACTACAAGCTCGCAATGGGCACGCGCAGCAAGGACATTCCGGTGCACAACATGTGGGCACGGGTAACCATTAATCGTCGCTTTGAGGTGATCGATATCGAGGCGGTAACCGATGAAATGCCCTATCCCGGTCAGTGCAACCGCATCGGGCCCGAGTACAAGAAATTGATCGGCAGCAATCTGCTGAGGGGCTTTCGCAAGTCCATCGCCGAACATATGAGCGGCGTGAAGGGTTGCACGCATCTGTCCGAGTTGCTCGGGTACCTGCCGACGGCGGCAGTGCAGACGTTTGCCGGGATTAAAAACGAGGCTGATTCGGTTGACGGCAAGAAGCCGTTTCAACTCGATTCGTGCCACGCGTTGGCGACCAATACCGAGACGGTGCGCGTGTATTACCCGACGTGGTTTGTGGGTGAAACCACCACCGCTAGAGATGAAGCCGTTACGCTTTGAACCATAATTTTTGATTGATAACAACAGGGGTTGAGCCGTGAAAATTCACGAGTACCAGGGTAAACAAATTCTTCGCGAATTCGGCGTTCCGGTGCCCCGCGGCATCCCGGCGTTCACCGTTGATGAGGCCGTCAAAGCGGCGCAGGAGCTGGGCGGCCCGGTGTGGGTGGTCAAGGCGCAGATTCATGCCGGTGGTCGCGGCAAGGGCGGCGGCGTGAAAGTGGCCAAGTCGATCGAGCAGGTGCGCGAACACGCCAGCGCCATTCTCGGCATGCAGCTCGTTACGCATCAAACCGGCCCAGCGGGCCAAAAGGTGCGTCGCCTCTTCATCGAAGACGGTGCCGACATTAAAACGGAACTCTACGTTTCGATGGTGCTTGACCGTGGCACGCAGCGTGTGGCGCTGCTCGCCTCCGCTGAGGGCGGCATGGACATCGAAGAAGTGGCGCACCGCAATCCCGATGCGATCAAAAAAGTGTTCATCGATCCGGGCCTCGGTTTGACTGACGCGCAGTGCGACCAAATTTCCGGCGCGATTGGCATTCCTGCTGCATCGTTTGCCGATGCTCGCAAATGCCTGCAAGGTCTGTATCACGCTTTTATCGACAAAGATGCGGCTCTGGCCGAGATCAATCCTCTGGTCGTCACCGGCAACGGCAGCGTGATCGCACTTGATGCGAAGTTCAACTTCGACAGCAACGCGCTGTATCGCCACCCCGATATCGTTGCCATGCGCGACTTGGATGAAGAAGATCCAGCGGAGATCGAAGCCTCGAAATTCGACCTCGCCTACATCTCGCTCGACGGCAACATTGGCTGTCTGGTGAACGGCGCAGGTCTCGCGATGGCGACGATGGACACCATCAAGCTGTACGGCGGCGAACCGGCCAACTTCCTTGATGTGGGCGGCGGTGCCACCACCGAGAAGGTGACGGAAGCGTTCAAGATCATGCTGAAAAACCCGAATCTGAAAGCGATTCTGGTCAACATTTTCGGTGG
>JAYSUK010000018.1:0-2425 GCA_043719085.1 Burkholderiales bacterium | reverse complement strand
AGGCGGCTCGTTGGAGCATGCGGGTAGGTAGCTTGAGGCGCGTGGTAACACGCGTCCTAGAGGAATGACTGCTACGGCGCGCGGGTAAAACCAAGCGCCGACAGAACCCGGCCTATCGGCCGACTTCACTTTTTTGTTGCGCGGGGCGGGGCGGGCGCTAGGCTCGCCAGCGCTACGTTGGTCTGCCCGCGTATTTGACCACCAGCGCCATCAAGTGTTCATCCTGATACGGCTTGCCGACATACTCATTCACGCCCAATTCCATTGCGTGGTTGCGATGTTTTTCAGCGGTGCGTGAGGTGATCATGATGATCGGGATGTGGCTTTGGCGACTATCCGCCTTGATGGTTCGAGTGAACTCGAAGCCATCCATACGTGGCATTTCAATGTCGAGCAGAATCACATCTGGATTGACATCCGACAGGATTTGCAATGCATCCAGACCATCCTTGGCGGTGAGCGCCTTGTACCCTTCTCGCTCCAGTAAACGCGATGTAATTTTGCGCACTGTGAGCGAATCGTCCACCACCAACACAATCGGGATCCGCGCCTCGACAGTTGTCGGTCGAATTGGCGTAACCGTGGCACCGTGCTTTGCGGGAATTACCACTGGCTCCGGCGGCACGGCGGGCGCAACCGGCTCGATCACCGCCGCGAACCTTGACTCCGGCACAGGCGTATCAAGCGGCGCTCGCACGCTCAGCGCATCCACCGGTGCAGCCGTGACCGCTGGGTCAGCATGCGCGTCGCCATCTTCAATTTGCTGTGTTTCTGGTGCCGTTGAGTGCGCCGCTAACCGCGCAGGCAAGTCCAGCACCGCATCCGGTGGTCTGTCCGATACGTCGCGACGCTGCAACGGCTGTTCGTTGTCCTGCGACAGCAACAAACTAAGCGGGTTGATCAGCAGCGCAATGGTGCCATTGGCCAGTACGGTCAAGCCCGCGAGCCCAGGAACGCGCGCCAACTGGGGGCCGTAGGGCTTCGCTACAACTTCTTGATTGTTGATGACACGGTCAACCTGGACGGCCGCCATTGCGTCACCCGCACGAAGCACAAGTATCGGTGCCATCCGCTGGGCGTCGACGTCATGCGATATCTGCATCAGGTCGCCTAGCGAGCGGAACGCGATTTCGCGCCCGTCATGGATGAGACGCCCTGAGGCTATCGCCGCTGAGCGCTCTTTAACCGGCACCTGGCGAACCTGTGCGATGAGCGACGAGGGCACGCCAAACACGGACTTGCCTACACCCACCAACAACACCTGCGTTACCGCCAGCGTGAGTGGTACCGACAAAGTAAACGACGTGCGAAGACCTTTGCTGGTGTGAACCTCAACCCGTCCGCCCAGCGCGGCGACCTCGCTGCGCACGACGTCCATGCCGACGCCTCGCCCCGCAACTGCAGTCACTTGCTCCGCCGTTGAAAAGCCGGGTTGAAAAATCAGCTCTACCAACTGCCCCTCAGTGGTCGCGGCCTCAGTTGCAATTAACCCGAGCGCGACGGCCCTCGCGCGCACTTTGTCAAGGGGAATGCCACCGCCATCGTCGGCTAACGAAATGGCGACTTCATTACCCTGCTGACGCGCGCTCAGCGTGATCTCGCCAATGCCAGGCTTGCCCAGCCGCAGACGCATCGACTCTGCTTCGATGCCATGCGCTAGCGCATTTCGAACCAGATGCTCGAGCACGGGGGCCAATCGTTCGAGCACACTACGGTCGATTTCAATGCGACCGCCCTGAATATCCAGGTTGGCGCGTTTTCCGAGCTCTTTCGCCGTCTGCCGCAATACGCGATAGAGCCGGTCAGACACGTTGGAGAACGGGACGGTACGTAGCGTCTGCAACCGCAACTGCACCGACCTCGAAAGCCGCGTCTGCGTCAGCAGCGCAATATCAGCGTCAGCCAAATTTTTGAGCAGGCCTTGTTGTACCGTCGCTACGTCGTTCACGCCTTCAGCGAGACCGCGTGTCAGCTCCTGAAAGCGGGTGTAACGGTCGAATTCGAGGGGATCAAATTCTGACTCCTGATCGAGCCGAGACTGAATCTGTGATTCGCCCTGAATTTCGATCTCGCGCAACTGCCCGCGCAATCGAACCACCGACGCGGTGAGATCAAGCAAGCCGGTCTTGAGGCTACGCATTTCGGCTTCAATGCGTGAGCGGTGAATTGAGATTTCGCCTGCCTCGTCGGCTAATTGCTCGACTGCGTCACTGCGAACACGCAAGAAAGCGGTACCCGCAGGTTCCGCTAGCAGCGGCGCTGCGGTGGCGGTGGGGCGAATCGCTAGACCGCGTGCGATCTCGGTCAGTGAACGCGCCGGCGCAGCTTCAGCGGCGGTAGCACTGGCAGAAGTCGCAATTGCAATCAGGTCGGCGCTATCAGCCTTGGCGTCAACAGGGTAGGTCTCGTCAAGCACCTCTGGCTG
>JAYSUK010000170.1:0-1715 GCA_043719085.1 Burkholderiales bacterium | reverse complement strand
CGGTCGCCCCAGGAGGCACCTATCAATTCATGAAAATCTATTTGGGTGAATTTCAAGGGTAGTGAGTCGTGCTTTGAAGTAAATCTCGGCGCACGTCGCTAGGCGACGACTTGGCTTCGCCTAAAGCAGCTTCCGCGCTACGTGGCCAGTTAACGCCACTCAATGCCCCCATTGCCCCCACTGCCACTGCATACAATTCACGCTTTCCGATCTGAAAGCGAACACATGTCCGTCGAACCCCGCGTCCTGATTTGTGGCTCCATGGCCTTCGACACTATTTGTGTTTTTCAGGGCAAGTTTGGTGACCACATCGTGCCCGAGGCGACACACAAAATCAGTGTGTCGTTTATGGTGGATGAGATGCGGCGAGAGTTTGGTGGCTGCGCGGGCAACGTGGCTTACAGCTTGAAATTGATTGGCGGCGCGCCGGTGATTTGCGCGACGATTGGCAATGATGCAGCGGGCTATCGTGACCGCATGCAGGCGCTGGGCGTTGGTCTTGATGCGCTGAAAACCGTTGCGGACACGTTCACCGCGCAGGCGTACATCATGACCGATCTGGATGACAACCAGATCACCAGCTTTCATGCCGGTGCGATGTTTCAGTCGCAGTTGAATGACGTGACCGCGGTTGACAACATCGCGCTCGGCATCGTGTCGCCCGATGGGCGCGACGGCATGTTCCGGCATGCGCGCGGTTTTGCATCGAAAAATATTCCGTTCATCTTCGATCCCGGTCAGGCGATGCCAGCGTTCTCGGGCGACGAAATTATTGAGCTGATCGGCCTTGCCGATTATCTGAGCGTGAACGATTACGAAGCGGAAATGATCGCGCAGAAAACGGGCCGTGCGATTGAATCATTCGCCCCCGATCTGAAGGCGCTGATCGTCACGCTAGGCGCGTCGGGCTCACGCATTTATACGCAGGGCAAAGTCATTGACGTGCCAGTGGTGCCAGCACCGACGCTGGTTGATCCCACGGGATGCGGGGATGCGTTCAGAGCGGGGCTGCTCTACGGTATCGCGCATCAGTGGTCGGTGGAGAAAGCCGCCAAACTCGGCAGCCTGCTTGGTTCAATCAAGATTGGCGAGCGTGGCGGGCAAAACCACAACTTTACACAGGCGGCGATTCGTGAGCGGTTTGCGTCGGTGTGCGGCGAGACCTGGTAGGGGGCAACGCGGCCAGCGCCTGCGATTTCACCGTTTGCGACACGGTGACACACATTGAGGCGTAGCCGTCATCAAATCGACCCTCGTTGATCGGCTCCGGATTCAGGTCGTCGAATACGCTGGGCACCACGCGCTTGATGTCTGCCCCGTGCACCAGCGCTCCGGTTGAAATCACTAATTCCAGCGCACGAACTTTGCCAAACACGGCTGCCGTTTTGCTGAAGCGCACGGTGCCACGGGCCCGCAGTGACCCGTCAAATTCGCCGCCAATTTCGGCATCGTTGACGCGCACCTTGCCGCTCACCCGCGCGCCCTCAGCAACGATCAGGCGCTGCGCAAATACGGTGGCCTCAAGGGTGCCCAGCACGCGCACGGTTTGACAGCGAATGGGGCAGTCGGTTGACATAACCATGTCGCGGCCCACGGTCAGCACACCATCGAGGCCCGAGACGGTGAAAGCGCATTCGCCATCTCGCGGCAGGATTGTTTGCAGTAACGCGGGGTCGATGCTGGGCTGCGCGGTGTAGTCGCGTATCTGTGGCTCA
>JAYSUK010000169.1:0-13691 GCA_043719085.1 Burkholderiales bacterium | reverse complement strand
CCGCGCCGACCCCGGTGCCCACGCTCCCGCTGACGCGTGCGCCCTGCTTGTCGCCAATCTCGAAGTAAAACGGCGCAACGGCGGTGCAGCTGGCGTTCTCAGCGGCCACTTGACGCACCGCTGCGACGCGCGCCGATTCCGGCACCGGATACTGCGCTGCAGGCGTGCAGTAAGCCACGCCCTCGCCGCTCCAGCCGCGGGCGATCATCGCGTTGTATTCGATTAGGCTCGCCGAGTAGCGGTGATTCGCAGTTTTGCTATTCGCCGCTTTTCGGAACGCACGATAAACGGGTAGCTTCGCATTGGCGGGGCACGTGCCTGCTACGTCCGGCAATGCCACCGCGAAATCGTACCCCTCGAAGTTGAAACCCGCGAGGCGGGCGGCAATCAACGCGCTGCAGTCGGTGCGTTCAGCGCCGTAAAAATGTGAGCTGGTGAACGGCGAATCACTGGAAACGTAAAAGCGGCAGATGCGCGTCTGGCCAGGCGTAGCGTCAACCGCGGCGTTAGCGACGAAGCGGGCGCCGGTTTGACTAAATCCCGGCGTCGCATCAAGCAGCGCAAGCTCCGCTGCGCGCGCAGTCATGAAGTAAGCATTCAGCGTCGCGTTGTAATACTCAACAACGGTAACGGTCTCCACCGAGGGTGCTGCGTGTGTTGCCAACGGCGTGGCGACCGTTAGCGATGCGAGGACGAGGGGCATAGCTGAACTAAGCCAGTGCCTCGCGCCAGTGCTAAAAAGTTCAGTGAACCGCAGGGTCATGTCGATGGGGCTCCGATTTCGCTGCCGCGCTTGATGAGCGACACGCATGCGCAATTTGAGCATCTGGGGCACCGCGTGGGCGATTGCAGATGTAACCAATTGCAGCCGCTATGGGCGCGCTGATTTAATCGAATTGTCACCCCGGACCATCGTCGGGGCAGGCCCCGAGCAAGAGCGATGGCTCGCGTGAGATATAGCGATTTCAATGACTAAAAACCATCGAAGGTTGCAACCTGATCCTTCGCTTCGCTCAAAATGACATCCGTCAGTGTTTCGCTAAAAAATGCGCCGATCAATCTTCCGCTCCATCAGGATAGTGGTGGCGAGCTCTTCGATCGATTTGGTGGAGGTGTTGAGAACGGGGATGCCTGCGGTCTCCATCATGCGCTCGGCCGCAGCGACCTCGTAACGGCACTGCTTGATGCTGCAATACACCGAATCGGGCTTGCGCTCCTGACGGATCACTTGCAGGCGTTCGGGCGAAATGGTGAGCCCGAACAGGCGGTCGCGGTGACGAATGATCGAGTCGGGCAGCGCACCGCGTTCGAAGTCGTCAGGCGTTAATGGATAGTTGGCGCAGCGAATGCCGCATTGCAACCCGAGGTAGAGAGAGGTGGGTGTCTTGCCGCATCGTGACACGCCTACGAGAATCACCTGCGCGCGACCGAGCTCCTTGGTGCTTTGCCCGTCATCGTGTGCCAGCGTGTAGTTAACCGCTTCGATCCGGGTGAAATATTCGGTCGAGTTACGCAGGCCGTGTGAGCGCCCTGAAGAATGCGAGCTTTTTGCCCCAAGCTCTTGTTCAAGCGGCGCGATAAAAGCCTGAAAAAAATCGAGCACGCGGGCATCACAGGTGCGAACGCGCTCGCTCAACGCTTCGTCCACAATGGAGCTGATCACAATGGCTCGCTTACCGTCATTGGCCGTGCACGCGTTGATGAGGTTAATTGCGCGATCTGCGGCCTCCGCGGAATTGACGAAAGGAATTGTTGTTTTCTTGAAATCGAAGCCGTCGAACTGCGTGAGCAACGAGTTGCCCATCGCCTCCGCAGTGATGCCTGTTTGGTCAGAGACGAAAAATACGGAGCGCACATTAGGCATACAAGCATTCGGCTTCGGGCCAGTCGTGCCAGACCGGCTTCAGGTTGGGGGAGAGGCGTGGCAGATCGCCAAACTTGACTCGGCTTTCAGCGTGTGAATGAAAGTCGCTACCGATCGAGGCCAACAACCCGAAGCGTCGTGCTAATGCGCCAAACTGCGCCCACTCGGACGGGTGATGCGCTGCACAAACGACCTCAACGCCGTCGCCACCCGCTGCAACAAAGTTCTGCAGAAGTGCGGTCACGCCGCCAAACGGATCCACCTCGTAGCGGCCAGGGTGCGCAAGCACGGCGCGCCCTCCCGCACCATGAATCAAGTCGATCGCCTCATTCATTGGCAGCCACGCTTGCTCGACGTAACCCGGTTTGCCGGGCTTCATGAACCGGCTAAACACTTCGCCAAATGATTGGCATACGCCGCTGGCGACCAAGTGGCGCGCGAAGTGAGTTCTCGAAATCAGGTCGCGGTTGGGTGCGTACGCCAATGCCCCTGCCAATGCATTGGCGATGCCTACCGCTGCCAGCGAGTCGCTCATGCGCTGCGCTCGGTTTTTGCGCTGTTTGCGGGTCACGGCGAGTGCCGCATGCAGTGCCGGATTGGCGTCATCAATGCGCAATCCCAAAATATGGATAGCGGTGCCTCGCGATTCAGCGGAAATTTCCACGCCAGATACCCATTGCATTCCGTGCTCGCGCGCGCAATGCTTCGCGTCGTGGAGGCCCCTTAACTCGTCGTGGTCGGTGAGCGCGAAAAGGTTAACTCCGCGCGAGTGCGCCAACGTGACCAAGTCACGCACCGCCAGCGTGCCGTCGGAATATTGGGAATGACTGTGGAGATCTGCAACACCTTTCATGTCGTGGAGTATAGAAGTGAGACAGATCAGCGGGATGGAGACAGCTAACACTATAATGAAGAATATGCGGTTGGCATAGTTTGGTTCTGAATCTTCGTGCCTTTCGCGCCCGGTTTTCAGCGACGTCTACCTTTGGGAGGCAGTTAAAGCAATGAGTCTTTTTCAAAAGATCGCGAACCCGCGAGAGATTCGGCAAAAACTTGGCTTGAATCAGGAAGAGTTCTGGCAAAAAATCGGCGTGACCCAAAGCGGCGGTTCCAGATATGAGGCGGGGCGCGATATGCCCAAGCCCGTTACCGAGTTGCTGCGCTTGGTGCATATGGAAGGCGTAGACCTCAGCACGGTGCGGAAAGAAGACATTCAGATCATCGAATTCTTGCGTAGTAACCACCCCGATCTGTATTCCAAATTACGCGACGCGGTTGACGCCGAGCCTATTGGCGCAGGGCTCAGTACTTTTTAGATCGCCGCGCCGCCTGCCGCCTGCGATTCATGCCTGCATTTGTGCGTCGCAGCAATGCCAGCCTCATTGTTCGCTAAAATCAAAAGCGGTTCTAAACGGAGGCTCTATGGCGCGAGGAAACACGCAACTCAATCCACAATGGTTGCGTTGGTTAGACGAGTTGCGGATGACGGATGTCGCCGATTTCGGCGGCAAAAACGCATCTCTGGGCGAACTGCTCGGTAATCTTTCAGACCAGGGCGTTCAAGTCCCCGGGGGCTTGGCAACGAGCGCCGAAGCGTTTCGCGAATTCCTCTCCCTCAATAGTTTGACCGCTCGCGTCGCGTCGCGTCTGGCTGGGCTTGATGTCGAAGACGTGCAAGCGCTAGCCAAAGCGGGTGCCGAAATCCGCAGTTGGATTGAGGCTGCACCGCTCCCAGAAGCACTCGAAGCGGGCATTACAGCAGGCGTCTCCGCGCTTGAAGCAGAGGCAGGTGCCGCGATCAGTTGGGCGGTGCGCTCGTCGGCCACGGCAGAAGACATGCCGGACGCGAGCTTCGCAGGCCAGCAAGAAACCTATCTCAACATCGTCGGCGTGCCCGCCATTCTCGACGCCGTGCGCCGCGTGTTCGCAAGCCTCTACAACGACCGCGCCATCGCTTATCGCGTTCACACGGGGTACGCCGATATGCCCATTGCGCTGTCAGCGGGCATACAGCAAATGGTGCGCTCGGACACTGGAGCCGCGGGTGTAATGTTCACGCTCGATACCGAGTCCGGTTTTCGCGAAGCCGTGTTCGTCACATCAAGCTACGGCTTGGGCGAATTGGTGGTGCAAGGCTCGGTGAATCCTGACGAGTTCTACGCGTTCAAGCCCGCGCTACGCGTTGGTCGCCCCGCGATTTTGCGCCGTACGCTCGGCAGCAAGTTGCAAAAAATGATTTTCGGCAGCGAAGCTAAGGCGGGCGAATCCACCGAGATTGTTGATGTCTCCGTCGTTGACCGTAATCGCTTTTCGCTGACCGACGCTGAAGTTGAAACGTTGTCAAACTACGCGCTGACGATTGAGGCGCACTACGGTCGTCCGATGGACATTGAGTGGGGCAAAGACGGCACCACTGGCAAGATTTACATCCTCCAGGCGCGGCCCGAAACCGTGAAATCTCGGGAGCAAGGCAACAAAACGCTGGTGCGCTATCGCATGGCGGAAACCGCAGCTCCCGTGCTCGCCACCGGTCGCGCGATTGGTCAGAAAATTGGCCAGGGCACCGTGCGCATCATCAAGCATGCGTCCGAGATGGACTTAGTCAAGCCGGGTGACGTGCTAGTGGCCGACATGACCGATCCCGATTGGGAGCCGGTGATGAAGCGGGCCAGCGCCATCGTGACCAATCGCGGTGGACGCACCTGTCACGCCGCGATCATCGCGCGTGAACTGGGCGTTCCAGCGGTCGTGGGCTGTGGTGACGCGACCAGTACGCTCTTCGACGGTGACGTCGTCACCGTGAGCTGCGCCGAGGGCGACACGGGCAATATTTATGCGGGTAATTTGGCGTTTGAGCGAACCGAAGTACAGCTCGACAACATGCCTGCCGCGCCGACCAAGGTGATGCTCAACGTGGCGAATCCTGATCTCGCATTTGAGTTTTCGCAGGTGCCCAATCATGGCGTCGGCTTGGCTCGGCTGGAGTTCATCATCAACCGGCAGATCGGCATTCATCCGCGCGCGCTGCTTGAATTTGACACCTTGCCCGATGATCTGAAAGCGAAGGTTTCGGCGCGTATTCATGGCTACGCGTCGCCGCGCGTTTTTTTCGTGCAGCGATTGTCGGAAGGCATCGCCACCATTGCTGCCGCGTTCTCGCCGCAGCCAGTCATCGTGCGCATGAGCGACTTTAAATCCAACGAGTATGCAAACTTGCTTGGAGGAGATCGATACGAGCCGCACGAAGAAAATCCGATGCTCGGTTTCCGTGGCGCGTCGCGCTATATCGCGCCTGAGTTTCGGGATTGCTTTGCGCTCGAATGTGAAGCGCTGCGCTATGTTCGCGAGACGATGGGCCTGACCAACGTCGAGGTGATGATTCCGTTTGTGCGCACGACGGGTGAAGCCGATGCGGTGGTGAAGGCACTCGCCAGCCACGGCCTTGAGCGCGGCAAAGTGGGCTTGCGCCTGATCATGATGTGTGAAGTGCCGTCGAACGCGATTTTGGCTGATGAATTCCTTGATTATTTCGATGGATTTTCGATTGGTTCGAACGATCTTACGCAATTGACGTTAGCGATTGATCGCGATGCCGGAGGCGCCATTGCGTCGACGTTTGATGAGCGCGATCCTGCGGTCAAAAAGATGTTGGGTATGGCCATTGATGCCTGTATTGCGCGGGGCAAATACGTTGGCATTTGCGGGCAAGGGCCGTCGGATCACCCTGATCTCGCGGCGTGGTTGGTTGATCGTGGCATCGGATCGCTATCGTTAAACCCGGACGCAGCGATTGACACATGGTTGATGCTGGCGAAACTTAAAGATGCGAAAGTGACTAGCTCAGCCAAAGCTATCTAATTCGGGTGAAACAGCGCTTAAAGGCGAAGCTTTGGTGCATTGCGATCTGCGTGATCGGAGCGATGCTGTGCGCTTTGAATCATGCATTTATCATTGCTGCACTGCTGCTAATTGCCGCAGTCATCGTCTGGTGTGTCGGTTTTGGTCGAGCCGCGGCGCATCCGGATATGGACGTCTTTCTCCATGTCCTGCGTAGCGCCGAGGTTGTCATGGGCGGGCGCTCGACCATGATCGAAGCAACCGTACATCCGAACCTGATCAGCGCGCCGGTGGTTGCAGCAGAGAAAACAGGAACTCGATTCAACCGTGTAATCAGCTTTCGAGATGAGCTACCGCCGCTACGGTGGAGAGAGGTCTCGACTCGACTGCGCCATCAACCGCGACCCGCGCCGCAGGTCAAATTGCCTCGCTGAACTACTCTCGGTGCCGACTTGCCAAGCACCCCTATATGTGCCTATAATTCAAGGCTTGCGAAAGCATGTAGAAGGCACGGAAAAATTGGTTTCGGGGGTATAGCTCAGCTGGGAGAGCGCTTGCATGGCATGCAAGAGGTCAGCGGTTCGATCCCGCTTATCTCCACCAAAACACAGTTTTTTAGTTTATTTTTGCTGTTAAAAGCGCCTAAGTCCCCATCGTCTAGAGGCCTAGGACACGACCCTTTCACGGTTGTAACAGGGGTTCGAATCCCCTTGGGGACGCCAAAATTTTTGGCTGTAGTTTGCCGTACACATGATACTGCCCTGAAAGCCCCGTAATCCGGGGCTTTTTTGTTTCTGCGGCTCAGCTCACTCTTCGTCGGGTAGCTAGAATTCGCGACAAAGGGTTTCTGTTGCAACGTGCTGTGGGTTCGCCGCTGCAAATTCGACTCGCTCGACGGCTAAGGGTAAGGTGACACAACAGCTTTTGAGGGTTGGGTCCAGAGGCATACGACGCTTGCCCCGATAAAAAAAGCCCGCAGGGCTTGGCGCCGAGCGGGCTGATCTTGAGTTACCTTTGACTACAGTTTTTGCGACTGCATGAACGTGTCGAAGCTCATCTCGGTGAAGCGGAACCACAGATTTGCATCCGCCCGGAATTTCGAGTAATCGTCGTACACTTTTTTCCACGAAGGATTTTTCGCAGAAAGTTCAGCGTAAAGATCGATGGACTCTTTGAATGCTTTGTCCATCAGATCTTTTGGGAAGCGATGCAGTTTGGTGCCGCCCGCGACGAGCTGCTTCAGCGCGCCAGGATTTTTGGCATCGTACTTGGCTTGCATTTCGGTGTGCGCAAATGCGGCCGCATTTTCGACGATCGCTTTGTACTCAGGCGTGAGCGCATCGTACGCTTTTTGATTGATGTAAAGGTCGAGCTGCGGGCCGCCTTCCCACCAACCAGGGTAATAGTAGTTTGGCGCGACTTTGTTGAAGCCAAGCTTCTGGTCGTCGTACGGGCCAACCCATTCGCAGGCGTCAATTGTGCCTTTTTCCAACGCCTGATAAATTTCTCCGCCTGGAATATTTTGCGGTACTGCGCCAAGACGTGAACAGACCTTACCGGCGAAACCGCCGACGCGGAACTTCAAGCCCTTGAAGTCTTCGGCCGACTTGATTTCCTTGCGATACCAGCCGCCCATCTGTGCACCCGTGTTGCCCATCGGGAAATGGATGATGCTGTACTTGGCGTAAAACTCGCGCATCAGTTTCAGGCCATTGCCTTCGTACTGCCACGCAGTCATCTGGCGGCTGTTGAGGCCAAAGGGGATGGCACATCCGAGCGCAAAGGTATCGTCTTTGCCGAAGTAGTAGTACGGCGCTGTGTGGCCAGCCTCGACGGTGCCGTTTTGTACGGCGTCGACCAGACCGGGCATAGGCACTAATTCGCCAGCAGCATGCACGGAAATCTGGAATTTTCCGCCCGTCATTTTGCTGACTTGAGCCGCGAAAACCTCAGCCGCGCCGTAGATGGTGTCAAGTGCTTTGGGAAAGGCGGACGTCAAACGCCAGCGCACTGCTGGCGATTGGCCAATGACCGCAGGTGCGGCCAGAATCGCGCCGCCGGTGGCAGCACCGGCAGCAGCTTTGGTTAGAAAATCACGACGTTGCATAGTGTCTCCTGAGAATGGTTTTTCTTTCACGCGAATCACGTGACATTTACCTGATCGAAATCCGACCCTGACGTAATTGTAGAAGTCTGCAATTGGGGCCGTGCCATGGGTTTTCCCCGAACCTAGTGCCAACTCTGGTCGATTGCACGAAAGCTGTGCATAGAACCATGCGCTCGTACGGGCTACAAAGTGACGGTGACGCAGCGGATTCGAAACGCTCACGAGGGCTCGCATGACCGTCGTGCGCTGCGCCGTCGCGCTACATTACGGTTCATGAATCCTACCACCGCTCAAATCGTTGCTGCTGTCCTGTTCGGCTTAGCGATTCTGCATACCTTTCTTGCGCCAAAAATTGCGTCTCTAGGCCATAAATACCCCTCGCACCAGGGCCTGTTTC
This sequence comes from Burkholderiales bacterium, assembly GCA_043719085.1. Taxonomy (GTDB): domain Bacteria; phylum Pseudomonadota; class Gammaproteobacteria; order Burkholderiales; family Casimicrobiaceae; genus Casimicrobium. The sequence continues at coordinate 5,486 of JAYSUK010000169.1, read as the reverse complement.
ATCTGCTAGGTGAGGTCGAAGCCGTATTTGGCATTTGGTCGGGAGTGTTGCTGATTTATCTGTTTGCCACCGGTGGATTTAAGGCGGGCACCGACTACATAGATGGGCGCAATTTCACGGAGCCCCTTTTTGTAATCGCCATCATGGTGGTCGCAGCGAGTAAGCCCGTGCTTCATGTCGCAAAACTAGCGGTGACGGGGCTTGCAGGTTCTTTGCCCGTGCCGCGCACGGTTGCACTTTATTGGCTTGTGCTGGTTCTGGTGCCGCTGCTTGGCTCGTTCATCACGGAGCCCGCCGCCATGACGCTTGCCGCATTCATGTTGCGAGATCGTTTCTACAAAGCGGGCATGTCGTCGCGACTGATGTACGCAACGATTGGCGTGCTGTTTGTCAACGTCTCCATCGGTGGCGTTCTAACGCCGTACGCTGCACCACCGGTGTTGATGGTCGCCGCGAAGTGGGACTGGGACATTGCGTTCATGGTTTCTAATTTCGGATGGCGTTCAGCGTTGGCCGTCGTGATCAATGCGACGATCGTGACTGCCTTGTTCTTCCGCGAGATCAAAGGACTTGGGACGACCGAAGACGGGATATCCGAGGGCCGCATCCCGTTCTCCGTTTGCGTCGCGCACATTGCGTTGCTTGCGGGCATTGTCGTGTTTGCGCATCATCCCGCGTTGTTCATGGGCTTTTTGCTGATGTTCCTCGGCGTCGCGAGCGCCTATCCGCAGCATCAAGATCGACTAATCCTGCGCGAGGCGCTGATGGTCGGGTTCTTCCTCGCGGGGCTAGTTGTGCTCGGCGGCATGCAGCAATGGTGGCTGCAACCGGTGCTGCTCAGTCTGTCGCCCGATCAGGTTTACTTCGCCGCAACGGCGCTCACGGCGATCACGGATAACGCAGCGCTGACTTACCTTGGCTCACTGGTGCCCGGCTTGTCGCCGGAGTTCAAGTACATGCTCGTTGCGGGCGCGGTCACTGGCGGCGGACTCACGGTGATTGCCAACGCACCGAACCCGGCGGGTTACTCAATCCTCAAGAGCTACTTCAACAACGAGCACATCAGCTCGCTGTGGCTATTTCTCGCCGCGCTCGGGCCGACGTGCGTCGCAATCGTCACGTTCTGGGTGCTGCCGCGATAAGGTGCGCGGGACATGCGGATCCGTTTCGGCGTTTAGACTACGACGCATGAACCCCACCACAGTCCAGATGATCGGTGCGGCGCTGTTTGCTCTCGCCGTCATCCATACCTTCTCCGTTGCTTACTTCGAACGCCTCGCGCATCGTTACCCAGCGCACGCCGGCGCATTCCATTTTCTCGGTGAAATCGAAGCTGTGTTCGGCTTCTGGGCGCTGGTATTTGTCGCATTCAAGTTCACGCTTTCGGGCAAAACCGCGACCGTTGACTATCTCGAAGGCCGCAACTTCACCGAGCCGTTGTTCGTGTTCGTAGTGATGGTCATTGCTGCAAGCAAACCGGTGGTTGAACTCGCGAGTTTTTTGGTTCGCGGCCTCACGCGCATGGCTCCCGTGCGCTCGCACGCGAAGCCCATGGCGTTTTATTTCATCGTCCTGGGGCTGGTGCCGATGATGGGTTCGTTCATCACTGAACCGGCCGCAATGACGCTCGCTGCGCTGCTGCTGCGCGACCAGTTTTTCTCAAAAAATATTTCATCACGCCTGAAGTACGCGACGGTCGGCGCGCTCTTCGTCAACGTTTCCATCGGTGGCACGCTCACCGCCTACGCTGCGCCACCCGTGCTTATGGTTGCCACCACCTGGCAATGGGACACGGCCTTTATGATGGCGAACTTCGGTTGGCGTGCGGCATTGGCCGTATTCATTAACGCGCTGGCCATCACATTGATCTTTGGCAAAGAATTACGTCACGTCGCTTATCAAGCGACGGGCGCCGCGAAAATGACCATGCCCTGGTCGATCATTTTCGTGAGCCTGGCGTTTCTCGCGGTCGTCGTGGTCTTCGCGCACCACGAGGTGGTGTTTATCGCCATCTTCTGCTTCTTTCTCGGCTTTGCGAGCGCGTACGAAAAGTATCAGGACAAACTGATTCTGCGTGAAGCCCTGCTGGTCGGTTTTTTCCTTGGCGGACTGGTCGTGCTTGGCGCGCAGCAGCAGTGGTGGTTGCAGCCCATACTCACCAAGCTTTCGCCAGATGCTGCGTTCTTTGGCGCAGCGGCGCTCACGGCTGTCACCGACAACGCCGCGCTCACTTATCTCGCTTCACTCGTGCCGGGGCTATCCGATGAATTCAAATATATGGTTGTTGCGGGTGCAGTCACCGGCGGCGGCCTCACCGTCATCGCCAACGCACCGAATCCAGCAGGCTACGCCATACTCAAAGCAAGCTTTGATGACAACGCGATAGGCGCGGGCGGCCTGCTAGTGGCGGCGCTGCCGCCGACGCTGGTGGCGGCGGCTTGCTTGTGGGGGCTGCGCTGATTGTTGACGCTCTCCGAGCGGGCCCCACTCAAAGCCCAAGCCGTTCCCCGGCACCCAGTAGCGTTGCTATGCCCAGACCCAAAAATATCAGCGCCGCAACACCATGCACCACCCGCACCGGAATGCGGTTGGCGATTTTATTGCCGAGAAGCACGGCAGGCACGTTTGCGATCATCATGCCGAGCGTAGTGCCTGCAACCACGGCGATCAGCGCGTTGAATTGCGCCGCGAGTGCCACTGTTGCCACTTGCGTCTTGTCCCCCATTTCTGCAAGAAAAAAAGCAATCAACGTGGTGCTGAATACGCCATAGCGAATGTCGGTTGAGTCGTTTTCATCCAGCTTGTCCGGAATCAATGTCCAGACCGCCATTGCGATGAACGACACGCCGAGCACCCAACGCATCGTCTGCGGCCCCACGGTTGCCATAATCCACGTCCCCAGCGCGCCGGCCACACCGTGATTGGCAAGTGTTGCCACAAAAATCCCGGCGATGATGGGCCACGGCCTGCGAAACTTAGCCGCGAGGACGAAAGCGAGCAACTGCGTCTTGTCGCCGATTTCAGCGAGCGCCACGATGCCGGTGGAGATGAGAAAAGCTTCCATGTGGACATTGTCCCGCAGGCGCCTGACGTCCGGCTGATGGATCGGCAGGCGCGGCGCGCGCCGCGAAAGCCCCGAGCCTCGGGTAGCTTTTGAGCTGCTTGCGCCGCTCCTGCAACACCGCCGCATCGTTATGCCGATTTCGCAACCTGTCAAAGCGCAGCCCGCTCCGCACGCCCTTAAAATCAAAGGTTAGGCGCGCCAAGCTTGCAACCGGCGCACAGCATTCACCCAAACACAGCACAGCATGAAACTCGCAGACATCCGGGAAAAGTTCTTAAGCTTCTTCGAATCGAAGGGGCACACGCGCGTTGCCTCGTCTCCCCTTTTCATAGCCAGTGACCCGACGTTGATGTTCGTCAACTCTGGCATGGTGCAGTTCAAAGACGTATTCACCGGCGCGGACAAGCGCGCTTACGTGCGCGCCACCAGCGCGCAGCGCAGCGTTCGCGCCGGCGGCAAGCACAATGATCTTGAAAACGTTGGTTACACCGCGCGTCACCATACGTTTTTTGAGATGCTGGGCAATTTTTCATTCGGCGACTATTTCAAAACAGAGGCCATTAAGTACGCGTGGGAACTGCTCACCGTCGCGTACGGGTTGCCGAAAGAAAAACTGCTAGTCACGGTGTATGCCGATGACGATGAGGCGTTCGCGATCTGGCGCGACGTCATTGGCGTGCCCGTAGATCGCATCGTGCGCATCGGTGACAACAAAGGTGGGCGCTATGCGTCGGATAATTTCTGGATGATGGGTGATATCGGGCCTTGTGGCCCGTGCTCGGAAATTTTCTTCGACCACGGTGCGCACATCCCCGGAGGTCCGCCCGGCTCACCGGACGAAGACGGGGACCGCTTCATCGAAATCTGGAACCTGGTGTTCATGCAATTCAACCGCGAGGTCAAGGACGGCCCGATGTTGCCGCTGCCCAAGCCCTGCGTCGACACCGGCATGGGCATGGAGCGCCTGGCCGCCATCCTGCAAAAAGTGCATTCGAACTACGAGATTGATTTGTTCGTTGGTTTGATCAATGCCGCATCACGCGAAACGGGCTGCACCGATCTCGCCAATCCAAGCTTGCGTGTGATTGCCGATCACATTCGCGCATGTTCCTTTCTGATCACCGATGGCGTGATTCCCAGCAACGAAGGCCGCGGCTACGTGCTGCGCCGAATCATCCGCCGTGCGCTGCGTCACGGCTACAAACTCGGTCAGACCAAACCGTTTTTCTACAAGCTCGTGGCTGAGCTTGATGTGCAGATGGGAGAAGCATACCCAGAGTTGCGTGCGGCGAAAGAACGCGTGGCGGAGACGCTGCACAGCGAGGAAATTCGCTTTGGCGAGACGCTGGTTCATGGCATGGCGATCCTTGAGAAAGCGCTTGCCGAACCATCCGTTCGCCCTGAGCTTGTCGAAGGGTCTGAAGGCAAGGAGAAAGTTCTCGACGGCGCGATTGCATTCCAACTCTACGACACCTTCGGTTTCCCGCTAGACCTGACCGCCGACGTCTGCCGCGAACGCGGCGTGGCGGTTGATGAAGCCGGTTTCGAAACCGCGATGGAAAAACAGCGCACGACCGCGCGCGCAGCGGGAAAATTCAAGGCGGACACGGTGCTGGCTTACGACGGGCCGAAGACCGCATTTCGTGGTTACGAATCGTTATCGGAAGAGGGTCGCGTCATCGCGCTGTACAAGGACGGCGCGCGCGTTGACGCGCTGGTCACCGGCGACAGCGGCATCGTCGTGCTCGACCGGACGCCGTTCTACGCCGAGTCCGGCGGCCAGGTGGGCGACAAGGGCGAGCTCAGCAAGTCCGGTGTTTGCCTGACGTTGTTCACGGTCGAAGACACACTGAAAGTGCAGCCTGACGTGTTCGGTCATCACGGCAGCGTGCAAAACGGCGAGTTGCGCGTCGGCGACACCGTTGCCGCGCAGGTCGATTTCAACGCCCGTGCCCGCACCGTCCGCAACCACTCGGTCACACACCTCATGCACAAGGCGCTGCGCGAAGTGCTCGGCTCGCACGTCGCGCAAAAAGGCTCGCTGGTTGACGCCGAAAAAACGCGTTTCGACTTCGCGCACAACGCGCCGATGACTAACGCGCAGATCCGCGAAGTGGAAGCTAAAGTCAACGCCGAAATTGTCACCAACACGGCGACGCACGCCGAAGTCATGCCGATTGAAAAAGCCAAAACCAGCGGCGCGACGATGCTGTTCGGCGAGAAGTACGGCGACGAAGTCCGCGTGCTGGAAATCGGCAGCAGCAAGGAGTTCTGCGGTGGCACCCACGTAGCCCGCACCGGCGACATTGGCTTCTTCAAGATCGTATCGGAAGGCGGCGTAGCGGCAGGCGTGCGCCGCGTGGAGGCTGTCACAGGCTTGAACGCCATGGCCTTCGTGCAGGCGCTCGACGCCCGCATGAGC
>JAYSUK010000168.1:0-4643 GCA_043719085.1 Burkholderiales bacterium | reverse complement strand
CCTTCGGCATTCGTTTTGTCGGGCGGAAAATCGCCCGCAAACGCAGGATTCATGCGACCGATCACGCTCTTGCTGACGCTCGGCCCAACCATGCGGTGATGCCATGCACTTACGCCATTCTTGTCGTCGAGCGCGACGGTGATACGACATGAAACGGCTGGGCGATAAGCATCGTGCTGAATATCCTGTTCGCGCGACCAGATGAGCTGCACCGGCTTGCCGTTGGTCACTTTCGCGCAGGCGAGTGCCTGACGAATCACTTCGATGTCGAAGCGGCGACCGAAGCCGCCACCGAGATACGGTGTGTGTACGGTGACCGCGTCGTTCGACACGCCAACGTTACCCGCAGCGAGCCATTGCACGACGGTGGGCGCCTGATTGCCCACCCACACGTCAACCTTGCCGTCCTTGATAAGCGCTGTGCAGTTGAGCGGCTCCATCGCAGCATGTGCAAGGAAAGGCACGCTGTACGCCGCCTCGATACGTCGCGCCGCGGGCGCTGCTGCAATGACTTTTTCGGTTTTTCCTTGCTCGCCAAACGTGCGGCGAATCGGCGCGAAGCCACCGTCTTTGCCGTCGAGCACGTCCTCGTAACGCGCGGTGAGCTGATCGCTTGAAAGCACCGTCGCCGTCGCACCACCGCCAATCAACTCGGCCTCTTCAAGCGCCTTTTTTGCAGACCAATAACTCGTGGAAATCACGGCCAACCAGTTGTCACCGCGCACCTGGTGCAGCACCTCTTTCGGTGGCGCGCCGTGCTTCCAGCGTACTTCCTGCAACGCGCCGCTCACGTACGGAATGTGTTTGACCGTGGCGTAGAGCAAGCCTTCCGGCCGCACGTCGATGCCGAATTGCGCTTTGCCCAAAGACTTTTCCACAACGTCAAGACGAGCGGGTGACGTGCCGAGAATCTTCCAGTCTTTCTGAGCTTTTGGCGTGGCAACGGGTGGCACTGGAAGCGCAGCTGCGGCCTGTGCGATCTCGCCGAAAGGAGCGCTCTGGCCGGAACCCGCGTGCTTGATGACCGACTTGTCGATCATCAATTCACCAAACGGCACATTCCACTTCGCAGCCGCCGCGGCGAGCAACACGCTACGCGCGCTCGCCGCCGCCATGCGCATGGGCTGCCATCCGTCGCGCGTGGAGGTGGAGCCGCCGGTCATCTGCACGCCAATCACCCGCGCGGTGGCAATCATTGCAGCCTGCAGCGGTGCCGGTGCACTGTCGCCGAGGGCGGTGACGTTGCCGTAGATGGCGCTGATTTGCGCCTGCTCAACGCGCACTTTGCTCCAGTCGGCATCGAGTTCTTCAGCGACCAGCATGGCGAGCATCGTGTAGATGCCTTGTCCCATTTCCTGGCGTGGCACCTGCACGATGATGGTGCTATCGGGCAATATTTTCAACCATGCGTTGAAGGCCGTTTCGCCTTCCTTTTCGGGCGGTTTGAACGATGCAGCACCGGCCACGCGCCGCCATGCGAGCGTGGTGCCGATGACTAATGCACCGCCGACGAGACCGGTGCCGATCAGCAGGGCGCGGCGGGTATTTGAGAGGGGTTGTTTCATGAATGCCGTTCCAAAAAAGCGCTTCTGTGTGTGCGAGCGCGCTGCCACGTGTTGTGCAGAATCCGGCCACCCCGGCGGAGGCCGGGGCCCACGCCCGACGCGTCACTTGGCTTGGGTTTCGGGCGTGGGTACCGGCCTTCGCTGGTAGGGCCAAAAGTGGATTGAGCTGTGTTTTGTCCGCTCAGGATGACCGCATAGATTTTTTGATCTGTGCCGCTTTTTTTATCGCCACACGCATCGCCGGATACGTACCGCACCGACACAAATTGGTGATGGTTGCGTCAATATCAGCATCGGTCGGCTCAGGCGTTTTTTCAAGCAGCGCGGTCGTTGCCATTATGAAACCGGACTGGCAGTAACCGCACTGCGGCACCTGATGCTCGATCCACGCTTTTTGCACGGCGCTCGGGCCATTTTTCGAGATGGCTTCGATGGTGGTGATTTGTTTTCCGACAACGGTCGAAATCGGCGTCACGCAAGAGCGCGTGGCAACACCATCAACCAACACCGTACACGCGCCGCAGGCCGCAATGCCACAGCCGAATTTGGTGCCGACAAGGTTTAAATCTTCGCGTAGCGCCCACAGTAGCGGCTTGTCATCGGGCGCGTTGACAATGACGGACTTCTGATTGATGTTGAGTGTGACGGCCACAGCGGGCTCCCTGACGGTGAGTTTTGCGTCCAGATCAGACGGCAGCTTTTGATTAAATAGCTTATTTTATATGGGCTGGCGGCACGAAAACCGTAAATGTCAACTATCAAGCAAAACAACTTATAAGCCCAATTAGAACGGTAATTTCAGCGAAAAGCTGTATTCATTTCAATCGCCTTGAAGCGATCCAGATGAGCACCAGCACCGGCACGCCAATCAGCGCGGTGCCGATGAAAAATACGTTGTAGCCGACCGCGTCCACCGCAACCCCAGAAAAGCCCGCCAGCCACTTCGGTAGCAGCAACATCATCGACGACAACAGTGCGTACTGCGTTGCCGAATAGCTGATGTTGGTCAGGCTCGACATGTAGGCGATGAACGCGCTGGAGGCGATGCCGGAGGCAAGGTTATCCGCCGAGATGACCAACGTCAGCGCCGTGACGTCGTGACCGCGCATGGCGAGCCACGAAAACAACACGTTGCTCGCGGCTGACAGTATCGCGCCCAGCATCAGCGTGCGCATCATGCCAAACTTCACTGACAACACGCCGCCCAGCGCCGCCCCGAGCAGCGTCATGATCAAGCCGTACACCTTGCTGATCGCTGCGACTTCATCTTTGCTGTAGCCCATATCCACATAAAACGGATTGGCCATAATGCCCATCACGATATCGCTGATGCGATAGGTGGCAATCAGCGCCAGGAGCAGCAATGCATTCCAGCCGTACCGCTTGAAAAAATCGGCAAACGGCTCGATCAGCGCGCTTTGCAGCCATTCGCCGATATTTTTGGCACGGGCGATGGGCTGGGATATCGGTTCGTTCGAAAAGAGCACCGTGACAAATCCAACCGCCATTGACGCCGCCATCACAAGATACGCAATCTTCCAGCCATTCGGGTCGTAGTTGGCCGGGCTTGCCACCTCCGCTCGTGCAGCAATCCACAACACGCCGGCCCCCGCCCAGATCATTGCCACGCGGTAGCCCGTTTGATACGCAGCAGCAAGCGCGGCCTGACGATCCATGTCGGCCGACTCGATGCGAAACGCGTCGAGCGCGATGTCTTGTGTGGCCGATCCAAACGCGGTCAAGAGCGCGAACCAGACAATCGGCATCAGCGCGATTTTTGGGTCAGAAAACGCCATGCCGACCAGCCCGCACACCACCATCAACTGTGCCAGCAGCAGCCAGCTGCGGCGACGTCCGAGCACCCGTGTGAGCAGCGGAATTGGCAGCCGATCCACCAACGGAGCCCAGCACCACTTAAAGCCATACGCCAGCCCCACCCAAGACAAAAAGCCGATGGTCGAGCGGTTGATGCCTGCCTCGCGCAGCCAGAAGGAGAGTGTGCCCAGCACCAGCAGCAACGGTAATCCCGCTGAGAACCCCAGCGCCAGCATGCGCAGCGACGGCGCTTCCAGATACACCTTGAGCGCGGCGATCCAGCCTGATTTTGTGTTCGCCGTTGATACGTCTTTGGTGGATGCAACCTGTGGCGCAGTAGGCGAGTCTGATGGAGTCATCCAGCTATTATCGCGATATGAAGACACGCCTCACCCCCCTTAAGTTTGTTGTTGGCACAGCGCTCGCGCTCGCCGCATTCACCGTCCACGCACAGCTCAGCAAACCCTTTTTGTGGGACCTCACGAAAGACGGTAAGACGGTTACCCTTTTCGGTTCACTACACGTTGGTAAACCCGATTTCTATCCGGTGCCAGAAGCGCTTCAGAAGCGCTTTGATCTGGCTAAAGTGCTCGCGGTTGAGGCCGACGTCACCTTGCCCGAAACGCAGCAGGCGTGCTCAAAGCTCGCGGCAACCAAAGAGTCGCTCGAAAGCGTTTTGTCAGGCGAAGACTTTGCGGCATTAACGGGCTACATTCGCGCTGCGGGCATCCCTGACGCTGCCGTGCAAAACAGAAAGTTGTGGCTGGTGAATTTGGTGGTTCTGGGTGTCGAGCTAGGCCAGCTCGGCGTTGATTTTTCGCGCGGTCTGGACGTGGTGTTGTTGCGCGAGGCGAAGCACGCGAAAATGCGCGTGGTCGAAGTCGAAGGCGGCGCCACGCAATGTGGCGTGTTGGCGGCAGCCAGTGCGGCTGAGACCAAAGCAACCATGACGCGGTTTCTTGAAGCCGTTCGCCAAAACCGCATGGAAAAGCGACTGCTCGAAATGATTGCCGCGTATCGCGCGGGTGACGGCCCTGCGTTGACCCGGCTGGTGGCCGAGGACTTTAGCGACACCCCTGAGGGGCTGTCCGCCCGACGGCGCATTCTCGATGACCGCCATCCTGCCATGGCCGACAAAATCGACAGCTATTTCAAGCAGCCCGAGAGCCACTTCGTTGTGATCGGTGTCGGTCACCTGTTTGGCGAAAACAATTTGCTCGACGCGCTGGCTAAGAAGGGTATTAAAGCCAAACGGGTGGAGTA
>JAYSUK010000167.1:0-4644 GCA_043719085.1 Burkholderiales bacterium | reverse complement strand
CCGCGACACGGGAGCGCATGCTGTCGTCGACGAAGCGGGCGATGATGGCGTCGGTGAACGGAATCGCGCCGAACACGAACGTCATGTACGCCACGGCGAATGCGTAAAACATCCAGCCATCGGCGCGCGCGGCCAGCGCAAAGGCGACGATTTGTGCGGCCACAATCGGTAGAAAAATTCGCTTGATCGGGAAACGGTCGATCAGTTGCCCGACGATTACCTGCGCGATCGACGCGATGGCGTAGACGCCTGCCAGCAACATGCCAAGTGTTGCTGGGTCGCTTGCGATGGCTGCCACGCGTTCGCGAAGCAGCTCGCCGTTTCCGTTGGTCGTAAAGTTGAAAATCAGGCTGCCCAGGGTGGTGGTGCAGGTCAGCACGGCGAACACACGGGTAGCCGTGGCGCGATCCACATGCAACTTTTTGCCACCGGTTTTCTTGCCCGGTGCGGTCATTTCTTTCGGCACCGTCATAGCAAAAAATACGCCGACCAGCAGGCTCAAAATGCCGGGTACGATGAACGCCGAGCGCCAGCCTGCATGCTTGACGAGATAGCCGGTAAGCAGTGCGGCGAATGCAATGCCCAGATTTCCGGCCAGGCCGTTCACGCCAATTACCGCGCCCGCTTTCGGTGCGTTTTGCAAAAGCATTGGAATGCCGACCGGATGATAGATCGCCGAGAACGCGCCCATCAATGTCAATGCGATCCCCATTTGCAGCGGTGTTTGCGTCAAGGCCACCAGCAGCAGCGACACACCCATGCCAAAATAAAACACCAGCATCATCGCGCGCCGTCCCCACAGGTCTCCGTAGCGCCCGGCGGGCAGCGAAGCCACGCCAAACATGACGAAAGCGCCCGTCGCATAGGGCATTAAGTCCTCCCAGCGCGCGATGCCAAATTCGAGCGCGATAGCGCTCACTGCCGTGGCAAATATCAGTAGAGCCAAATGGTCGATGGCGTGCGCGAGATAGAGAAGCAGTCGGGTAGTCATGGCATTGAAGCTTAGTGCATGGACAGAAATCAAACCGCGGGTGTCGACAGTTTTTTCTGCACACCCGTTTCAGATGTGCCCGCTGCGGGGGCTGTGCGTTGCAGTGTCTGCTCCAGCTGAGCGATGCGATAGTTAAGCGGCCACAATGCCAGATCAAGCTTGACTGCAAGCATCAGGCGTGCGCGGGCCCCATTGGCGTTACCCGCGCGTTGCAGCAGCTCACCCAGCGCGGCTTGCGCCACGCCTAGCTGCGGGTTGTAGGTCGCCATCCTGCTGATCTCCTGGCCATGTATCTGTGGCCCCTCCACGCGCATGCCGAGACGCGCGATGTAGGCCTGACCCGCGGGCTCGGCAAGTGAAATGCCTGAGTTAACCAAGGCCATTTGCGCCGCTGGTACGTCGTCGCTCAACAGGTGAAGTTCGGCAATTTCAGCAGCAAAACAATGCGCATCGGGCCACGCGGTGAGCGTTCCCAATGCAGCTGCAGGCCCTTGAGTGCGAAGCTGGGCAATGGCCAGCACCCGCTGATTCCGCTCGGTTGGCGAGGCACCGGGTGCCAGCAGCACCACACGAGATTGCTGGTTATTGCGGTGTGCCAGTTCGACTAGCGCATCACGCTCTTCGGCAGCCAGTGACGCACTATTCTCAAGCGAAGTGGCGGCACCTTCGGCAGCTACCAGATCGCCGTCAAAAAGCGACACCCGCAAACGAGCGAGCGCCGTGGCGCGCGCGGCCGGAGCGATGCGCTGCATCTGCGCCAGCGCGGCATGCGCCGAACCTGCCTCAGCGCGCAATAGTGTGGCCAGCACCCGCTCGCCGTGACTTTGCAAAAGCGCCAGCGCCTGCTCCGACAGATCCTGCTCGGACTTAGTCTCGACGGCGACGGTTTCAGCGACGGTGGTGGCTACAGACTGAAACTTGGGCCACAACGCGAGTAGCACGCAGATCAGCGTCGGAGCGAACACGGCGATGTAGGTGCTGCTGCCGTCAGCTAACGCTGCAACTTTGGGAATGGTGAGCACCGCCAGGGCACCGGTCAACGCCCACATCAGTGCTGCGGCACCGCTGCTTGACCACCGTGTGCTTGCTGCGCTGGCGGGCCACAATTGATGCGTCATCAGCACTCCCAGCGCAAGCCCCGGCAAGCCCCCCGACGTGATGGCCACCGTGGTGAGCGTGCTGGTTGGGTCCACTAAGGGCTTGAGCAGGCCGGGTGCGGGGATCATGCCCTGCGCCACTGCGGCCAGCAGCAAAATCGGCAACCCGGCCAACAACGCGCCGATTCGCATCGTGCTCACCGGCAATCGGCTAGCAAGCGGGCCCTGCGGCTGACCCAACCAGAGCACCAATCCCGGCACCATTGCAACAGCGGCGACCAACGGTGCCAGCAACCACGACACCCCGAGGGAGAGTGCCGCCAGGGCGGTGCGCTGCGAAGCTGTCAATGCCAATTGCGGCAGCGCGACAGAGCGCACCAACAGCAACAACGCAAGGGCTGCGGCCACACCAGCGCCCAACGGCACCGTCCAGCCCGGCCAGCGGTTGGCGAGCACCGTGAGAACCACGGTCGTTGCGATAAGCAATCCTGCGCTCAGACGCAGCGCTTCAGCGCGCTTCTCAGGCTGCTTTTTGAACAGCATCGCAACCATCAACACGCTGCTCGCTGCGATCAGCGCGAGCCACAATGCCAGTGGCAGCAAGCGATTTGCGGATTCCTTTGGCGCGATGATGTTCCCGCCGTGGGTGAACCATGCCATTGACAATAACCGCATGCCTCCCAGCGGACTGGCAGGCAACCATTCAGCTCGCGCCAAAAACGCACCGACGGCTGCGCTTTCGGCTCGGTTGGTGCGCTCTACCGCCAGGCCCATCCGGGTTATTCGCTCGCGCCACTGCGGATGACCGGCCAGCAACAGCACACTCTGCTGCGGGTCTGGGCTTGCAGGCATGCTCACGTTAGTCGTTGCGGAACGGCGCAAATCGAGCGTAGACAACCAGCCCAGCGTCAGCCGAAGGCCGGGCGAGACATCCTCGGTGTGCAAGATCAATCCGAGCGTGTTATTTGCTGGCAGTAAAAAATTGGCCGCCTGTGCCACCGCAGGCCCACGGGTCGGGTCAAAACGCAGACCCTTGGTCTCACTAATGTTCGCTTCGCGGACGTTGGCGGCCGCTTCTAGCGGCAGCTCGTTTGCCACCGTGCCCAGTCCCCAGCCTAACGCGCCCAGCAGGCCCAGCTGCAACAGCAGCGCCAAAAACATGCTCAGGATGAGCGCGGCGATTGCCGCTAATACCGGGGGACGTATCGTCATGCTGGGGTAAAGTTCAAAGTCATCCCGCATTTTGTCATCTCTATGCACTCTGAACATGACCATGACTATCCGAGCGCACCTGAGCGTCGCAGGGCACTGCAAATCGCAGCCAGCCTGGGGGTGTTGCCAATTGCTGCTGCGCTGCCGTGGGCAAACGCTGCGGTGCTCGCGTTCGCCCCGGCGGCGTTTGATGTTCACGCAGACCGCGCACTCATTTGGTTATCAGCCAACGAGGCGACGCGGCTGCATATTCGCTGGGGTTTAGCGCCGGAGGCGTTGTTGCACAAAAGCTTGGAACGGGTGCTGGACAAAACCAGCGATTTCACCGGGCACGTGATGCTGCAAGGCCTGCCTGCTGGAAGGCAAATTTTCTACCGTGTCTATGCTCAAGACAAACCCGTGCAGGAGGTCGGGCGCTTCAGCACGCTGCGTGTGGCCGGACAAAACTTTGTGCTCGCGTTTTCCGGCGACATGGAAGAAAAGTACAAACCGTTCCGCATTTTTGATGTGTTGGCGGCGGCCAAGCCCGACTATTTTGTGCATCTGGGCGACACGGTTTATGCGGACGTTCCCAAGCGCGAATTCGCTCCGACGCTGTCGCACTATCGGCGCAAACATGCCAACATCCGCGCGGATCGTCCGTTGCAGGCGTTTATGTCGCAGTGTGTGACCTACGCCATTTGGGACGATCATGAAATCGAAAACGATGCGCACGGGGGCTTGGCGCAAATGCCCGTCGCGGAGCAGGTGTTTCGCGAATATTGGCCATGTGCTTCCGTCGAGAAAACGGGCTTGTACCGAGCGGTAAATCTGGCACCTGAAGTGGATCTGATCATCGTCGATACGCGGCGCTTTCGCAGCGTACAGGGCATGGCCGACGGGCCCGAAAAAACGATGCTTGGCACGCAGCAAAAGTTGTGGTTTTTAGATCAGCTCAAGCAGTCAAAAGCCACCTTCAAAATCGTCGCCACGTCGGTGCCGTTTCATGGCAGCAGTCAGGACGCCTGGGGTAATTACAAAACGGAGCGCGACGAGATCGTTGCCTTCATCAAGGCAGAGCGAATCAGCAATGTCGTGATGATCTCCGCCGACTATCACTTCGCCCGCGATTGGAGCAACAAACGTACTGGTATTCACGAATACGTGGCGGGGCCGCTGGGCACATTTCGCACCTTCGAGCGAACACCCGAAGCCCGCACACGCCACAGCAACGGCCCGCACTTCGTGTTCGGCGACGACTTTAAGTTCGGCTTGCTGACGTACGATGGAAAGCTGAATTCGCTCTCAATTTCGTACCGGGACAGCGCTGGGAAAGTGCTGTTTGACAGCATGATTGCTGCGACT
>JAYSUK010000166.1:0-4645 GCA_043719085.1 Burkholderiales bacterium | reverse complement strand
CAACAGAGTCACGGTTGCGGATTGAGGCTGCATTTGAAGGGCTTTGGCCCTTTTGTGACGAACTACTGACCGTGACTATCGACAGCACAGATAAGTCGCAGCGAAACGTGCAATGGTGGGACACCGTGCAACGCAGCTTTGAAGCGGCAACGCTGAGCCCGCCAGGACAAACCTTGCCACCAACAAGCCCCGCACTCACGAGCATCGCGCACAAACACCGCGAACATTTACTTGCCGAAATGCAGTCACTCGCAAGGCAACACCCCGGCGCTTCCTGGTAAACGCTCGTCTATGGCCCAACATTTTCATTCGTTAGAAATACGCGACGTCGTTCGCGAAACAGCCGATTGCATTTCCGTCGGTTTCATCGTTCCGGATGCACTACGCGAAACGTTCGCCTATCGTGCGGGCCAGTATGTGACGCTGCGCGCCGAAGTCGGAGACCGCGAGCTTCGCCGTTCGTATTCGCTGTGTTCTGCGCCGCACGAGCACGAGTGGCGCATCGCCATCAAGCGGGTGGACGGCGGCATGTTTTCGCAGTGGGCGCATATGCTGTTGCGCGCGGGAGACAACATTGATGTGTTGCCTCCTGACGGCCATTTCGTATACGAGCCGCAGCCGAATCGTTCGCGACAGATCCTGCTGCTGGCAGCTGGCAGCGGCATTACGCCGGTGTTTTCTATTTTGAAGACGGCGCTCGAAACCGAGCCGTCATCACACGTCACGCTGGTATTTGGCAATCGCCGCGTTCAAGACATTATTTTTCGCGAACAGATTGAGGATTTGAGGAATCGCTATCTTGCCCGGTTTCAGTTAATCCACACCTTGAGCGGCGAAGTTCAAGAATCGCCGATGGCCAATGGACGCCTTGACGGTACGAAAATTGCGCACCTAGTTCCGGGCCTGATTGATCCGAAAAGGATCGACGAGACTTACATCTGCGGCCCAGGCACGATGATCGAGGCCGCTGCAAACGCGTGTCTTGAGATCGGCCTGCCCGCTGCGCGCATTCACAAAGAGATATTCGGCGTGCCCGGTGCGGTCGCACGCGACGAATCGCGCGTAGTCGACACCTTCGACAACGCCGACGCTGCGCGTGTGTCGGTCATCGCCGACGGCGTCGAGCGTGAGCTGCGCGTCGGTTTCAAGGGCGAATCGGTGCTAGATGTGGTGCTCGCATCGGGCATCGACGTGCCTTACGCCTGCAAGGCCGGTGTTTGCTGCACCTGTCGAGCGCAGGTGCTTGAGGGCGAGGTGCGCATGGACACCAATTACACGCTAGAGCTGCATGAGGTGGAGCGCGGCTTTGTGCTGACCTGTCAAGCGCATCCGGTGACCGACACCGTGCGGCTGAGCTTTGATGCACGGTAGCGTCGCAATATCTTGATGAAGTACAAAGCTTCCGTTGCCTCAAGGCGAACGCGTCGCTGCTGCGCAGTGCGCAGCTCTGACTAGAATTCATTTATGCCTCGTGGTACATCCTCTGCCCATCTGCTGCAACGTGAAACGATTCTGAACGAGTCGGCCGATGCATTCGCCGAGGTTGGCTATCCAAGCGCTACGATGGCTGCGCTCGCCGTGCGCTGTGGTGTTTCGAAGAGTTTGCTCTATCACTACTACCCGTCCAAAGGCGCGATTCTGTTTGATTTGATGCATGAATATATGCAACGATTGCAATCGCTGGTGGCTAAGGTTGCGTCGTGCGATTTGCCTGCGCAGCAGGCGCTGTCTGAGGTCGTGCGGCGCTTTGTGCATGAATATGAAACGTCTCGAACACGGCATATCGTATTGCTCAACGATGTGAGGTTTTTGCCACCTGCTGAGCGCGAAATCGTCATCCATCAGGAGCGCGAAGTGGTGCAGTCGTTTGCTGACTTGATCGTGGTCACCTATCGCATTGACCCAGCGCGCGCCAAGGTGCTGACCATGAGCGTGTTTGGCATGATCAACTGGACTTTCACCTGGCTCAAGCCGGGTGGCCCGCTGTCTTACGCGCAGTTTGCGGAGACGGTGGTAGGTATGCTGGAGAGTGGTTTAAGTGGCGGCGCGGCGCGCATGAAAGACTTCAAACCGGTGGCCGCATCCAAAACAAATTTGAAAAAGGAAACTCATCATGTCTGAAGCCCTCGTACTCGTTGAAAAGTTGCTCAACCCGGCTAAGGTTGCACTGGTGACGTTCAATCGCCCCAAGGTGATGAATGCGTTGAATGATGCGCTGGCTGAGGAGCTTGCGGGCAAGCTCGAAGCCCTTGATGCAGACCCCGACGTGCATGTGATTGTGGTGACGGGTAACGAGAAGGCGTTTGCCGCCGGCGCTGATATTGCGGCGATGGCCGAGTGGAGTTACGGCACGGTCTACAACAACAACTACATCACCAAACACTGGGAAGCCGCGCGAAGCGTTCGCAAGCCGTTGATCGCCGCAGTGTCGGGCTATGCGCTGGGCGGCGGCTGTGAATTTGCCATGATGTGCGACATCATCATCGCCGCGGACAACGCCAAGTTCGGGCAGCCAGAAATCACCATCGGCACCATCCCTGGCATGGGCGGCACGCAGCGCATCCCGCGTGCCGTGGGCAAAGCGAAGGCGATGGAATGGTGCCTTACAGGTCGCTTCATCACAGCAATGGAAGCCGAGACGGCGGGGCTAGTGGCTCGCGTAGTGCAAGCAGATAAATTGATGGAAGAGGTGCTCGCCACGGCCGGGAAAATTGCGAGTTTTTCGTTGCCTGCCGTAATGAAGGTCAAAGAGACGATCAACGCCGCATTCGAGACGACGCTTTCGCAAGGACTACAGTTTGAGCGTCGCGAATTTCACGCGACGTTCGCGCTTGAAGATCAGAAAGAAGGCATGCGTGCCTTTGTTGAAAAGCGCAAGCCGAATTTCAAAAATAGCTGATTCGGGACACGCGTGAGTCAAAAAGTTTTCGGTTTTGCTGGTTGGTCGGGCAGCGGAAAGACCACGCTTATCGAGCAGGTGATCGCGCATCTCACGGGGCGCGGTTTACGGGTGTCGCTCATCAAGCACGCTCACCATGAGTTTGAGATTGATCAACCGGGAAAGGATTCGTTTCGACATCGAGCGGCCGGCGCCTCCGAGGTGTTGGTCTCTAGCACCAACCGCTGGGCGATGATGCACGAGTTGCGTGGCGAGCGTGAGTTGACGCTGCGTCAGGCCGTCAGTCAGTTCCGCCCTTGCGATCTGCTGCTGGTGGAGGGGTTCAAGCGCGAATCCATCCCCAAAATGGAGGTTTGGCGCGCGGAGGTGGGCAAAGCACTACTGTTCCCGAGTGATCCGTTGATTGTGGCGCTCGCCTCAGACGGACCGCTGCCGACTGACGTTCGGGAACCAAATTTCAATCGTTTCGGTCTAGCAGAAATAGCAAACATCGCCGAGTTCGCGCTGCTGCGCAGCCTTGAGATTTAGTTTGGTGACTGAGCTCAGTGGGCGTGGCGCAACATTCGGCTCGCGATTTGTCTGATCCGGGATCGAATCGTGCACCGCGGATTGACAGCCCCGGTTTTCAAGAGGAACATTGGATACATGCAGTGTTGTGTCATAAAAACATCAAAGATGCTTACCAGTCTGGTTGCCGGTGCTTTGCTGTTTGTCGTGACCGCGGTGAGCGCGCAGGAGGGTGGCTATTTCTCCGGCGTTCGTTTTGGTGCCAGTGAAAAGGCCTGGTCGTTTACCGCGCCTGGCCTTAAGCTCGGCCAGGCGCTTGAGTTTTCTCGCGCGGGCGAACTTACCGACACGGCATTCAGCGGCTACCAGTTTTCGAGCGGTTTTGCGGTGGGCGCTGCGGTCAATACCGAGCGCGCCGTGTTGCCGACCGGGTCCAGCGTGGGCCTCAAATTCGACGGCATGCGCTGGTCCGAGTCTCGATCAACTGTTAATGTGGACGTGGTCTCTGCGTTCACCTGGCGCAACGCGTTCTCGGTCTTTGGAAAAGTCGGCGTGGGCCGCACCGATAGCCGCGTCACACCCGAGTGGGCCTCGTCTACGCTTTCTGCCCAAGATCGCACAGCGTTGTCGTACGGTCTTGGCATGCGTTACGATTTCACTCAGAGCCTCGGCCTCAAGCTTGAATTGACGCGTGGCACGCGATTCGGCTTTGACCGCCTGAGAACCGAAATCGATCCCGATGCTGTGAATCTGGGCATTCGCTGGTCGTTTTAGCGGTTGTGTCTGTAAAAAAGCAGAGGCGGTTCAGGTCGCCTTTTTTGCGTTTATCAAATTAACAGCTTTTGTATTAAATCCTTATCTGTATTGGATGTAGAGGTTATTTGGCTATTTATCGACTTATGACTAATTTCGAGCTATGCCCAAGTAAAACAAGGCTGTCAAGAAAAAGCTATTGAGTTTTTTCTACCTTCCTAAAATCGTGGCATGACGATTCAATTAGTTTTTTTGGCGCGACTACGAGAGCGCTTTGGTGTTTCTCGCGAGGTTTTTGCGCTTTCGCCGGACATTGCAACGGTTTCCGAACTGCTGACGACGCTTCGCGAGCGTGGCGGCGCGTTTGCCGAGGAACTGGCACCGAGTCGCGCCTTTCGGGTGGCGGTCAATCAGGACGTGGTGGCGCTTGATCATCCGGTCAAGGCCGGTGACGAAGTGGCGATTTTCCCGCCGGTGACTGGCGGT
>JAYSUK010000165.1:0-4646 GCA_043719085.1 Burkholderiales bacterium | reverse complement strand
CGTACGCATGCGAGCGCGACGCCGGGTTGCCAAAGTGTTCAGTCAGGAAGGGGATCATCTTGGCGGCCACACGCGGATCAACCGGAGTGGTGGCGCTGTAATCCATGTAGATGGGAAGGCTCATACTTACTGCACTTTGAAGAAAATATTGGGCGGCATTAGGCGGCGACAGGCATCGCTCGCGTCACCGACTTACGCAAATCCTGAACCACATGCAAAGATGGATTTTTTCGAACCTTTGCATCGTCCACCAGCGACTGCAAGCTCACGCCCTGAAGGTAGGTGAAGATGTGGGCATTAAGGCTCGCCCACAAATGATGCGTTAAACAAATGCTGTCATCGTGGCAATTTTTTTCACCACCGCAGCTGGTGGTGTCGATGGGCTCGTCCACCGCCAGAATAATGTCGGAAACGCTGATCGTTCCGGGTGCTTTGGCCAGGTTATAGCCGCCGCCGGGGCCGCGCACGCTGTCGACAAGACCATGCCGACGCAGCCTGCCGAAGAGCTGCTCCAGGTACGAGAGCGAAATTTTTTGCCGCGCAGAAATTTCTGCGAGCGTTACCGGCTCTCCGTGATTGAAGAGCGCCACGTCGATCATGGCGGTGACGGCAAAACGACCTTTAGTGGTGAGCTTCATCGATTTTTTGCACTCTCTTTGGGGCAGTTGCGTGTCACTGGTCGTGAAACGCACTGGCGGTTACGATCAACCTATGTGGGGCTTCGAACTTGGCTTTGACCCCGAGTCAGCCTCGGAACCGCCACTGTTTTCACCGCCATTTAGCGTTGATTCGCTGGACAAATATTAGGATACCCGAGTAATTTAGTCAAGCTAAAGACTGAGTAGTTCCCTCAGACACAAAATTCGGTCAAAAACGCCGACACCACTTATGCCCGGTTAATTTTTTGCGCGCTGATTGCCAGCCCACGCAGCGTCGGTTGCAGGACTGCACCCATTCCCTCACCAGTTCAACGCTGACTTTTTTGCACTCAGAAAGTGCACTGCACTGCGTTAGGCGCGGACTCCGCCGCGCTCTTGCTGACGCCTAACAACGCCCAGTCGTCGCCTACCACCCGGCTTTTTTTGGGTTCCGGCTGGTCCGGCTTAGGGCAGTGGCTTGAGCACCATAGCGTCTACCCAGCCCGTACCCCGGTTGCCATGCAAGCCAACGATCACTTGCAGAAAAAGCGCTGTGGCAGGGACTTCGAATCGCAACTCGCGTTTCGTCCAGTCGACGTCCCCGATCAGCGGCGGAGCGTCGAAGGTAAGGAAGCCACCATTTTCGAGAATGAGCACGACTTCGAGTCGCCACCCTTTGTCGTCGGTTTCGCGAGAGCGCATCTGCGCGGATAGTTCGTATCGACCCGAAGGCGGGCGCGGAATAGATTGCCGGACTGCGCCGTAAAACTGCGGTTCACGCTGTGTCACGCGAAGGCTCTGTGTACCTTCCGTCTTGATCTCTTTATCGCGTGCGAATTCGTAGGCTTTCACGCCTGCATGCTGGAACGGACGCCATGGATTGGTGCCTCCGGGGGCTGCCTCGAATCCGCCGTCCGTGAGTAGCGGCGCTGGAGATGGGGCTTGAGCGAAGGTGACTGACGCACTGAAAAGTGTGGTGAAAATCAGCGCGCCAACAGCAATCGCTCCTGCGATGTGCTGAGTTGGATTCGTCATGATGAGTTGCAATGGACACGTCCCTGTTCGGCAAAAATTCTGCGTTAGAGGGGAAAGTCAGACTGAGCGTTTTATGAAGGCAGTGCAGCTAGTGCCTGATGCCGTCACGCCTTATCCATATTGTGATATGGTGCCCAGGAAGGGACTCGAACCCCCACGATGTTACTCGCTAGTACCTGAAACTAGTGCGTCTACCAATTCCGCCACCTGGGCATTTCAAGTTAGCAGAGATTATAGATTGACTACAAAGAAGACTGCAAAATCAACAGCTTCCAGCGCAAAAAATGCGCCCGCTATCGCGGCAAAAGCACCATCCAGCAAGGCTCGCAAGCCGTTGCCTAAAAATAAGACGGTTGCAGCGCCGTCGACTGCCGCAAAACTTGCGCCGCCAAAAGTTGTTAAAAAGCCCGCCGAAACCGCGGTTGCGAAGGGAAAAAAGCCCGTTCCCGCGCACGCTGTCGCGCCCGTTTCGAATAACGCTGCACCGACCGTCATCACAGGCAAACGCCGGAAGGCTCCCGTTTCGGCAACCACCGCAGACGCCGCTCTGATCGTAGAAAAAGCGGGGAAATCCGCAAAAGCAAAAACGAAGCCACACGTCACGGCGGCCACAACGCCCGCTGCGCCGATTAAAACCGACCGCGCAGCGATCAGCCAAGCCCCCCCCGCCGACAAGCCCGCGCGGGGCAAGAAAGCAGCGACTAAGGCGTCACCAGACGCAGTTCGCACCTCGGCAAAGGCCAAAGCGCCTGCGGTCACGGCTGTGGAGCCAACCGCCAGGCCATCTGCCCCGGTCGTGCCCACCAATAGCGTCGTGGGCACCATCATTGGCCACCCGGAAGGCTACGGCTTCGTCAAGCTCGAACAGGGTGGCGACGATCTTTATCTGTCCGAGGACACCATGCGCGCCGTGTTGCACGGCGACCGCGTAGCGGTACGGGTCACCGGGTTTGGTCGCGATGGCAAGGCAACGGGCGACATCGTCTCGATCCTGCAACGGGCAAACCATCGCGTGGTGGGCAAGCTGCGCAGCAAGGAGGGGCAGTGGTTTGTGGTGGCCTCCGAGAGGCGCATCAATCAGGACATTTTGATTCCGCGCACCAAGCTCGGCAAGGCCGCACTTGATCAAATCGTGGTTGCCGAGATTACGTCGCAACCAACGCCTTATGATGAGGCGCAGGGTGAGATTGTAGAAGTGGTTGGCGACGAAAATTCGTCCAACATCGAACTCGAAATCGCCATTCGTAAACACAATCTGCCGTACATCTTTTCGCCTGCGACGCTGGCCGAGGCGCAAGCTTATGGCAGCATCGTCACCGCGGCGGATCGCAAGGGCCGGGTTGATCTGCGTGAATTGGCGCTGGTTACCATCGACGGCGAAACCGCAAAAGATTTTGACGACGCGGTGTATGCCGAAAAGGTCGGCAAAGGCTATCGGCTTGTGGTTGCCATTGCCGACGTGTCCCATTACGTAAAGCTCAAATCGGCGCTGGATACCGACGCACGCGAACGCACCACCAGCGTTTACTTTCCGCGCCGGGTGATTCCGATGCTTCCGGAAAACCTGTCCAACGAGCTCTGTTCACTGCGACCGAATGTAGATCGCCTGTGCATGGTGTGCGACATGCAGGTGACGGCTGTGGGTCATGTGAGCGGCTACAAGTTCTACGCCGCTGTGATGAATTCAAAGGCGCGACTAACCTACACCGAGGTGGCAGCTCAGTTGCCCGACCTGGTGAAGGCCAAGCCCAAAGCGGGCACCATCGAAGCGTCGCTGAAAACATTGCACACGCTGTACGCAGCGTTTCGCGAGGCACGCGAGCTGCGAGGTGCGCTCGATTTTGAAGGGCAAGAGGCTGTATTCACCTTTAACGACGATGGCAGCGTGGCGAGCATCAGGCCTGCGGTGCGTAACGAGGCGCACAAGCTGATTGAAGAGATGATGCTGGCGGCTAACGTCAGCGCCGGTGAATATCTGGCTAAAGCAAAGCAGCCGCTGCTGTATCGCGTACACGATATTCCGCTGCCTGAAAAACTCGCGGCGTTGCGCGCGATTCTTGCGATGCGTGGCCTGTCGCTCGGGGGCGGCGAGCGCCCGGAGCCGCAAGATTACGCGGCCCTCATCGACGCTACGCGTGACCGCGTCGACGCACCCGCGCTGCACACGCTGCTGCTGCGCTCGCTGCCACAGGCCATCTACACGCCAGACAATGGCGGGCACTTCGGCTTGGCCTACGAGCATTACGCACACTTCACTTCACCAATTCGCCGCTACGCCGATTTGCTTGTGCATCGCGGCATCAAGGCCGTACTAGCCGACAAGAAATACATTACCGAAGACTGGACGCGGCTTGGCCAAGTTTGCAGCGCCAACGAGCGCCGCGCCGATATTGCCTCACGCGAGGTCACGCAGTTCCTCAAGGCGAAGTATCTTGAGGCGCACATCGGTGAGGCGTTCATCGGCACAATCTCCGGCGTGGTGGCGTTCGGGGTTTTCGTCACGCTGGATGACACCTTCGCCGATGGCCTGATTCACGCAACCAGTCTGCCGCGCGATTACTACCAACTGGGTCGAGACACCTCGACGCTGGTCGGGCAGCGCAGCGGTTTTTCGCTGGCCCTTGGCGAGCGGGTACGGGTGAAAATTGCGTCAGTCAATCCCGATACGGCGAAGGTAGATTTTCAGTATGTGGAGCGTGCTTAAGCTGCGCCCTCAGGGCACAAGGTCGGGTCGATCTGCGCGTCTGTTGAGCCGCATGGAAGCCGTTGATTGATGCCGACCGCATCGGATTTCTTGGCCATTCTGCGGATGGATTTACCGGTCAGGCGTTGATCGGTGCAACGCCGTCGATTGCCAACACACAGCGCCACTGTGCCGCGAATTACGAAGAAGACGTGTGGTTTTGCAAGGTTTCGGAAAGCCTAGAAAAAGCAGTCGCAAATGCCCGCAACGCCGGGCAGATTCCGGCGATT
>JAYSUK010000164.1:0-13735 GCA_043719085.1 Burkholderiales bacterium | reverse complement strand
AACAAGGATTACTCCTGCGTTAATGGCTTCTGCCCGAGCTTCGTTACCGTTGAAGGTGGTGCGCTCAAGAAGCCCGCGAAAGTCGGCGCGGTTGAATTCGGTGACATTCCAACGCCCACGCTTCCTGCACTCAGCAAGCCTTACAACATCCTCGCCACCGGCATCGGCGGCACCGGCGTGTTGACGGTTGGGCAAGTGCTCGGCATGGCCGCCTTCCTCGAAGGCAAGGGCATGACCATTCTTGACATGTCGGGTCTCGCGCAAAAGAACGGATCGGTCATGAGCCACATCCGCATTGCGCCGACACAGGACGCGTTGCACGCCACACGCGTAGCTGCTGGCGAAGCGCATCTGGTGCTCGGCTGCGACGTGCTCACCACGACCGCAGAAGACTCGCTCGCCAAGATGGCCGTCGGGGTGACCAAAGCGGTGATCAATTCAGCGGTCGTGATGCCCGCGACCTTCACACACAGCGCCGACCTCAAGTTCCCGCTCGGCAGCATGGAGCGGGAAATCAGCGAAGCCTGCGGCGCAGATTCGGTCTGGTTCATGGACGCAACGAAAGTGGCAACGCGTCTCATGGGCGACTCCATCGCGACTAATTTGTTTGTGCTCGGTTACGCATGGCAAAAAGGCCTGATCCCGCTGCTGGAAGCCACCATTCTGCGTGCCATCGAACTCAACGGCGCAGCAATCGAGATGAACAAGAACGCCTTCCTGTGGGGCCGCCGTGCGGCGGTCGACATGAAGCGCGTCGAAGAAATTGCAATGCCAAAAGTTGCTGCGCCGGTATCGATGAAACTCAGCGAATCGCTAGAGGAAACCATCGAACGTCGTGTGAAATTCCTGACCGATTATCAGGACGACAAGTACGCAAAAACATATAGCGATTTCGTGGCGTTTGTGCGTCAAGCAGAGACCGCAAGACTGCCAGGAAAGACAGCGTTGACCGAAGCAGTTGCACGTTATTACTTCAAGCTACTCGCCGTGAAAGACGAATTCGAAGTTGCACGGTTGCATAGCAACGGCGAATTCGAGCAGCGCATAGCTGGCCAGTTTGAAGGCGATTACAAGCTCAACTTCCACCTCGCCCCCCCCCTGTTCGCGAAGAAAGACCCGATCACCGGTGAACTTAAAAAGCGCCAGTACGGCCCGTGGATGATGAACGCATTCCGCTTCCTGGCATCACGCAAAGCCTTGCGTGGCACCGCGCTGGATATCTTCAAGAACACCGACGAACGCCGCATGGAGCAACAGCTCAAGATCGACTATCGGCGTTTGATCGAAGAAGTCGTCGCCAAGCTTGCGCCGCACAATCATGCCCTCGCAGTGAAACTTGCGCGAGTTCCCGAGGATATTCGCGGTTACGGTCATGTGAAAGAGCGGCACTTTAAGGCGGCGAAAGCCAACGAAGCAACGCTGAAGGCAGCGTTTGATGCGTCGCGAATGGTGATTGTTGTTGCCACTAGCAAAACTGCGGTAGCGGCTTAGCCTGGTCGCTGTGATTTTTTTTGGCGGGTTGAAAAATCATTTGGCGCTGAAAACGGTCAATCGAGGGGCAGGCACCGAATAGGCCGCGGCGATTGCCGCCGTCGCGACCAAAGCGACGGTGGCAAGTAGTGTGCGGCGCGACATGAGCCGGGTTTGACTGAAGGTGCAAATGCGGGGATCGATTTGATCGATCCGTTGCAGCCGATCTTTATCGCCACTTCGGGTTCGCTTCAGCTGAATTTTTCTCTAGCTGATGATTGATTTTGTTTCCCATCTATGCGTAGCGCGCCCGCATGACGAGTTTGCCGAGCGAAGGCGTCACACCTGCCATTGAGCATTGTCTGGCCACGTCACGCTCAAGAATGGGCTCCCACGTATCGAGCCAATGCGACACGGTCTCCGCCAGTTGCCCGGCCACCGAGCCATCATCGGCAAACGAATTCAAGTGCGCCACGATGGCCGCCGCTAGCCGCGCGGAATCGTGGCTTTCGCATTTTTCTTTTGAGTAACGACTCATTAGTTCCACGATCCAGATCAGGCGATCCGGCGCGCTGGGACCGAGCACGGCCACGGCGGGTGGTGGATTGGTAATGAAAAGCGTGGCGGACATAGCGGTCTCCTTGAGGGCGTGCGGACGATTAAGCGGTGAATTTAGGAGGGTTTAGCTAGCAAACTCACTTTCCGACAAGATATTAACAAACTAATTGCGAAGTATTCGCATTTGCATTAATATTCATACATCGGTTAATTTCAATATGTTCCGCCACACACAGCGTCGACCACAGCGCACCGTTCCAAGCTATCTCCGCATAAGCACACCAACACACTGCGAACTACCCATCCATGCCCGATCATCAGTCACTGTCTAGCGCCGCACCAGGGGCATCCGTTGAGGGCAGTGCGCCGTCACGCGGCACACTTTCAATCGCCGCGGGACGCAGCTCGGGTGAGCCGCGGCTGATCGCGTCGTCGCGCGCAGCGACGGCAACGCAGCGGGCAGCTGGCAGCGCTGCGGCCGTTGACACTGTGCCGTTAAAACGTCTAACAGCAGGCCGCAAGGCATTGAAGATTGCTCACGCTGGGGAAACCTATTTGTTACGCATCACCAAAGCCAACAAACTCATTCTGACTAAGCCCGCGAAAAATGAACATCCACCTGCCGAAGGCAAGATTTAAGGGCGTGCTGATTCAGTGAGCTAGCGGATGCAATACAAAGGCGTGTGACGCCGAGGAAGCTTCGTTGCGGCCCTGGCAGATGATGATTCCAAGCACCACACAACGCAGTAAGCCGTCGCCCCCACCGAATCAGCGCCCCCGAACCAGTTACCGCCAACTAGCCAAGCCGGACTCGCACTCCCTGGCACTAGCCCGTTGGCCCCCTACGAAATCATCGCTGTAGGCGCGGTCAAGTCTGTCTGCAGTGACGCCGGCCATGTCCGCTCCTACAACGCGTCCCCACAAGCCGCAGCGCTCGCCCACGCCCACTGAAAGTTGTAGCCGCCGAGCCAGCCGGTCACATCCATCACCTCGCCAATGAAGTGCAGTCCCGCCACTCGCTTCACCTCCATTGTCTGTTGCGACAGCGCTTTGGTGTCCACACCACCTAACGTCACTTCGGCTTTTTTGTAGCCTAATGTGCCGGACGGCAACAGCCGCCATTCCTTTAGCAGCGCAGCCACTTGCTCCAACTCAGCGCGGGTCCAGTTGCTGATTGTCTTTGTCCCGCCTTCAGGCGCAAGCGTCTTCGCCCACGCATCCGCCAGTCGCAGCGGAATGTGCTCGGTCAGCGCTTTCGCAAATGACGTAATTGCCGGTCGACGCGCACGCAGTTCAATCAGCCATGCGGCTGCATCCACTCCTGGCAACAGGTCAAACGCAACGTGATTACCCGGCTGCCAATAATTTGAAATCTGCAACACCGCGGGGCCGGATAATCCACGATGCGTGAGCAGCGCAGCCTCACGAAACTCGGCGTTGTTGCCGTCGGGTGAAGCCTCAGTTGTCACAACCGTATCAAAACTCACACCAGACAAAAGTCCATAGCGGTCAAGCTCCGGCGCGTCCAGCGCCAGTGGCACCAGGCCCGCCGAAAGGGGTGTTAACGGCACATCAAACTGCTTCGCAATTTCATAACCAAACGCCGTCGCGCCGGTCGCCGGAATAGATAGTCCGCCGGTCGCGATCACCAATTTTTCTGCTTGTAATTCGCCGCGGGAGGTCATCATCCGAAAGTCGCCATCACGGATGATCGACTGCACCTTTACCGGATGCAACACCCGGACTTTTGCCCGCACACACTCGTCCAGCAACATGTCAATAATCTGCTGTGACGACTCATCGCAGAACAATTGGCCCAACGTCTTTTCGTGAAACGCGATACGGTGTTTTGTCACTAACGCAATGAAATCCTGCGGCGAATAGCGCGACAACGCAGAGCGACAGAAATGCGGATTCTGCGACACATAATTTGCTGGGCTCGCGTGCACATTGGTGAAGTTGCAACGGCCCCCACCCGAGATACGAATCTTCTCGCCAATCGTTTCCGCATGATCAATCAGCGCCACCTTGCGCCCACGCTGACCCGCCCGCGCTGCGCAAAACAGCCCGGCTGCGCCCGCGCCAACAATAATTGCGTCAAATTTTTGGGTCATGGCCATACCGTGAATGTAGACGGATTTCGCGGGTGGCCGCGCAACGCGCTGGGCGCGGGCAAGCGGAGTTGCCTAACGGTTGGGCAAGATATGCGCGCCTACGGTGTCAATGGCGTCGCTTTGCAGCGCATTACAATGCGACCTGAATCTTCTACAAAAGCGTTGATAATCCGTATGAATCATTCCACATACCTTACGCTGCGTGCAGCCCTCGCCAAGTCTGGGCGACACATTGTTCCGATGGCAGTATTTTGTACGGCGACGCTGCTAAGTTCGGCGGCTCTGGCGGGCAATGCATTTGAGGGCGCGACGGTGACTGATACCTGCGTGTCGTGCCCGAACGATAAATTTGGCGCACCGAGCACTTTGGTTGACGGTAATGTGGCCACCATGCGAAATTTGGGTGCGGGCGCTCCGGGGGCTTTCACGATAACGCTTGCCAAGTCAGTCAGTCTGAATAAAGTGGTTGTGGTGCCCGCCATGACGCCTAATGGCGCCGTGTCGTTTGAAGTTCAAACCAGCAAGGACGCAGCGGGTGTCGCGGGATCGTGGATCAGTCATGGTGGAATTCTCACCAAAGAATGGTCTGACAAAGCTCCGGTGGAGATTACGATGAATCCGGAAACCGTCGATGTACGAGCGGTTAAGGTAACCATTCACAAATCGCCGTCGTGGATCGCAGTTTACGAAATTGAAGGCGAATCGAGCCTCGGAAAATGGGTCTATGCCGTTGCGATTCTTGCGGCGCTGCTGCTACTTGGCGGCCTGCTTTTCTGGCGTCGGCGGCGCACAGCGGCGGTTTAATTGGCGGTAACGACGGGGAGCGCAGGCTTTGCCTGCCATCGCGACGGCGTTGATCGATCGCGTTGAGATGGGCCTTTGACATTGTGACGATGCAATGATTTTCCGCGCCGCAACAAATTTGCATATAATTTTGAGTTCGGACACCGTGGCGCTTTGATTTGTTCATTATGAGCGGGTCGAGGGCACACAGTTGCGTCGCCAGCCACAAGCGTGGGTTGTCGTGATTGTGCAGAGCGTGCGCGAGGCCGTGTATATCCAGTTTTGAATTGCCCTCAGGGGCCATGCGTCAACACCCATCGACGTGCGGCATCACCAAACTCTTGAGGAAGAACATGTCACACGAAACTCTATCCGGCGCAGAAATCATCATGCGCTGTCTCGCCGAAGAAAAGGTCGAATTCGTTTTCGGCTATCCCGGCGGTGCCGTTCTCAATATCTACGACGAGATATTTAAACAAGACAAATTCAAGCACGTGCTGGTTCGGCATGAGCAGGCGGCTGTCCATGCGGCCGATGCCTATTCGCGCTCCTCGCAAAAAATTGGTGTCTGTCTCGTCACCTCCGGCCCCGGCGTGACCAATGCGGTTACCGGCATCGCCACGGCGTACATGGATTCAATTCCCATGGTCGTTATCAGCGGCCAAGTGCCGACGCACGCGATTGGTCAAGATGCGTTTCAGGAATGCGATACCGTCGGCATTACGCGGCCCTGTGTCAAACACAACTTTCTGGTGAAAGATGTGAAGGATCTGGCCCTAACCCTGAAGAAGGCGTTCTACATTGCTTCCACCGGTCGCCCCGGTCCTGTGCTAGTGGATATTCCAAAGGATGTGACCGCCAACAAATGTGCGTTCGAGTATCCCAAAGAAATCACGATGCGCAGCTACAACCCCTCGGGCAAGGGGCACAGCGGGCAAATCAAGAAAGCAGTGCAACTGCTGCTGGAAGCCAAGCGCCCCATGATTTATGCGGGGGGCGGCGTGGTTTTGAATGATGCATCGACGCAGTTGACCAAGCTCGTGCGCATGCTCGGCGCTCCGTGTACCAACACGCTGATGGGCCTCGGCGGCTTCCCGGGGAGTGACCCGCAGTTTGTCGGCATGCTCGGCATGCATGGCACGTACGAAGCGAACATGGCGATGCAGGATTGCGACGTGCTGCTCGCCGTCGGCGCGCGTTTCGATGATCGCGTGATCGGTAATCCGGCGCACTTTTTCCGTGAAGGTCGCAAGATTATTCACATTGACATCGATCCGTCATCCATTTCCAAGCGCGTGAAAGTGGATGTGCCGATTGTCGGCTACGTGCGCGATGTGCTCAGCGAAATGATTGGCCTGATTGAAGCGTCCGACAAGAAGCCGGACGCTGCCGCACTCAAAAGCTGGTGGACGACGATCAAGGAATGGCAGAGCAAAAAATGTCTCGCCTTCAAGCCGACCAAAGGCGACGGCAAGATCAAGCCGCAGGCCGTTGTTCAGGCGTTGTGGAACGTCACAGGCGGTGACGCCATCATCACCAGCGACGTTGGCCAGCATCAGATGTGGGCCGCGCAGTATTACCCGTTTGACAAGCCGCGTCGCTGGATCAACTCCGGCGGTCTCGGCACGATGGGCGTGGGTATTCCGTACGCAATGGGCGCGCAACTCGCGAACCCGGACGCAACGGTCGCCTGCATCACCGGCGAGGGCAGCGTGCAAATGTGCATTCAGGAGCTCTCAACCTGCAAGCAGTATCACATCCCCATGAAGATCATCAACTTGAACAACCGCTCGCTCGGCATGGTGCGGCAGTGGCAGGAGTTCTTCTACGGCAATCGCTATGCCGAGAGCTACATGGATGCACTGCCGGACTTTGTGAAACTCGCAGAAGCGTATGGCCACGTGGGCATGAAGATCGAGAAAGCCGGCGACGTTGAGGGTGCTTTGAAAGAGGCGATGAAACTCAAGGATCGCCTCGTGTTCATGGACTTCATTACGGACGAAACCGAGAATGTGTTCCCGATGATTCCGGGCGGCAAGGGCTTGTCGGAAATGATTTTGGCGGAGGATCTTTAGCCATGAGACACATCCTCTCTATCCTCATTGAAAATGAAGCGGGCGCGCTAGCTCGCGTGGTCGGGCTGTTCGCGGCCCGCGCTTACAACATTGATTCGCTCTCAGTCGCCACGACCGAAGACACGACGATGAGCCGTATGACCATCGTCACGCACGGCTCGGACGACGTGATCGAGCAAATCACCAAGCAGTTGAACAAGTTGATCGAGGTGGTGAAGGTCGTCGACCTCACCGACGGCAATCACATTGAACGTGAGCTGATGCTGGTGAAAGTGCGTGCCGCGGGCAAAGATCGCGACGAGATGAAACGGCTCGCGGATATTTTCCGTGGTCGCATACTCGACGTGACCGACAAAAGCTACACCATCGAACTCACGGGCAACAGCGATAAGCTCGATGCTTTCATCGCGGCCATCGAGCCGGGAACGATTCTGGAGACGGTGCGTACCGGTGCCTCAGGCATCGGCCGCGGCGAACGAATTTTGAAGATTTAAAAAGGGAGATTGAAATGAAAGTTTTTTACGACAAAGACTGTGATCTGAGCCTGATCAAAGGCAAAGAAGTCACCATCGTGGGTTACGGCTCACAGGGTCATGCGCATGCGCAAAACCTGAACGACAGCGGCGTCAAAGTGACCGTGGGCGTACGTAAAGGTGGCCCGAGCTGGGACAAGGCGTTAAAGGCGGGCCTCAAGGTTGCCGAGGTCGCCGAGGCTGTGAAAACAGCCGACGTGGTGATGATGTTGTTGCCTGATGAGCAAATTGGTGCTGTGTACGCCAACGAAATTCACGCCAACATCAAGCAAGGCGCATCGCTAGCTTTTGCGCACGGCTTTAACGTGCATTACGGTGCCGTGATTCCGCGTGCTGATCTTGACGTATGGATGGTTGCGCCGAAAGCCCCCGGCCATACGGTGCGCTCAACCTACGCGCAGGGCGGCGGTGTGCCGCATCTCGTGGCGGTGCATCAGGACGCGAGCAAAAAAGCGCGCGATCTGGCGCTGTCGTACGCGTCGGCCAACGGTGGCGGCAAGGCCGGCATCATTGAGACCAACTTCCGCGAAGAAACTGAGACCGATTTGTTCGGCGAACAGGCAGTGTTGTGCGGAGGTACGGTTGAGCTGATCAAGGCGGGTTACGAGACGCTGGTTGAGGCCGGTTACGCGCCGGAAATGGCGTACTTCGAATGCTTGCATGAATTGAAGCTCATCGTCGATTTGATCTATGAAGGCGGCATCGCCAACATGAATTACTCGATCTCGAACAACGCAGAATACGGCGAGTACGTGACCGGGCCGAAGATCGTCACCGAGGCAACCAAAGACGCGATGCGCCAATGCCTGAAAGACATTCAGACCGGCGAATATGCGAAGAGCTTCATTCTCGAAAACAAGGCCGGCGCACCAACTCTGTTGTCACGCCGTCGCCTGACCAGCGAGCACAGCATTGAAACCGTCGGCGCAAAACTGCGCGCCATGATGCCGTGGATTGCCAAGAACAAATTGGTCGATCAGACGCGCAACTAACGCGTTACGTTGTGAAAAAAAGTAGCCTTCGGGTTGCTTTTTTTTCGCGCGCGTCGCCGCTCCTGCCGGGGCGGCGACGCATTTCCAGCGCGGGCCACAACCCCCCAGGAATAATGCCGTCGACGGCTGACTGACAGTGGCAATAGCCGCCCTATTCACCTCACAACTTTTTGCTGAAACTACCGCTTAACGTGGGCTCAGATGCAAAAATTAGCAAAAGTCGATAATTTGCATTTATCCGGTCTAAGCCCTTTTGGAATAGCGCTCTAGCAAAAAAGCTATATTTTTAAACCGTCAACACAATCTTGCCGAAATGAGTGCCTGCTTCCATCATTTGATGCGCCCTGGTGACTTCCGCCAGCGGGAAGGTCGCGTGAATGTGCGGTCTTAGAGCGTCGGGCGCGGTTTCGAATTTGGGCCAAACGGTTGATTCCAGCGCCGACGCGATGGCTGCCTTCGCTGATTTTGGCCGAGCGCGCAGGGTCGATCCCGTCCACGTCAAGCGCCGCATCATCAGCGGCAACATGTTCAGCTCCACCTTCGCGCCATGTTGAAACGCAATCTGCGCGATACGGCCTTCAAGCGCGGCGGCGGCCATGTTTTTCTGGAAGTAGGGCGCACCCACCATATCCAGAATCACATCCGCGCCGAGGCCATTGGTCGCGGCCAGGGTGGCCTCCACGAAATCCTGCGTTTTGTAATTGATTCCGGTGTTCGCGCCGAGGTTCAACGCGTAATCAATTTTTGCCTGGTCGCCGCAGGTGACGATGATTTGCGCCGCGCCAAACACCCGCGCCAGCTGAATCGCAGTCGAGCCGATGCCGCTGGAACCGCCGTGTATCAACAGCGTTTCGCCCGCCTGCAAACGTGCGCGTTCGAACACGTTGGCCCACACCGTGAAAAAAGTCTCGCACAACGCGCCCGCTTCAAGCATCGACAAACCGCCAGGGATCGGCAGGCAATGCGCAGCAGGGGTTTTGCAATACTCAGCGTAACCGCCACCCGGCGTCAGCGCGCACACCTTGTCGCCGACTTTCCATCGTGAAACGGACGAACCCACCGCCGCAATCGTGCCAGCGACCTCCAGCCCCATCACTTTTGACGCGTCCTTAGGCGCAGGGTAAGAGCCGGAGCGTTGCGACACATCCGGCCGATTGACGCCCGCCGCTTCGACATGAATCAGCACCTCGTCGTCACCGAGCACGGGCAACGCGCCGGTCGCGATCTGCATGCAGGTGGCAGGCCCCCCCGCGCCGTGTTCAATAAATTTCATGGTGGCGGGCAGTGTTTTCGTAGCGCTCATCGTGGTCTCTCTATTACGAAGTCTCAACATTTTGGCCGATGCGCCCATTTTTTGAGCTGCGTAGGGTATCGTTATCGCCATGGGCTCTTTTTTACTGAAACGAATTCTCGCCACTGTTCCGGTGATGATCATCGTCGCAATCATTGTCTTCACGCTTATTCGCTTGGTGCCTGGCGATCCAGCAGCAGTGATCGCGGGCAACATGGCGACCAACGAAGACATCAGTCGCATTCGCACCGAGCTTGGGCTGGATCGCGGTTTTTTCGTGCAACTGGGCCTGTGGTCGCAAGGGCTGTTGCAGGGTGATCTGGGCCAATCGTTTTTCTTCAAAAAGCAAGTCGTTGAACTGATCGGTGACCGATTGGAACCCACGTTGTCGCTCGCGTTTTTGACCATCGTCATCACCGTGCTCGTTGCCGTTCCGCTCGGCACACTCGCCGCATGGAAGCACGGCGGCTGGCTTGATCGTGCGCTGATGGGCTTTTCGGTGCTAGGGTTTTCGATTCCGGTGTTTGTGCTCGGTTATTTGTTCGTGTATTTTTTCGCGCTCAAGCTCGACTGGTTTCCAGTGCAGGGCTACAAGCCGTTGAAAGACGGGCTTCTGCCGTGGTTGCATCACCTACTCCTACCCGCGTTCACACTGTCCATCGTGTACGTCGCGCTCATCGCGCGCGTCACGCGGGCGAGCGTCGCCGAGGCATTGACGGAGGACTACGTGCGCACCGCACGCGCCAAGGGCTTGCCGGAATCGCGCGTGCTGATCAAGCATGCGCTCGCCAATGCAGCGGTACCCATCGTTACCGTGATCGGCATCGGCGTCGCGCTGCTGATTGGTGGCGTGGTGGTGACTGAAAGCGTGTATTCAATTCCAGGCCTCGGCACGCTCACCGTTGACGCAGTGCTGGCGCGCGATTTTCCGGTCATTCAGGGCGTAATTTTGTTCTTCGCGTTTTTGTATGTAATGGTGAATTTGCTGGTTGATGTGTCGTATCTTTTTCTTGATCCGAGGATTCGTTATTAACGTACTGCACGCCCTCTGTAGACGCGGACCTGGCCGCGATCTCCGTCAAGCAGCGCGGCCCAGTCCGCGCCTACACGTGGCGGGCACATGACCGCCACCTTCAAACAAGTTCTAAAAAACGGCGCAGTCCGCTTCGGCCTGATTGTGCTCGCGCTGCTGGTGCTGCTTGGCGTGTTGGCGCCCGTGCTCGGCACGGTCGACCCGTCGTGGCTTGACGCCATCAACATGAGCCAGAAGCCCATGACCACCGCAGAGTGGACCGGCCCGGACAATCAGACCGCACAGCGCACCTTCTACATGGGCACCGACAGCTTCGGACGCGACATCTACAGCCGCGTTTTGTACGGTATTCGCGTGTCGCTCATCGTGGGCATCACGGTGGCAATTGTGTCGCTCATCATCGGCACCTTTTTGGGCTTGGTCGCAGGCTACTTTCGCAGCGTAGACGCGATTCTGATGCGCGTGATGGACGGCATGATGGCGATTCCCGGCATCCTGCTCGCTATTGCGCTGGTAGCCGCTTGGGGCGCGCAATTGTCAACAGTCATCATCGCTATTGCCGTGCCAGAAATCCCACGGGTGACGCGCCTCGTGCGAGCGCTGGTGCTGTCCATTCGTGAAGAGCCGTACATCGAGGCAGCCGTTTCGGTGGGCACGCCGACGTGGAAAATTTTGCTGCGACATGTGTTGCCAAATTCCATCGCACCGATGGTGGTGCAAGGTACCTACGTTTGCGCATCGGCTATCTTGATTGAGGCGATTTTGAGTTTCCTCGGACTCGGTTTGCCGAGCGAAATCCCGACCTGGGGCAACATCATGGCTGAAGCGC
Source organism: Burkholderiales bacterium (assembly GCA_043719085.1). Lineage (GTDB taxonomy): Bacteria > Pseudomonadota > Gammaproteobacteria > Burkholderiales > Casimicrobiaceae > Casimicrobium. The sequence goes on along the minus strand of JAYSUK010000164.1, from coordinate 2,057 downwards.
GAGTGGTGTTCTCCAGCGCACCACACAACATGTGGTTCCCTGGCATTTTTCTGGGTCTCACGGTGCTTGCGGTGAATGTGCTGGGTGACGGACTGCGGGATACGCTGGATCCGAAGTTCAACAAACGCGGAGAGAAGCGGTGAGTCCCGTTTTGTCGCTGCGCGATGTGAGCATCGCGCTGCCATCAGGAGCAGACCGACCGTTCGCCGCCGAACACATTAGCTTCGACGTTAACGCGGGTGAAATCGTTTGCCTGCTTGGCGAGTCGGGCTCCGGAAAATCGGTGATCTCGTTCTCGGTGATGGGCTTGCTGCCCGACAACGTGCGAGTCGCCAGCGGCGAAATTCTGCTCGATGGCGTCAACTTGCTGAATCTTTCACGTGAACAATTGCGCGGCATTCGCGGCGACGACGTGGCGATGATTTTCCAGGAGCCGATGACGGCGTTGAACCCCGTGATGACCTGCGGCGATCAACTCGATGAATTACTCGCTGAACACACCAAACTCCCGGCAAGTGAGCGCAAAGCAAAAACTCTTGCCATGTTTGAGTCGGTGAAGTTGCCGGAACCGGATCGTATTTACGCGAGCTATCCGCACCAACTTTCTGGCGGGCAACGCCAGCGGATCATGATCGCGATGGCGTTGATTCTTGAGCCGAAATTGTTAATCGCCGACGAACCGACCACAGCGCTCGATGTCACGACACAGGCTGAAGTGCTCTCGCTGATCAAAGCGCTGCAACGTGAACGCGGCACCGCCGTGTTGTTCATTACCCACGACATGGGTGTGGTCGCCGAGATTGCGGATCGCGTGATCGTGTTGCAACATGGCAAACAAGTGGAGGCGGGCGCAAAAGAACAAGTGCTGCGTTTCCCGACCGAGGCGTATACGCAAATGCTGATTGCCTCGGTACCCGGCATCGAGCCGCCTACTGAGCGACAAACGCACACCGGCAAAGCGCTGCTCACAGTGAACGAGCTGGGTAAAACGTATACCAGCGGCGGGTGGTTTCAAAAAAAGCGGTTCACGGAGGCGGCCAAAGCGGTGACGCTTGATCTGCATCCTGGCGAAACGGTTGGCATCGTTGGTGAGTCGGGTTCGGGCAAGAGCACGGTCGCGCGTTGCATCACCCGGCTGATTGATCCGACCACCGGCGTGATGCGCCTGGGCGACACTCAGCTCGACGGAGTTACACGTGACAGCTTGAAGCTGGTGCGCAAACGCATCCAGATTATTTTTCAGGATCCGTACCGTTCGCTCGATCCACGTCAGCGCGTGGGTGACGCCATTATCGAAGGCCCGCTGAACTTCGGTCTGTCGCGTGAGAGCGCTATGGCGCGAGCGCGTGAGCTCATGGGGCTGGTGCGCTTGAGCCCGGAGGTGTTGTCGCGCTACCCCAACGAATTTTCCGGCGGACAACGGCAACGCATCAGTATTGCGCGCGCGCTGGCGCTTGATCCTGAAGTATTGATCTGTGACGAAGCGGTGTCGGCGCTCGACGTGTCGGTGCAGGCGCAGGTGCTCAAGCTGCTTGAAGAAATTCAGTCGAAACTGAATTTGGCGATCCTGTTCATTACGCACGACCTGCGCGTTGCCGCGCAAATTTGCGATCGCGTGCTGGTCATGCAAAAAGGCGTCGTTGTGGAACAGGGCGCAACGCGCGACGTGTTCATGTCGCCGCAACACGCGTACACCCAGCGCCTGCTCGCCAGCGCTCCGGGGCGTGATTTTCAGTTTGCGACGGGACTATCCGCCGTCGTTGTTTAGTGGAGATTGCTTTATGAATATTTTCGTCGTTCGCAGTGCAATACTGGCGTTCGCAGGCGTGGCTATGGTGTGCGCTTTGCCGGTGTCAGCCCAGCCTGCCCAACCTGTAGCGCCCACCATTAGCGCCCCCGTCGAAGCGACCTTCCAGCGCATGCTCGCAGCACCGGCTGTGAAGGCGGCACTCGCGGCAATTGAGGCTGACGACGAGCGCACCTTGCGCGATCAGATCGAACTCACCGAGATTCCGGCACCGCCGTTCAAGGAGGCCTTGCGTGCCGCCGAGTACGCG
>JAYSUK010000163.1:0-13745 GCA_043719085.1 Burkholderiales bacterium | reverse complement strand
GCCATGATTTCTTCGGTTGTTATCAAAACCTGCGCAGTCGCGGTAAGCGTGCTATTTGGCACACTTGCTTTGGCCGGTGGTGACCACGATCATGGTGCGACCAAACCTACAGCATCAGGCGCTACGTTGCCGCGCTTCAGCATGCAATCGGACTTGTTTGAGGCCGTCGGCGTACTGCTTTCTGATGAGCTCTCTGTACTGGTCGACCGAACGGCGAGCAATGAACCTGTGCTCAACGCGACGATAGAACTGGAGAGCGGCGGCACAAAGTTGATTGGTAAAGTTCATGCAGACCACGGTGACTACCGGTTTGACTCGAAGCCGTTCGCCAGGGCCGGTGCCTATCCCATTACGCTGACCATCAGGGCGGGCGCTGAAAGCGATTTGCTTACCGGCGAGTTGGATGTTCATGGTGCCGAGAAGAACACGCCTGCGGTCGGTGGGCGTGAACACGGCTGGCAGAGAGCGGTGCTCTGGGTTGGAGGTGCACTAGTCGCCGGGCTGCTGTTGTTGTTGGCCATTCGCCGACATGTGTTGAATCGCCGCAACAGCCGCAATCGTCTGGGAGCCGCAGCATGAACTTGCGCCAATTGCTAGCGATTGCACTGTTGTCGACGTTGGTCATCATTTCTCCGCCGCTCCAGGCGGGTGAAGGTCACGATCACGGCGACAGTGGCCCCACAACCAACGCTAACAGCCCGCAGCGGCAACCCGATGGCAGCGTGTTCTTACCCAAAGCCGCGCAAAGACAGCTAAACGTTCGCACCATCATTGCAGCGCTGGCTGATTTGCCGCGCACCATGGAGCTGGCTGGAAAAGTGTTGATGGATCCGAATGCGGGTGGCAAGGTGCAGCCCACGATTGCCGGTCGCATTGAGCCCGGCCCGCGCGGGCTGCCAAGCCCCGGCCAAGCGGTGCGCAAAGGCGAGGTGCTGGCCTACGTCATTCCGTCATCGGGCCAGATTGAGCGATCCAACCAGACCGCACTCATCGCGGAGCTACGCGGCAACAAGGCGCTCGCCGAGAAACGTCTGGCGCGGCAAAAAGAACTGGCTGACACCATTCCGCGCAAGGAAATCGAGGCCACAGAAAACGAGATCGCCAGCCTGACGGCGCGCGCGAACGCACTCGGCAGCGGGCTCAGCAATCGCGACACGCTGGTGGCACCGATCAGCGGCGTCATCGCATCCGCGAATGTGGTCAGCGGCCAGGTGGTCGATGCGCGCGAACTGCTGTTCGAGGTGATTGATCCGACACGCCTGCGCATCGAAGCGCTTGCGTTCGATCCCGCGATGGCCGCAGACATTGGCGCGGCAACGGTTGCCATTGGTGACAAACGCGCCGCGCTCGCCTTCGTGGGTGCCACGCGAACTCTGCGCGAGCAGGCGTTACCGCTGTTGTTCAAGGCCAATGATGCGTCGCTGTCGACGCTTGCCATTGGTCAGCCGGTGCGCGTGTTTGTGCAGAGCAAAACCAGAGTCAACGCCATTGCCGTGCCGGTTTCATCTCTGATGAAGAGCCCGTCGAACCAGACCATCGTGTGGGTGAAAACCGCGCCGGAGAAGTTTGAGCCGCGAGTGGTCATGACCGAGCCGCTGGATGGTGTGTCGGTGGCGGTGACCGCCGGCTTGAAAGCGGGGGATCGCGTTGCTACGCGCGGCGCTACGCTCATCAACCAAGTGCGTTGATCGGGGCCAGTCACCATGTTTATTTGGCTCTTAAAAAACAGCCTGAGCAACCGCTTGCTGGTCATGATCAGCAGCGTGGTGCTCATGGTGTACGGCGCGTTCACCCTGTCAAAGATGCCGGTGGATGTGTTTCCTGATCTCAACAAACCTACCGTAACCATCATTACTGAGGCAGGCGGCATGGCCGCTGAAGAGGTGGAGCAACTCATCACGTTTCCACTGGAAACGACGATGAACGGCCTGCCCGGTGTGGAGAGTGTGCGCTCGATGTCCAGCGCCGGACTCTCGTTCATTTACGTCACCTTTGACTGGAGCACCGAGATTTTTCGCGCTCGGCAAATGGTGTCGGAACGGCTCTCATCCATGGAGGAAGGTTTGCCGACGGGCGTGATTCCGCGCATGGGGCCGATCAGCTCAATCATGGGCGAGATCATGCAGATTGCGATCCCGATTGATGTCGCGAAGATTTCTCCGATGGCCGTGCGCGAATACGCTGACTGGGTGCTGCGGCCCCGACTGATGGCCATTCCCGGCGTGGCGCAGGTGATCCCGATTGGCGGTGAGGTGCGGCAATATCAGGTGCAGCCGAACACGCTACGCATGGCGCAACTCGGCATCACGCACGAGCAAATGGAGGCCGCGCTGAAAGGCTATTCGTCGAACACGTCCGGCGGTTTTCTTGAAATCAATGGTCGCGAGTATCTGATTCGCAATCTGGGCCGCACCTCGAAGCTCGATGATTTGCGCAATCTTGCGCTCGCCGCGAAGGAAGGTCAGCCGATTCTGCTGCGGCAAATTGCGGACGTGACTTTCGCGCCCGCGATCAAGCGTGGCGACGCCGGTTACGAGGGCAAACCGGCGGTAATTCTTGGCATTCAGAAGCAACCGACCGCCGACACCATTGGCCTGACGCGCAACATCGAAACTGCGTTAGCGGAGATGAAGAAGACGCTCCCGGCGGGATTGAGCGAACCCAAGGTCACGTTCCGGCAAGCAAGCTTTATCGAAAGCTCCATCAATAACCTGAACGGCAAACTGATTGCGGCCTCGGGCTTCGTCGCGGTCATCCTGTTTGTATTTCTTGGCACGGTGCGCACGACGGTGATCGCGCTCACCGCGATTCCCGTTTCCATCTTCGTCACAGCGCTCGTGTTCAAGTATTTCGGACTGTCGATCAATACGATGACGCTGGGCGGACTCGCGATTGCGATTGGCGGGCTGGTTGATGACGCGGTGGTTGACGTTGAAAATATTCTGCGACGACTCAAAGAAAATCGCACCAAGCCCGAGCACGAACGCCTGACAATTATTCCGCTGGTCATACGCGCCTCCATTGAAGTGCGCTCGGCGATTCTCTACGCCACTATCATCATCGTGCTGGTGTTCGTGCCGCTGTTTGCGCTGCCGGGCATTGAGGGGCGCTTGTTCGTGCCCCTCGGAGTAGCGTTCATCGTGGCCACCCTTGCCTCGCTCGCCGTGTCGGTCACGGTGACGCCGGTGCTCTCGTATTACCTGCTACCGAGCATGAAATCGCTCGATCATGGCGACACAAAATTTTTGGTCTGGCTTAAGCAGGGATACAGCGGCGCGTTGAGCGGCGTGCTCGCGCGTCCGCGTGCGGCGCTGGCGACCGGCGCGGTGGCGATTCTGGTGGCTGCGGCGGCGGTGCCGTTCTTCGCCACCACCTTTCTGCCACCGTTTAACGAAGGCACGTTACTGATCGGGTTGCGACTGAATCCGGGCGTCACGTTGGCGGAAACCTCGGCGCTGGCGAAGCAGGCGGAAGTGCTCATCAAACAGGTGCCGGAGGTCACGCACGTCGGTCGCCGCAGCGGGCGTGCGGAGCTGGATGAACACGCCGAGGGCGTGCATGTGAGTGAGCTGGATGTGGGCTTGAAGCCTGCGGGCGAGCTAACGCGGAGTATGGATGACGTTAAAGCCGACATTCGATCAAAGCTCGTGAATTTTCCGGCAGCCATCGAGATCGGGCAGCCGATCTCGCACCGCATTGATCACATGCTGTCCGGCGTGCGCTCACAGATCGCCATCAAGCTCTTCGGCGACGATCTTGACGTGCTGCGCGGACAGGCGGATGTGCTGCGACTGAGGCTTGCTGCCATTCCCGGACTCGCCGATCTTGCGATTGAAAAACAGGTGCTGGCACCGCAGATCAAGGTGCGCGTTGATTACGCCGCCGCAGCGCAATACGGCGTGCCGACGCCACAGGTGCTGGCTACGCTGCAAAGCCTGGTCGAAGGCGAAAAGATTGCGCAGATTGTCGAGGGCGGGCGTCGTTTTGCGTTGGTCGTCAAGCTGCCTGAGTCAGCACGCACGATGGAAGGGCTCGGTCAAATCCTGATTGAGACGCCGACCGGGCGCATTCCGCTGTCAAAGATCGCGACCATCGAGGACAGCGACGGCCCGAACCAGATCAGTCGTGACGACGGCAAACGGCGCATCGTACTCTCCGCCAACGCACAAGGCCGAGCGCTGTCTGAAGTCATCGCCGACATCCGCGACGTGGTCAACGAAACGAAGTTGCCGGAAGGTTATTTCGTGACGCTCGGCGGGCAGTTTCAGGCGCAGGAAGAAGCCTCGCGTCTGGTCGGCCTGCTGTCCATCGTGTCCTTGATCCTGATGTTCGTCGTGCTCTATAGCCGCTACAAAAGTTCCACGTTGGCGCTACTCATCATGGCCAACATTCCGCTAGCGCTGGTCGGCGCGGTGTTGGGGCTGTGGCTGTCCGGGCAACCGCTGTCGATTGCGGCGCTGATCGGCTTCATCACGCTGGCGGGGATCTCGGTGCGAAACGGCATTCTGAAGGTCAGCCACTACATCAATCTGATGCGCTTCGAGAACGAAGCGTTCGATCACAAGATGATTCTGCGCGGATCGATGGAGCGGCTGGCACCGGTGTTGATGACAGCCCTTGTCACCGCGTTTGCGCTTGCGCCGTTGCTGTTCGAAGCGGAGCAACCGGGCACCGAGATTTTGCATCCGGTGGCCGTGGTCATCTTCTCCGGTCTCATCAGCTCAACCCTGCTCGATACGTTTTTGACGCCCGCGATGTTCTGGCTGTTTGGTCGTCAACCCGCTGAACGGCTGGTGGCTGACAGCGACACCGAAGCACTCTAGTTTTTTCACCACCCCGAAAGAAAACAGCATGAAACTCAAATCCAACCTGCTCGCCCTGGCCGCATTCAGTTTCGGCGTCACGACAACGTGCGTCGCATTCGCTGCGGGCAGTCACGATCACTCGCCAAAATTTGGCGGCGTCGTTGCCCAGGGTAAGGCGTTCGACGCCGAGCTGGTCGCCAGACCGGATCTGATCACCGTGCACTTTAGTGACCACTCCAAACCGATGATGACGAAGGGTGCGAAAGGCAAGATTACGCTCTTGACCGGCGCAGAAAAGACGGAGGCTGAATTGATACCGGCCGGTGACAGCCGCATGGAAGCCAAAGGCAAATTCAATGTCACGAAAGGCACCAAGGCCGTTATTGAAATGACCCCCGAGGGCAAGAAACCCAGTACGCTGCGTTTCGCGATCAAATAAGCACGAACGGAAAAAGCCGCTCCCGAGAGCGGCTTACCTCTACGTGGCCCGGTTTAAGTGGGCCGCGACGCGGTCAAGTTATGGACGAACAGCAATGCTGTTTTGCACCGCCACTACGCCGTTGACACCGCGAGCTATACGCTCGGCTTGCGCTTTCTCGGCAGCGTTTTTAGCGAAGCCAGAAATCTGCACGGTGCCTTTGAGTGTTTCTACCTTGAACGAGTTGGCATCCACCGTTGCGTCGGCGACCCAACGTGACTTGATTTGCGTGGTGATGGTGGCGTCGTCAATGTATTGGCCTACGGACTCTTGTGAACGCGTCACTGCACAGCCCGTTGTGAAAATGGTGACAGCGGCAAATACGGCGGTGGCGATGATTTTTGTGGACTTATTCATAGTGTTCTCCTGATGTTGACATGTAAAAAATTGATGAAGCTGCAATTTAGGTTTAAGGATTAGCGTACTGTCGCAGCGCACCAGACACCAATCCAGAGGCGGGTTCGTGTCTTTAGGCGGATAGCCAGTCACTAAGCTCGTCAGCGTGCTCTTCCTCGTCGGCCAAAATGTCTTCCAGCATGCGGCGGGTGGTTGAGTCGTAGTCCGAGATCAAGCGGATCATCTGCCGGTAGCTTTCAACGGCGACACGCTCGGCGATTAAGTTTGCCGTGATCATTGCTTTCAAATCCGTGGATTCGTCGTAGGCGGCATGGCTGCGTGAGGTCAATGAATCAGGCGAAAAGTTTGGGCTGCCACCGAGTTGCACAATGCGCTCCGCGATGCGGTCTGCGTGAGCTGCCTCCTCAACGGCGTGAACCAAAAACTCTTCTTTGATCTTCGACGAATTGACACCGCTGGCCGTAAAGTAGTGACGCTTGTAGCGCAATACGCACACCAACTCAGTGGCCAGTGCATCGTTGAGCAAACCAATGATGTCTTCGCGATAGTCGGTGAAGCTCGGCGTGACAGCGCCGTCGTCAATGCTTTTTGCGGCTGCATCCAGCGCGTTTTGATCAAGCTTCAAAGGCGGACGCCTCTCTTGGTTATTCATAATTTTTCTTTCTGCATTGACTGAGCTGCGGTTTCAAGCATTGAGGTGGCGACTCCCGTGAAATTGGAAGAGCGGAACAGGGTCAACATGAGCGCGCTGAGCGACACCATCCGCCACGGCTTTAGTAACACCACCGCCGCACCGGTGACGGCAGCAATCGCCACCACCTGAACTGGCTTTTTGCGCGCGTATTCTTCAGTAGCTGACTTCAGTAACGAAGCACCCGCACGGGCCGGATGATCGTGCCACCACGAAGATAAACCCGCTCCAAAAAGCGCTGACCATTCAAACCCCGGCAAGCCAGACGCCGCCCCTGTCGACGTAGCGTTGCGTGGTGGCTTGCGATCAGGCGCGGCAGAGTCCGCACGCCTTGGTGGCAGATCCTGTTGTGACAGATAGCGCAGTAACTCATGGCGCGTTTGCGTCAAATTCGGGGCGGCGGTCGGGTTCATGAACGTGACTCCATCGCTGTACGAAACGCCTGAACGTCCAATTGAAGCTGTGCGCTGAGTGATTCGGGTGGTGGGGCACTCTTAGACAAAGCAACCATCAGCGAGACGAGCGCAATTGCCAACATCGAACCGGGTACCGCGAATAGCACCCACGCCACGTCTGCGTGCGGTTGCGCCGTGACATCGAGCATCAAGGCGACGCCGGCGAGCACGATGAAGGCGAGTGCCGAGGCAAGTGCTATTGCGCCGGCCACGATACGCCGAATCCATTCACGCTTTGCTGATTCAACCTCGCTTTTAGCCAGCGCCACATAGGCAAGCGCGTGTTGCATCAGCAGGTCGGGACGTTCAGTCAGGAGCTTAGGTAGCCGCGGCGGCAAGAATCGCGTCAATAAATTGAGTACCGTGCCGAACATATCCTGAGTCCCCTATCCTTCTTAAGTCGTCTTGAGTTTTTTGCAAGCGTGCGCGGTTGTCGCCGTGAACGCAGGGCCTCGGCTATCGTTCGTTACCGCGGGCTGTTGGAATGACTGCGGCGATTGCGTGACACCAAAATTAGCGCTGCGATCGTGGCGCCTGCTGCGGCAGCAATAGCTACTGCCTTCATTGGTTGGTCGCTCACATAGGATTCGCAGGAGGCGGCGTAGCCGGACACTGCCTTTTTGGCGCGAACGCCTGCATCGCGAGTGCCAGCGATAGCGTTGCTCGCAATCTCCTGGCCACGCGCTACGAAGCGATCTACCGTTGGCTTGGCTTGATCGTGCATCGAGTCGAGTTTCGTCGACACGCTGCTCAGGGCATCCTGAGCAGCATCGTGTACGGTGTCAACCGCATTTTCAACACCGTTAGCGAGCTGCTTGCCATACTGCGCCGCGGTGTCTTGAGTTTTTTCTACGTTGGTTTTGCCGAAGTTCATGATGAGTTCCTATGAATAAGTGGAGGAGTAAACGTGTCGGTGACAGGAGATCACTAGCCCTTGCGGATCAGACTGACGACGAAGGTGATGATCGCCATTGCGGCGAATATGAAAAATAAAATCTTGGCGATTTCAACGGCCCCAGCCGCGATGCCGCCAAATCCGAATACAGCTGCCACCAAGGCAACAACGAGAAAAATGACTGCGTAATTCAGCATGGGTAACTCCTTGAGCATTTGGCGCGAGAGTTCAACCGTTGAACTGCCTTGTTGCCATGAGGGTATGTTCCTCATGTTGCTGTTTCACCGCCATCGGTGAGGCGCGCAAGCGGTTGTAGGCAAATGTCACCGCCATGTGGGACAGCGCCTACAGACTCGATCTGAAGCTCGCTTATTGCTACTGCGGCGTCGGTACGGGGCGCCCGTTCAAGGCAACCTCAACGCACGGCAAAACGACGCGGATAGCGGTGCCAATGCCGGGGCTTGAAACGACATCAAGCGTGCCTTTCAACGCCTCAACGCGATGGCGCATACCAGCAAACCCATGGCTCGCGTTCAAGCGGCTAGCGAGATCAAAACCGATCCCATCGTCCCGTACGTCGAGCTCAACGAAGTGGCCGCGGTGATGCAGTGAAACCCTAACGGTTTTCGCCTCGGCATACTTCGAAATATTGGTCAACGATTCCTGCACCACGCGATAGGCGGTTAGCTGAGATTCGTCGTCGAACTCAACGGTTTCAAGGTCAGTCGATACGCTGATATTGGTATGTTCGCCAAACTCGCGAACCAAAATTTCGAGCGCTGCGGTTAAGCCCAAGTTAGATAAGGAAGAAGGCCGCAGATCCTCCACAATTCTTCTTTTAAGTGCGATCACCGAGTTCAGTGTGTCCGACAGATGAACAAGTCGCTGTGCGAGCGATTCGTTGTCGCCAACCAACTTTGAGCGAATCCGCGCCACGTCTAATTTGGCCGCGGTGAGCAGGGCGCCTAACTCATCATGAAGCTCGCGGGCAAGATGCTCGCGCTCGGTTTCCTGCACCTTTTGCAGATGATTGGCTAGCACCGTGAGCCGTGCCGTGCGTTCGCGCACCTGGCGCTCAAGCCCGTCACGCTCCAGCGCCATCGCGCGGCGCTGCGCTTCGGCGACCACGTCGAGCTTCTCAGTCTGACGTAGATACAAAATGAACGCCAGCAGAAAGAGCAGTGCGGCGAGCGTCACCCCAATACGCGAAACAGTCAAACTGCGACCAATCTGCAATTGCGTTGTTTTCATCCGGTCGCTGGACGTCGCAATCATCTCCAGCGCAATGTCGCGGGTGGCATTCATGTAGTCGCGCCCCAGATCGGTTCGGATTACTTGCATCCAGTTTTCGCTGTCGCCACCGATAGCGCGAATTTTTATGGTGACCTCCAGCTCCGCGAGTTTTCGCGAGATGACTCTGGAGAGATCCGCGAAGCGCGCAAGCTGCTCTTTGTCGGCAACGTAGCCCGCCCGCAAAGTGTCCAGCGTGACGTTAATTTTCGCGGCTGCTTCTCGGTAGGGGATGAGGTACCGATCGTCTCCCGTCAGCAAGTAGCCTCGTTGCCCCGTTTCGGCATCGAGCACTTGTTGCAGCAACCGGTGCAGGCTTCCGCGTTTCTCTTGCTCCGTCACCATGCTCTCGGCGGCCGTCGTTGAGCGACGGTAGCCGAGCTCATTAAGCGCGATGAGAGCCGCCACCGACAACACCACCAGCGGTAGTATCAGGGCGACTTTAGGGCGGCTTAGCAATTTCATGAGGGCGCTCCGACGTGGCAACCGTCAGCGCACGAGCCTGCACGCGCAGCAACGACGTGAGCGCTGTCAGCAGGAATACACTCACGCCATAACTTATAAAAGCGGTTCATCGAATGATCAAAATTAAAATCGGGATTGTGGATGACCACAGCATTGTCCGCTCCGGACTGCGCCAGTTTTTTGAAGAAGAGTCGGACTTGCAGGTGGTGGGCGAGGCCGCGAGCGGTCGGGCGGCGGTGGAAATGGTGCGCACCACGGAAATGGACGTGCTGTTGATGGACGTTTCGATGCCGGGGCAATCGGGCATTGATGCCATGGCAATGATTCGTGCCAAGGCCCCCGATCTGGCGATCTTGATGCTCAGCGGCTACCCGGAAGAACATTATGCAGTCAACCTCATCCGGCAGGGCGCGAGCGGGTATCTGAACAAGCAGTGCGAGCCCAGCGAAATCGTGACCGCCATACGCACCGTGAATCAGGGACGGCGCTACATCACACCCGAAGTTGCCGAGCTGCTTGCCCAGCAATTGAATCGGCCCGATGGTGGCCCTCCGCACGAGCAACTTTCCGAACGTGAGTTTCAAGTTTTTCTGCGGCTGGCGAAAGGCGAGACGGTGGGCATCATCGCCGAGGCACTGTCGCTTTCGGTAAAAACGGTGAGCACTTACCGCACCCGAATCATGGAGAAAATGGCGCTTGCGTCGAACAGTGATTTGACCTACTACGCGCTCAAGGGAAAGCTCATCGACTGAGCAGTAGCAGCGCTGTGGCGAGCTATTGGGCGGGCAGGCGTGCACTTTGCGTCAGACAAAAGTCAATCAGATTGTCAATGTCATTAGATTTGTCAAACACAGCGTCGGCACCGAGTTTCAGGCATTGTTCGCGCACCCGTGGTGACGCGTAGTTGGAGAGCACTACGAGCTTCTGATCGCTTTGTCTTGCCTTACCTGAAGCGACCACGCCAATTCCGTTGCCCTCTTTCAAAAACACGTCAACGATCGCTAAATCCCAATCGTCAGGATGTGTGGTGAGCCACGCCACGGCCTCTTGTTCACCCTCAGCGCTGCCGCACACGGTCGCGCCTGCTAGCTCAGCTAACGCCTCAGCGAGGTTCTCACGGATGATGGCGTTATCTTCAACTAGGTAAATCCTCAGAGACAAAACGCTCACCAATATTTGCACGACATGTGGGAGGCTAGCAGACGCAAGCCGCGTCGACTGCACCGCAGTGACAGTTTTGATCGTATCAATGGCGCGGGTGTTGCAGCGTGTACACGATGCGCCAATGCGCTGTAGGACAGCGCCTACACTACATTGCTATAGCGCTAATTTTGCAACGCAGCGAGCAGCGCAGCGCGTGCGTCAGCGCCGCTGGGCATGCTGACATGCCCCACCGCCATCAGGCGTACATTGTCTGCCTCAGGCATCACTGACGAGTCCTGCGGGGTGATGATGGTGTCGTGCAGACTGTAGATGCTGATGAACGGCACACTGACCCGTTCCTGATTCAAGCTGTTGAGCCAAGCGCTGCCAAGCCGCATCTGTGCGCCGTTAGGGCCGTTTGCCAGATTGGCGTGGAAGGTGCCGTGGTGGGGCGAGCCGAGCGTGATCAAGCGACTAATGCGGGCATCTCCATGACTGCGCAAGTACGCACGGCAAACGAGCCCGCCCATGCTGTGCGCCACCAAGGTCAACTGCTGCGCACCGGTCGCGTCCAGCACCGCGTCCACCCGAGCAGCGAGTAGATCGCCCATACGGTCGAGGGGGGCGAACGCGGGCTGATCCATTGTGAATACGCGATAGCCTCGCGCCTCCAGTGCACGGGCGGTGAAAAACCACACCGCGCCGTTGTTCAGGTAGCCGTGCTGCATGAGCACCACCGGCCTTGAACTCGGGCCAGCGGCCCGACCGGGGCTGCGCTCGCTTCGCGTGTGGAACAAGGCTCGGAACGGAATCAACAGCAGGTTCTGGGTACACAAATGCCAATATTCAATAGCAATAAATTTGACCCAGCCTGCGACGCTCAGTCGCTGGGCCGGCGCTAACTTGACGCCCTTCCAGCGAGACACGACGTAGCTGGCCAGCGTGACCAAGAGCCGCACTGCAAGTGGCAGTACGGTCATCCATCCAAGCGCGCACCACCAGTCGCCGCGCACGGCTGCGGGCCACGCCAAACGCCAAGCGTACAGACTGAATTCCACGCACAGAAGCAGTAAACCCAGCAGCCACATAGCCATGATCCGATATCGCCTGTTTTGTTACGTTCGCCGCAGCGATGTCGCAAGTTTGGCGGCGTTGCGCCACGCCAAGCCGTATACCGACAACTGCGGATTTGCTCCAATCGAGGTGGGGAACACCGAGCCGTCCATCACGCTCAAATTCTCGACTTGATGATGTTGCCCATACACGTTCACTACACCCTGTTTTTCGCTTGCAGCCATGGTGCAACCTCCCATCACGTGCGCGCTGCCCACCCGGGTTGATAGCGGCTTCAAATCAAGCGCAACGAGCCCGGTCTTCGCCTCGGCCCAACTACGGTAGCCATTGATCCGCTCGTCAACCGGGAATACTTCTTTCGCGCCCGCAGCAAACTGAAGCTCGGCCATCGCGAGCATCGCGCGCTTCGCAGCATCGAAGAAAAACGAGTTGAGTTTGTAGTGGAGCTGTGGAAATCCATCACTCAACAACTTGACGCTGCCCCCCGTGCTTTGCTCGTTGAAGCCATCGCGACACAGCGCAATCGTCACCTGTGTATTTGGTAAATTGGTGATTCGGCTACGGTGATGTTCACTCATGCCGTTCACGCTGATCGCATACAGCACCGGATGAATCGGTGGCACTTCGAGCTTGAAACCCATCGCGCCGTCAATGGCGTGGGTGTGCAAAAAATGGTCGCTGTAAGTTGTTTGCGGCGCGCCTTCCCAACCCGCGACTTTCGCGCCCATATCTGCGCCCGACAACAACGATGGGTGCAGAAACGTGCGATGGCCTAACCGCACATAAGGATCAGGCGCCTTTGAGCGCATCAGCAGTGCAGGTGAATTGATCGCACCGCCAGCGACGACGAAGTGCTTGGCCACAACACGCACCTTGGTGGTGCCCAGGTCGTAGCCGGTGCCTTGCATGCTCACGCATTCAAGCGACTCTACCTTTCCACCTTTAAATATCAATCGTTCGGCTCTTGCGCGGCTCACCAGCACCGCGCCGCGAGCCAACGCCGCCGGGATCGTCGTGACCAGCATCGATTGCTTGGCGTTAGTCGGGCAGCCCATGCCGCAATAGCCCAAGTTGTAGCAACCTTTCACATTGCGACGGATGCGCTCGACCTTGATGCCAATTTTTTGCCCGCCGCGCTCAAGCACAGCGTTGTTTTCATTTGGAGGCACTGCCCAATCGGTGATGTTAGTGAGCTTTTCAGCCAGTTTGAACCAGCCCTCCATATGCTCATCGGTCAACTCAGTCAAACCGAACCGTTCACGCCAGTATTTGAGCGTGGCTGACGGCGTTCGAAAACTCGTGGTCCAGTTCACCGTGGTCGAGCCACCGACCGTGCGGCCCTGCAAAATATTGATCGCCTTGTCCGCCGTTTTGCGCGACGCGGATTCCTGATATAGCTGCGGATACGCCTCAGCCTCCAGCATGCGAAAGTCGGTGGAGGTCTTAAGCATTCCCTCTTCAATCATCACCACTTTTAGGCCGGTGTCGGAGAGCACATCCGCCGCAATGCCACCACCCGCACCGGTGCCGATAATGCACACGTCAGCCTCGAGTACAGCGTCTTTGCCAAGCTGCGACGCATCGATGTGCAGCCAGCCTTTGTTGATGCCTTCGCGTATGGGATCAGAGGTCATGTTGTTTGATGCCAGTTTGACTCCCTCTGCTTGGGGCAGAGGGTTGAGGAGAGGGTGATTGGAATCGGAGAAACCTCAGATAAAAGCCGTTCATGCCAACTTCGGTGGCCCAGGATACCCGGTCGAAACCCACGTACTGGGCTCTGCATAAAAGCTACCCAAGACCATGTCATGCAACGCAAAGTACGTTTGCTGTTTGAGCCCGATCAAGCTGTCGCGCAACGCCAATAAAGACTGCGCCACGGCGGTCGCTTCGCTCATTTCCCAGTTGCCGCTAAAGCCCAAAAGCATGCGCGCAGGTTTTAGCGCCAAGAGGCCGAATAGATCGCTGACCTCGCTTCGCGTGGAGGGTGGTAAGTTATCGATCAACGCGCCTGCGGCGGTGATGACGCGTGCGAGCTCGGCTTCACGACTCGCTGCATGGGCGGGCAACGCAGGGCCTAAAACTGCGACAGCAA
>JAYSUK010000162.1:0-13775 GCA_043719085.1 Burkholderiales bacterium | reverse complement strand
CAGCCCGATGTAATTCAGCAACGTCACGTAAAAGGCAGGTGCGATGGCCGGTGCCACGAGAATGACGGCCACGGCGATGCCGACCAGAATTTTTGGCTTCACCTCATTCCTCCTCGTGGTGGGTCGTATTGAACGAACGCCACAGGAGCACAGGAATGATGAGCGTGAAAACGATCACCTCTTTGTAGGCACTGGCCCAGAACGACGAAAACGCTTCGACCAGCCCCACAAAAATTGCGCCCGCCGCTGCGATTGGGTAGCTTGCCAATCCGCCCACAATCGCTCCTACAAAACCTTTGAGTCCAACTAGAAATCCGGAGTCGTAGTACACCGTGGTGATAGAGCCAATCAGCAGGCCCGACACCGCACCGATGGCCGCCGCCAGCGTCATGGCCAGGCTGCCCGCAAAGTTAGGACTCACGCCAACCAGCCGCGCGCCGGTTCGATTAGCAGCCGTCGCGCGCAATGCCTTTCCGAACAACGTGAACCGGAAAAACAGTGCCATGCCGATCACCAACAAGGCGGTGAACCCGTAGACGAGCAGACTTTGCCCCGAAACATTGATACTGCCCAGCGCAAAGCTGGTACTGATAAACGCCGAAGTGCGCGCGCCCTCAGCGCCGAAAAACAGCAGCCCCAGGCCCGTCAATACAAAGTGAACAGCGACCGAAACAATCAGCAACGTGAGCACCGGGGCGGTGGCTACCGGCTGATAAGCCAGTCGATAAACGGCCGGCCCCATTGCCGTCACGGAGATAACGGTGGCAGCAATCTGTAGTGCAACGCCCGCCTGTAATACAAAAACTGCCCACACCAGCCCCGCCGCAAGTAGACAGGGCAGCCCGCTGCCAGCGACCGCACGCAGCATGCGCGACGGTGCTTTGCGATGGGTGACGACATCGGCGACCATGGATGCCGCGCCGAGCGCAAGCAGCAACCACACCGTGCCGGGAAGTTTGTTTTGCTCGAACGCAGCCAGCGTCAACACCGCGAACGCAACAAACTCACCCTGGGGAATGAAGATGACACGAGTAACGGCGAACACGAGCACCAGTGCCAGCGCCAACATGCAATAGATCGCGCCGTTGGTCAGCCCGTCCTGCACCAACAGCGCAGCGATTGAGAAATCCATAAGTTGCGAGAGCGACTAAGGGGGAATGATTGCTGGTTCTCCCCCTCAGAGGGAGAGGAAGTCGATCAGAACGGGTGCCGTAGCAGGCTATTTAGTGGCCAACGCCCACTTGCCATCCTTAATCGTAAACATGGTGCGGCCACGGTTATCAAGGCCATTGTGTTCAGTCGCTGACATGTTGAACACGCCGTGCACGCCAACCACTTCTTTGGTGTTTTCCATCGCCGTGCGCAGCGCGGCACGAAACTCTTTGCTGCCCGGTTTGGCACCGCTTTTCAGTGCTTCGGGGACGGCCTTGTTCAACACGATGTAGGCATCCCACGCGTGGCCGCCAAAAGTGGTGCGCGGGCCAAACTTGGCTTCATATTGTGTGATGTAGTCCTTGGCCACCGCTTTGATCGGGTTCGAATCAGGCAGGCTTTCGTACGAAAGCATCGGCCCCGCAGGCAAGAAGGCGCCGTTACCGTCCTTGCCCACCACCCGCAGAAAGTCCGAGTTGCCTACACCGTGCGTCTGGTAGATGCGCCCCTTGTAGCCGCGAGCTATCAGCTCTTTATGCGGCGTAGCAGCAGGTGTGCCCGAACCAACAATCAGAATCGCCTGCGGATTGGCAGACATCAGTTTGAGCACCTGCCCCGTGGTGCTGGAGTCAGTGCGGTTGAAGCGCTCGATGGTGTCCATCTTGATACCTGCCGTCGCAGCGGAGCGTTTCATCTCTACCAGCCAGCCTTCGCCATAGGCGTCGTTGTAACCGACGAAGCCAAGTGAAGTGATGCCGCCAGCCTTGGCGTGCACGGCAATCGCGTCAGCCATCAGTGAATCATGCTGCGAGACTTTAAACACCCATTTGGTTTTGGGGTTGGCAATGTCGACGATGCGCGCTGAACCTCCTAGAGAAATATTGGGCGTTTCACCGTCTGCCACCACGTCAATCATCGCCATTGAATTCGGTGTGGTGGTGGACCCGATGATGATGTCGACCCTGTCTTCCGAGATGAGCTTCTTGGTGTTGGTGACGGCCTTGGTGGTGTCCGACGCATCGTCAAGAACGATGTAGGTGACATCCAGTCCGCCGATTTTTTTCGGCATCAAGTCGACGGTGTTTTTCTCGGGAATGCCGAGCGACGCAGCAGGCCCGGTGAGTGAAAGCGTGAGACCCACCTTCAACTGCGCATGCGCAGCGGCCACCGCAAATGTTGCCACGATTGCAGCACAAACAATACGAACCATACTGAGCTCCTTTTTACGTATTTTCAGACACATCCGAGTGTAATACGCCAAAAAAACAAAACCGACCAAGCGGTCGGTTTTATTGCAAAACATAGGGTTTTTACTTTTTCAGGCTGTCGCGAATCTCGCGCAGCAAAACCACATCTTCACCTGTCGGCGCAGGCGCTGGTGCAGGCTCCGCTTTTTTCATGTTGTTCATGGCCTTAACCATCAAAAATACGATCCACGCAAGAATGATGAAATTGATCAGAATGGTGATGAAGTTGCCGTAGGCGAACGTCGCAATCCCTGCCTTCTTCAAATCGGCGAGCATGGTGAGCTTGCCTGGATTGTCGCCCAGCACCACCAGCATGTTGGTGAAGTCGAGGCCACCAAAAATCCTCGCAACAATCGGCATGATCAGGTCTCCCACGATCGAATCAACAATCTTGCCGAAAGCGGCACCGATGATGACACCCACCGCCAGATCCATTACGTTGCCCTTGAGTGCAAAGGTCTTAAATTCGTCCATCATTGACATGCTTCGTCTCCCTTAACTGTGTAGCTATGTGAAATTTTTGCAGCTAAATAGCCGCATCCCCGGTTTCTCCGGTTCGAATACGCATTACCTGCTCTACATTCGAAACGAAAATTTTTCCGTCGCCAATCTTGCCGGTCCGCGCCGCCTTTACGATGGCTTCGATGACGCGCTCGACATCAGCATCAGCGACGATGAGTTCAACTTTGGTCTTGGGCAAAAAGTCGACCACGTACTCGGCACCGCGATAGAGTTCGGTGTGACCACGCTGGCGTCCAAATCCTTTCACTTCGGTCACCGTCAGGCCTGTGATGCCAGCATCTGCCAAGCCCTCGCGAACTTCATCAAGCTTGAACGGCTTGATGATGGCTTCAATTTTTTTCATGCACTTTCCTTGGTCACGGTTGAACTTCTGACTAACTTTTTGACACGCACCAGTATGCCAGAGGCTCGCTAAAGTGCGCGCCGCGACTCAAGAAAAAGTAATGTTAGTCATGCCTGCGCGCGAAAAGGCCTAAGGCATATCTGAAACTACGGCACTGACCTCAATCTCAACTTTGGCGCGCGACTCCATCAGTCTCGACACCTCGACACAACTCATTGTTGGAAAATTGCGGCCCATCACCTCACGATAGACAGCACCCAGCTCTTTGAGCCGCGCCACGTATTCGTCGCGATCAACGATGTACCAGGTCATGCGCACCATGTGCTCCGGCCCGGCATTCGCCTCGCGCAACACCGCCACGATATTGATCAGTGCCTGTCGTGTTTGCGCAATGAAATCGTCGGTTTCGAACTGCTGCTGCGCGTTCCAGCCAATTTGCCCGCCGAGAAAAACGAGCGTTCCACGGGCTGCAATTCCGTTGGCGTAGCCCTTTGGCGGCAGCCACTCGGCAGGTTGCAAAAATTTCATTTCAGGCTCTCTGTAGATTGCATTTGGCGCAGGCGGTGGCGCTGTAGTTTGCCGCTCTCGGTGCGCGGAAGGCTGGTGACAAATTCAATTTGTCGCGGGTATTTGTAAGGAGCGATTTGCGACTTGACAAAGTCTTGCAGAGAGACGACGGTAGCCGCATCAGGCAGACAACTATTCTTCAGCACCACAAAGGCCTTCACAATCATTCCACGCGCTTCATCGGCTTGTCCGATCACGGCGCATTCGGCGACGGCTTCGTGTTGCAACAGGCAGTTTTCAACCTCTGGTCCCGCCACGTTGTAACCCGCCGTGATGATCATGTCGTCATCGCGTGCCTGATAGAAAAAATAACCGTCGGCGTCCATCACAAACGAATCGCCCGGATAGTTCCAGCCCTTTTGCACGTAACGCTTTTGGCGCGGTTCGTCGAGATATTTGCAACCAGTTGGGCCAATCACCGCCAGCTTTCCAACGCTGCCCGGTGGCAACGGATTGCCTGCATCATCCACCACCTGCGCACGATAACCGGGCACCACTTTGCCGATCGCACCGCGTCGGACTTCGCTGCCAGCGCTAGAGATAAAAATATGAAACATCTCCGTGGCGCCGATGCCGTCGAGCATCTCAATGCCTGTTGCCTGCTTCCACAACTGGCGTGTGGCGTCAGGTAATCCTTCGCCGGCACTGACGCAAATTCGCAGGGCCGGCATCGGAGTTTGCTCGGCAAACGGGGCCATGCGTCGATAAAAAGTGGGAGCCGTGTAACAAATCGTCGCACCAACGTCGTTGATCGTCTTGATCATCGACTCCGGGCTCAAGCTCCCGTCCGCGAAATACACGCTCGCACCCGCCCACATCGGGAATACCAGCATTCCGCCCAGTCCGAACGTAAACGCCAGCGGCGGCGAACCAATCACGATGTCATCAGCGGTCGCCTTCAACACGTGCCGGGGCCACGTCTCGCACGCGGCGAGCAGGTCACGATGCGTGTGCAGTGCCGCTTTGGGTGCGCCTGTGGTGCCACTGGTGAATGCCATCAGCGCGATGTCATCCGCATCAGTCTGTACCGCCGGGCAGTCGGTACTTTTGTGCGCTGCTGAATCTGCCAGTGCGTCAAAGCTCACCACGCTGGTCAACATGGGGCATTGCGCCTGTGCGGACTGTAGCTCGGCGAGTAGTGCCGTTGCGCACAGCGCGTGACTAATCTGACCTTTATTAATCACGTCCACCAGCTCGCGTGCTCGAAGCATCGGCATCGTCGCCACTGCAATCAAACCCACCTTGACCACCGCAAGCCATGCGACGGCCATCTCGATGCTGTTGCCGCCACGCAGTAGCACGCGATTGCCCGATACTAGGCCCATGTCTTCAGTCAACACATGCGCCTGCTGATTGACTCGATCAAGCACCTGCGCGTAGGTCAAAGTTTGCTGTGCATCGCGCAACAAAACCCGATTGCCGTTGCCCTTGGCGACGTTGCAATCCAGCAGCTCGACAACCGCATTGAGTTTGTGCGGAAACTGCAACTCCGGCAATTCGAAAATCATCCGTGGCATGTCCTCAATGGCAGGCATGCGGTCATGTACGAATCGGTCTACCTGCGTGGTCATCGCTCAGCCTCCTGCCACGACGTTGCCCAATAACGCCTTGCCAATAATGAGTTGCTGCACCTCGGTGGCGCCTTCGTAAATGCGCAGCGAACGAATATCGCGGTACAGCGATTCGACCTTGGTGCCCACCTGCACGCCCAGCCCGCCGTGCATTTGCAGCGCCGCATCAATCACCCGCTGAGCGTTTTCGGTCGCTACCATCTTGGCCATCGCGGCCTCGCTCGTGACGCGAGTGGAAACGCCACGTCGCAACGCGTCGTCGCGCAACCATGCCGCGCGATAGGTGAGCAGCGCCGCAGCATCAACGTCTGCGGCCATTTGCCCGAGCTTGGCCTGCGTCAGTTGAAAATCGGCCAGCGTTTGCCCAAACATCTTGCGTGACTTCGCGTGAGTGGTTGCCTCAGCGAGCGCACGACGCGCAAAGCCCAACGCAGCCGCAGCCACACTTGCACGAAAAATGTCCAACGTCTGCATCGCAAGCTTAAAGCCGCCGTTTTCAGTGCCGAGTAGTGCCGCAGCTGGAACCCTGCAATCCGTCAGCAATAGCGTCGCCAAAGGGTGAGGCGCCATCACATGTATTTGCTGCGACGCGTCAAGTCCGGTGGTCGTTGCATCAACTACAAAACAACTGATGCCTCGCGTTCCGGCCTCGGTGTCGGTCTTGGCAAACAGGCAGTAGTAGTCGGCGATCCCGCCGTTGCTGATCCATGTTTTGGTTCCGTTCAATACCCAGTGATCACCGTGACGCACAGCACTCGTGGATAGCGCTCCGGCGTCCGATCCGGCGTGCGGCTCGGATAGCGCGAAAGCTGCGATTTTTTTCCCCTGCCCTACTGGCGTGAGATACGCGCGCTTCTGTGCGTCGGTGCCAGCCAGTGTGATGGCGCCGCTGCCCAACCCCTGCATGGCGAACGCAAAGTCTGCGAGTGGCGAATAGAACGCCAGCGTTTCGCGCAACACCACCAGCGCGCGGGAGTCGAGTTCGGCTAGGGCACCGCCTTGCGACGCCGGGACGCACCAGCGCAGAAAGCCTGCGTCGCCCAATGCGCGCACCCATTCGCGGCACGCTGCACGGTCGTCGGTTTCATTGATGGTTTGCGCTGCGGCCCATGCGGATAGATCGCGGGCTAGTTCGCGATGGACTTGGTCGAAAAATGGCAAACCGAGATGTCGTTGATCTGGATGCATCACTAATTTCCTTCGAACTGCGGTTTCTGCTTCGCCGCAAACGCATGAAACGCGCGATGAAAATCCTGCGTCTGCATGCAAATCGCCTGCGCCTGCGCTTCAGCTTCGATCGCCATGTCGATGGTCATTGACCATTCCTGATGCAGCATGGTTTTGGTCATGCTGTGCGCGAAGTTCGGTCCAGCGACCAATGATTCGGCGAGACTCGTCGCGGCGGCATTCAGCGCGTCCGATGGGTGCAGTGCGTTGAAGAAGCCCCACGCAAAACCCTCTTCCGCAGTCATCGCACGCCCCGTCAATAGCAACTCTGCCGCGCGCCCTTGACCGATCACACGCGGCAGCAGGGCACACGCACCCATGTCCGCCCCCGCGAGACCGACCCGCGTGAACAGAAACGCAGTCTTTGCGTTCGGGGTGCCGAGCCGCATATCACTTGCCAGCGCCATCATCGCACCAGCCCCGGCGCAAATGCCATCGACCGCAGCAATCACGGGCTGCGGGCAGGTTTTGATCGCCTTCACCAGATCGCCCGTCATGCGCGTAAACGCGAGCAGCTCGGGCATGGTCATTTTGGTGAGCGGGCCGATGATTTCGTGCACGTCGCCACCCGAACAGAAGTTTCCGCCCTCGCCCGAAATGATCACCGCTTTGATGTCCGTCGCGTAGACGAAATCGCGAAACAGATTGCGCAACTCGGCGTACGAATCGAATGTGAGCGGATTCTTGCGCTCTGGTCGGTTCAGTGTGACCTGCGCGATACGGCGCTCGCCCTCGCCGGTGGTCGTGAAGCGAAAGTGCTTCGCCTCGAAGTCCGCCATCGGACGAAATCCGCTCGCCATAGGATTGCCCGAATTCATATCGCCACCTCGCTACTTCTCACGTTTTGATTCATATGTTGTTTCACCTTGCCGAGCAGCTTGTGCAGTGTGCCAATTTCACGCTCAGAAAGTCCGGAAAGTGCGTCAATAATCCAGCCTTCGTGTATCGATGCCATGTCAGCAAACGCTTTGCGACCCGCCTCTGTCAACCGAATACACAGCGCGCGCCGATCGTTGGCCACGGCAGTGCGCTCAACCAGGCCCTCCGCTTCAAGCTGATCGGTAATACCGGTGACGTTGCCACCAGTCACCATCAAGCGCCGCGACAACTCGTTCATCTTCAGTCCCTCCGGGGAGCGCTCCAGTTGCGCCATGAGATCAAAGCGCGGCAATGTCGTTTCGAACCGTTCGCGCAGACGGCTGCGCACACGCTGCTCGATCAATTGCGTGCAGGTCAGCATGCGCAACCACAAGCGCAGTGCGTCGTGATGTTCTTCATGGGCGCGGGCTTCAAGGTCCATTAGCACCTCAAAGCTCCAACTGCTTGGCCGCAACTTCCGCAGCACTGAGACCGGTCATCAACGCAGCAACCGATTTCTCCTTTGCCAGATTGCGATAAAGCTGATCGCGGCCACTCAAATACTGCTTCGGCCATACGATTGCCATGCTGCCGAGCTTCGCGGCTTCATGCAGCGTCCACGCGGCATCCGCCAGATGCGGTCGTGCCACCGCACACAAGTCTGCACGACCGGCAGCGATGATGCTATTGACGTGATCGGCCTCAGAAATCGCGCCCACTGCAATGGTGCGAATGCCGACTTCATTGCGAATGCGATCAGCGAACGGCGTTTGATACATGCGGCCATAGATCGGCTTGGCGTCGCGCGTGGTCTGCCCCGACGACACGTCGATGAAATCAGCACCAGCCTCCTTAAAGAGCCGAGCAACAACGATGGCGTCGTCTGCCGTGTTGCCGCCTTCTGCCCAATCATGCGCCGAGATGCGCACACTCATGGGCAAGTGCTCGGGCCACACGGCACGCATCGCACGGAAAACTTCGAGCGGATAGCGACAGCGCGCAACGATTGCGCCACCGTAAACGTCCGTGCGCACATTGGTCAGCGGACAAATGAAGCTGGACAGCAAATAGCCATGCGCGCAGTGCAATTCCAGCCAGTCGAAACCCGCTTTCGCCGCAAGCTCCGTTGACGCAACGAACTGCGCGGTCACTTCGCGCATGTCATCCGCCGTCATCGCTTTCGGCACCTGATTCTGCGGCCCGAACGCGATAGCGCTTGCAGCCAGCAGCGGCCAGTTGCCCTGCGCCATCGGCTCGTCGGTGATCTCCCAACCGAGTTGAGTGGAGCCCTTCGGGCCGCTGTGGCCAATCTGCATGCCGATCTTCGCGCCGGTCGACGAATGCACGAAATCAACGATGCGCTTCCAGGCAAACATCTGCTCGTCGTTCCACATTCCGGGGCAACCCGTGGTAATGCGGCCCTCGGGCGATGGACAGGTCATTTCGGCAAACACAAGTCCTGCGCCGCCCAACGCACGCGCGCCGAGATGCACGAGATGAAAGTCGCCGGGCACGCCTTCAACCGCTGAATACATGGCCATCGGCGACACGACGACGCGGTTGGCGAGCGTGATGCTTCGCGCGGTGAGGGGCAGCAGCATAGGCGGCACGTGCGTTTTGTCCCCCTCCCCCCGGGGGGGTAGAGCCTGCCCCGGCGAAGGCCGGGGGGCTAGGGGAGAGGGTGTAGTGGAGCCATCCAAACTTGGATCAAACGCCGACTCCCTCTCCCCAACCCTCTCCCCCGGGGAGAGGGTGTCGAACGAAGCGTTCAGTGGACGCTGCGCCAACCACCGCTCATACCCCCCAAGCCACACCGCGTCCCGCACCCGCAAGTTCTCGTGACTGATCCGCTGCGACCGCGTTAGCAACGAATACGCAAACTGCTCCACTTCCATTGCGGTGTAACGATCCACGTTTTCAAACCACTCAGTTGAATTGCGCGCGGCGTTCTGAATCTTCAGCACTTCAACTGAACGCACTGCCTCGTAGTCCGCCAGCGTAGCGCGCAAATCATGCTCGCCATGATTCGCGAACGAACGCGTCAGTTCAATCGCATCTTCCAGCGCGAGCTTCGTCCCGGAACCAATGGAGAAGTGCGCGGTATGCGCTGCGTCGCCCATCAAAACTACTGGAGTTGCGTCATTCCCCTCGACGTCGATCGAGCCGTAAAAATGCACCCACGATTTGCAGATCACGCGGGGAAAACGAATCCAGTTTGCCGAGCCGCGCAGATGCGTCGCGTTGCTCATGAGCGCGTGGCCATCTAAATATTTCGCGAACAGTTTTTCGCAAAAGGCAATCGCCTCAGCTTGCTCCATCGCGTCCAGCCCGTGCGCCTTCCACACCGCCTCGGGCGTCTCCACAATGAAGGTGGACGTCGTGTCGTCGTACTTGTAGGCATGCGCCTGAAACCAGCCGTGCTCGGTCTGCTCGAAAGCAAAGGTGAATGCGTCAAACGTCTTCTTAGTGCCCAGCCACACGAAGCGACACTCACGCAAATCGATGTCCGGCTGATAGGTGTCGGCATAGCGCGTGCGGATGCGGCTGTTCAGTCCGTCCGAGGCGATCACGATGTCCGCTGCGAAATCAGCGGCCAGTTTCTGGTCGTCCGAAACGTCCTGCTCGAACGCCAAATCCACGCCCAAATCCAGGCAACGCTGTTGCAAAATGTTCAGCAACCGCTTGCGACCAATGCCACAAAACCCATGCCCACCGGAGCGCACCGTGCGCCCGCGAAAATGCACGTCAATGTCGTCCCAATGATTAAACGCGTCGCCGATCAGCGCTGCGGTGACCGGATCGGCTAGCTGCAAATTGCCCAGCGTCTGATCGGAAAAAACGACGCCCCAGCCAAACGTGTCAAACGGACGATTGCGCTCCGCCACGCGAATCACGTTGGCAGGATTCTGCAACTTCATCAGCAGCGCAAAATACAGCCCCGCAGGTCCCCCACCGATGCACAGGATTCGCATGCCGATTCGCTTTCATCCGCTATTTATGTGATCCGCGAATTATTTAGGTTTAAAGCAATTGCGTCAATATCGTTCTGAAATTTGATACAGCTTTTTCGTGAAACCCTTATCTGATCAGGGCATAAGCGTGAGTATCGTTGCTAGTCGACTGCACGGAAAATAACGCGTTAAGTCTAAGCCAATAGGCAGTTTCAAGAAAAAGCCATGCTTAAAAAGATGGTTCTGAATCGCAGACAAAAGCACACTTAACCCGTGCTACACTTATTTTGCGTTTGATTAAACTCCAAAACAATCATGACCAATCTCACTCTAACCATCGACGACACGCTGCTGCGCAAAGCCCGCATCAAGGCGCTTGAGCGCGGCACTAGCGTCAACGCGATGGTGCGCGAGTTCATCGAGAAAACGGTGGCCGAAGACGCGCCTGAGCTGACGCGCGCAGAACAATTCATGCGAATAATCGAGCAAGGCAAATTCGCCGCCACTGGGCCGCGAATGACGCGCGAGGAGATGTACGACAGCGATCCTCGAATCCAGCGCCAACTCCGCATCGGAACCGGCGCGAACACCTCGGACACATCGCAAACGAACGGCGGCTAGCGTTTCGTGACCGCGTTTCTGGACACCAACATACTGATTTACGCCGTCGACACATCAGAGGCCGTAAAACAGCCCAAAGCAGTCGCGCTCGTGCAACGATTGCTCACTGAGCCGGCGCCCCTTTGCATTTCAACGCAAGTCGCCATCGAATATTTACGCTGGGTACGCAAGCACGCACCCGACGCTGACAAGGCGGCAAGCTTGCTCGACCTGCTCACACCGTTCCGCTGCCAAAGCACATCGATCACTCTGATCCGCAACGCATGGACACTCGCCGACGCGAACACGCTATCGTGGTTCGACGCGCTCATTGTGCAGGCCGCTATCGACGCGCGCTGTGACGCGCTTTACAGCGAAGATTTGCAACATGGACGGAAGTTTGGTGGGCTTGAGGTGATTAACCCCTTCGTCACGACGTAGCGTGAACGCGTAGGCTGGGTTGAAAACCCAGCGAGCCACGTCAGCCCAGATTGCTGGGTTTATCAACCCAGCCTACGCGCTGTCAATGATCGAACGGACATGTTCGGTTACGAATTTGCTCGAAGTGGTGGATGCGACACAGAACGCTGTACTTGACATGCCCTCTTGCACAGCCGGGAGATTTGCACGACTCGGTCTCGTGTTCGGGGCCAAGCTGGTCGTAAAACTCCCTGTCGTACCGCAGGAGGACGCATCGGCTCGCGCTTGTCGCAGAGCGATCTCCTCTGGGCTGATGTATCGAGGCCCTTTTGTCCAAGCCTCCGCATTGACACCTTGCGGTCCTTGCGTCGAGAACCGAATCCACAATTGAAGCGCTTGATCGGCTGAGACATTTTGCATGTGAGCGACGATTTTGCAGTCTGCATCGCTGAGATGGGCGTATCCGTTTTCGTCTAGCGTCAGCCCCCAACCCGAAGAGCTGTGGATTAGCCAAGTGTCTGGATGTTCCTCGTCTCTTTCGTTTAGTTCGCTGATGAGTTCGTGCATACGCTCAACCGATGGTGCGGCTTCGCTGCCACTCCAACGCGACTCTACATAAAACGGCGCATCATCCACCGGCCCTACTCCCGCCACCCACTGGTAATCGGATACCGCCAATCCCGTCCATACGCACGCGGTGTTACGCGCGGCCCCACCGGTGCCTGTCGCCGCTTGTATTCGTTGATGCGCAGCAGACGCACCACCTTGTCGACGTCCGCCGCAGGCAAGCCCTTCGCCTTGATGTCCGCTGCCGAGAGGTTGTCCTCCATGTACAGCGACATGATTTCGTCGAGGATCGGGTATTCGGGCAGTGAGTCCTGATCGGTCTGGTCGTTCCTCAGCTCGGCCGACGGCGCGCGCGTGATCACGCGTTCCGGGATCACGCGGCCCAGCGTGTTGCGATAGTTGGCGAGTTCGTACACAAGCTCCTTGTCGCAATCCTTGAGCACGCCAAAGCCACCGGCCATGTCGCCGTAGAGCGTGGCGTAGCCGGTGGTCATCTCGCTCTTGTTGCCGGTGGTGAGCACGAGGTTGCCGGTTTTGTTTGAGATGCCCATGAGGATGGTGCCGCGAATGCGCGATTGCAGGTTCTCCTCGCTGGCGTCCTCCGGGTAGCCCTTGAACTGATCGGCGAGCGCGGCGGCGAACGCCTCGTACACCGGCTCAATCGGAATTTCGTCATAGCGAATCCCTTGCATCCCGGCCATCCAGCGCGCGTCCTCCAGGCTGATGCTGGCATTGAATTTCGAAGGCAACATCACGCAGCGCACGCGGTCGCGACCGAGCGCATCCACCGCGATGGCGAGCACCACGGCGGAGTCGATGCCGCCGGACAAGCCCAGCACGATGCCGGGGAAACGGTTCTTGTTGATGTAATCCTTGACCGCGAGCACGAGCGCGGCGTAAACATCGGCGGCGACCGATGGCAGTGTGTTGTAGCGGACGGGTTTTGGCGTGATGCCGTCGAACTCAACGACCGCCGTCACCTCGACAAACCCCGGCAACCGCTGTGTAACTTCGCCTTTGCCATTCATCACAAACGACTGGCCGTCGTAAACAATTTCGTCCTGACCACCCACCAGATTGCAGAAGATGACAGGCAAGCCCTGCTCTTCGGCACGCTCACGACACGCGGCTTCACGCGCCGCCAGATGCTCAGAATCGTAAGGCGAACCGTTGATCACGGCCAGCACCTGCGCCCCCGCTTCACGCGTCAGCGCCGCCGCACGCGACAGCCATACGTCCTCGCAAATCAGCACGCCAACGCGCACGCCACCCGCTTCAAACACGGTCGCACTGTTGCCGTGCTCAAAGTAGCGTTTGTCATCGAACACCGAATAGTTCGGCAAATCCATCTTGCGGTAAATCGCCTCCACCTTGCCGCCGCGCAGCACGGCGGCTGCGTTGTAAAGCCCCGTTTCGTCGCGCCAAGGCGTGCCGACGATGGCTGCGAGGTTCGGCGGAAGCTTTGCAGCGAGCGCTTCGACCTCGGCCCTGCAGGCAGCGATGAATGCGGGTCGCAGCAGCAGATCTTCTGGTTGATACGAGCAGATGGATAGCTCAGGCGTGAGCAGCAGATCTGCATTCACGGCGGCAGCAGACTCTGCGGCAGCAAGGATTTTGGTGGCGTTACCTTTGAGGTCGCCGACGACGAGATTGAGTTGGGCTATGACTGCTTTCATGGGTGAATTGTAGGTTGGGGAACCATCCCTCTCCCGCAGCGCGGGAGAGGGTGCCCGACAGGGCGGGTGAGGGC
>JAYSUK010000161.1:0-13819 GCA_043719085.1 Burkholderiales bacterium | reverse complement strand
CCGCTTCGGTGATCATGCTGTGAATCTGGATTTCTTTGGCAACGTCTCCCGATACGCCAATCAATTTGTCCGCCGCGCCTTTGTTGTCAAACACCATGAACGCGGCCGAGTTCTTAACTGCGCCTGGCGTGGCACGCGCCCACGGATGGTTAATGTTGATGGAGCCGACTTTGACGTCCTGCGCGAAGGCAGAGGCGGCGAGCAACGCCGCGATAAACACAGAGATTTTTTTCATATTTTTTGTAGGGCGGCTCTGCCGCGATCCGGAGTTAGTGTGTTGAAACGGAGCGGCAAAGCCGCTTCTACCGGTAAATCAGCATCGCAGCTGCCATCAACGCCATGCTCAAGTCCTCGATCAATGTCACCTTCGACATCGGCAATTTGAACACGGTTCCCAGGCAGGCACATTCGATCAATTGCCGCTTGCGCAACGCGTTCAACACCCCCGCCGCGCTGATAAGCATCACCGCGAGCGTGATCCAGTGGGTCACCTGCGGCTGCCAGCGTGTCAGATACGCCACACCCAGAGCCAGTTCGATAAACGGATACGCCCAGGCGTACGCGGTACTTTTCGCCGCAATCAGGTCATAGCCGCGATACGCCTGCACGAAGCCGCCGAGGTTCAGCAGTTTGAAAAAACTGAACACCAGAAAGAATCCCGCCATAAAGTCCGACATCCACTCATGCCAATGACGGATTTCAATGCCCCGTTGCGCGTGGACCACCCAAGTCACGCCAAGCAGGAAACCAGCAATCAACAGCAGCGGTTTGTACGTGGCGAAAAAGCCCTCGCTGTCCTTGCTGCCGGTATCAGCGGCAGTGTTCGCGCCGAACGTTGGTGCCGCCGCTGCTATCGTGTATTTGCCTGCGCCTGCCAGCGCGATTTGCATCACCTCAAGCGAAGCGTCCGCATGCACGCCGTGCAACACCGCTTGGGGAGGATCAAGCGTCACCTGCACCTTGTCGGCAAAACCCGAAAGCGCCTTCGTGGCACGGCCGACGCAGGCGCCGCAATGCATGCCAGACAGAGTGAAGGTCTTGTTCATATTTGAATTAGGGCAATGAACGGGCAAATATCATCGGAGTAATCTTCGCAGTCAGCGTAGTCGCTTGGTGAGGCAACTAAACGGCCAGTAGCTCCACATCAAACATGAGCATTGCGTTCGGCGGAATCACGCCCCCGGCACCGCGTGCACCATAGCCCAAAGTTGCGGGGATGATAAGCGTGCGTGCACCACCGACTTTCATGCCTTGCACGCCTTCGTCCCAGCCTTTAATCACGCTGCCAGCGCCCAGGTCAAACGCGAACGGGTCGCCTCGATCCTTGCTGGAGTCGAACTTGGCGCCCTTTTTGTCTGCCGCGCCGTCGTCATACAGCCAGCCGGTGTAGTGAACCTGTACGTAGGCGCCCGCTGCGGCTTCTGCGCCGGTGCCAATGGTGGTGTCGATGTATTGAAGGCCGGACGCAGTCGTTTGCATGAGAAATCTGGTTTAAAAATTGGGTAAGCGCAGAATCGTAACAGGCTACAGCGCATTGGTCTGGCGGTGTAAAACCGAGTGCGTGCAAGTTGCGTAACTTTCGAATCGCCGTCGGCGTAATGACGGTAATGCTAAGGCGCAGGTCGACGACGGCCGGCCTCAGCGCAAAAATGTGGGGAATTTTCAGAATGAAAGCGAAAAACGCTTCGGTGCTAACAGCGCTTGCCGCTGCCGGTTTGGCAATAACAACAGCGTCGGCGCAGTCGGCCCCCGCAACCGGTGCTCGACCGGCGGCGGATTTCAGCGGTCGCCTGTTGGCGGATTTCAGCGGTCGCCTGTTGGCAACGGGCGGCGTGTCGACGATTGAAGGCGCGGGCGGTGGTGGTTTGTCGACCTGGGCGCTGATCACCGGCTACGGCACCGACGCACAGATTGGCGCAAATGTGCATTACACCGGCGCCAAAACCCGCGACTATTCGCTGCAATCAAGCGGCGTGGCCGTTGGCCTGTACGACCGCGTGGAGCTGTCGTACGCCAATCAGCAGTTTGACACCAAGGACGTGCTGACGGCGATCAGCCCGACGCTGCGTGGCTACACGCTTAAACAAGACGTGTTTGGACTCAAGGTTCGCGTGTTGGGCAATGCGGTTTACGATCAGGACACGTGGGTGCCACAGCTATCAGTAGGACTGCAATACAAGGACAATAAGGACGGCACCGTGATCCCTTTTTTGAACGGCGCGCTGGCCACCCTGAAGCCGAATATCAAAAACAGCGGCACCGATTTTTACTTAGCCGCGAGCAAGCTCTATCTGGAGCACAGCGTTCTGATGAATGGCACGGTCCGCTTCTCGAAGGCGAATCAGTACGGTTTGCTCGGATTTGGCGGGCCGGACGGACAGCGCTATCGGCCAGAATTTGAGGGCTCAATCGCTTATCTGTTGCGTCGTGACTTGGTGATCGGTGCGGAGGCCCGCATCAAACGGGGTAATCTGAAAAATTCCGCGTTGAATCTGCGCGAACAGGCAGCGTGGGATGTGTTCGTGGCCTACTTTCCAAGCAAGAACGTGTCGATTACGGCGGCGTATGTCGATCTCGGCGAAATCGTCGGCGCGTTAACGGCAAACCGTCGACAGACGGGCGCTTACTTATCGCTGCAAGCCGGGTTTTAAGGTTCAGCTCCGCATCCAGGCGTTGCCCCATAGGTTGAGCGCACGCGGGCCATGTGGCCATTCGCGAAACGTTTGTTCCGGCGTCATGTGCTCAAGCTCGGCAGAAAACTCAATTTTGTAGCCGTCTGGGTCTTCGATCATGAAGAACAGGTTGTTGCCAACGCCATGCCGGCCCGGCCCCCACCACAAGGGGATTTCAAGGTCGCCGCAATGGTCGGCCCAGTCGCGGATCGCGTTCCAGTTGGGCACCTCATAGGCGTGATGATCCGGCCCCGATTGCGGCGCACGAAACACGGCAAAACTGTGATGCTCGGCGTCCGAGCGCACAAATGCCGACGACAGGTCGCCGTCGGTATCGAGCACACGATCCGATTCGATAAACCCGAGCTTGTTGCGGTAGAAGTCAAGCATCGGTATCGTTTGCGTCGATGCACACACAAAGTGTTGCAGTCGCGCTGGTACGGTCATATGCGTCACGCTTTGGCTACTCGCCGGCTCAGACGTTGGCTCGGGCGCCACGCAAAACAAAATCATGCGCTGATCAGGGTCGCGCAGTCCGAAGGTGTGCTCACCCAGCAAATCTCGCAGTTCAGCGGCCACTGGATGAAACGCAACGCCAACACGTTCCAGATGCGCGCGATAAGCAGTCCAGGCAGATTGCAGCGGGAATGCATAAGCAATCAACGGCACCGATTTGCGGCCCCCCGAGCGAAACAACATCCAGCGATCTTTGCCACGAACTTGCCACACGTCGGGCGCTATTTCCAAGAGCGGATCATCGAGCAGCGCCGCATACCACTCGGCGCACGCTTTGGCGTCTTCAGCGGCGCGCTGGACCAACAGCAGACGTGCGCCCCAGAGCGGTGACGCAGACAGGAAGGCAGGGGCGGATGTATTTGTCATGGCCAAATGTACGACGGCAGCGTGATCGCCGCAAACCCGGCGCAACCGTCGAGGTCGCGTCAGCTACCGGGCGCGATATCCAAGCAGTCGGGCGGGCAGCATGAGCACGGCCTTCACCAGGGCAAACACCGCGTCGAATGTGATGCCTAGCAATCGAAACGGCAATGCCACAAGCCAGACGAGCGGCCAGAGCAGTAACGCAAGTAAAGCAATGGGCCAGCTCACCACCAGCAAAATAAGCCAACCAACTAGTAGCAATAAAAATTTCATTGCAAACTCCAAATCAGGCGTAAAACCACCGTTAACGAAACAATGCCGCCACACTGGTCAACAACACCATACTGGTTGCAGCGCCTGCTGCGCCAGCGACATTAAAACGGGCAGCGTAGACCTTGCCGTTAAGCAACGCCGCCGCGACGTTTTCGCGCATCAATAAAAACATCACGAGCACGGCAATGGTGGCAGTGATGTTGAAGAGAAGGAATGTGTTTAGCAGGTCCATCAATATTCTCCATGGATGCTGCCGGTTCTTGGATGGCAGCGGGTTTCGATGGAGTGAACGTTAGCGGCACCCTCGGCGCGCCGAAACGGGCTCGCGATGAACTGCGTGAATCGCAACGTCAGTCGCGGAAATCGCGTACAAATCGAAGCGACGCCGGTTTGGCTTCGCCGTATTCACGTCCCTTCCCACCGTCGGTGCCGCGCTACTTCAACTTCGAGAAATCACCGGCGACGAACGACGATAGCGCGCCGAGTTTGACGTACTTTTGCACGACAGCATCGAAGTCAGATTTCTTAAGCTGCAGGATGCGGGTTTCGAGATCGCGCACAAATTCAAAGCTGCGAGCTGAGTCGCTGAGCGAGACCAACTGTGCAGCGAGCGTGGCGTCTTGTGAACGGCGCAGACTGCGTTGATCGAGCAGCGACTGGCGATTGACGTTGAACTCTTCGTCGGTTAAGTCTCCGTTCGCAAGCTTTTGCAATTCATCCTTGAGCGAGGCTTCTGCTTTGGCGGTATTTTGCGGATTGGCGATAAAACCAAAGCTCCAGGTCGCGTTGTCGGAGAAGGTGGGCACCGCGAGGCTGCTAAATACGTCGTAGCTCAAGCCCTCTTTTTCACGAACGCGCTGAAAAAGGCGCGCACCCGACGACCCACCGATGATGAAATCGGCCAGCACCAGCGCAGGGTAATCGGCGGCAGTGTCCTGCAACGGAAAGGCCACTCGGGAAACATAAGTGGTGTTTTCCTTATCCGGTGTGGTCAGTTTTTCGGCCTTCACCGTCACGGCCCTATGCGTGCGACTCACGCGCGAAAAGGGAGTTTTTGATGTGCTGGTTGCAAACGCCTTGGTCAACGCTATCTTCACTTCAGCTGCATCGAAATCTCCCACCACGGCAAGCTGCGCCGCAGACATGCCACGCATCAGCGCCGCATAGCGCACCACTTGATCACGGGTGACCGCGTTCAAATCGGCAATGTGTTCGGCCACCGTCGGAACGTAGCGGGGGTCGCCCTTGGGGTAGTGCGAAAAGTGCCGTTCGAGCGCCGTGAAAGCAACGCTTTCCGGGTCTTTCGATGACTCCTCCAGAGAGGTGACCATTTCTTTGCGCAGCAGCTCCAGTTCATCAGCAGGGAAGGTGGCTGTGTTGTAGATCTGCGCGACAAAACTGATGAGTTCCGACACGTGGGCTGCTTTGGTCTGGAAGGAGCCGCCGCCCACGCTAATGCCACCCGAAGCACGCAAGTTATCCAGCCGATCGCGAATTTGTTGCCGGTTGAGACCCTGCGCGCCACGCATTACGAGCGCGTTGGCCATCTGGTCGACCGCTGCCTTGCTCGCCCTACTCTTTTCATCGCCATAGCCAATGCGAATGGCCAGCTGTACTGTTGCACCGCGCGTTTTTTTCGGCAGCATTACGATCTTCATGCCATTGCCGAGTGTGAAGCGCTGCAAACGCTTTTCAATGGCCACCGGTGCCGTGTCAAATACTTCGCCCTCGCCCATGCTGGAATCGCCCTTGTAGTCAGCCAGCAACGTGGCCAGCACAGGGCGTTCAGGCATGTCGGCGCGATCCGGCTTAGCCGTGGGCACGAAGCGGCCCAGGGTGCGATTTTCCCGTTTTAGATACGCACCTGCAACACGATTAATGTCCGTCAAAGTGACTTTGTTGATACGGTCACGCTGGTAAAAAAAGAACCTCCAGTCGCCAATCGCAATCGCCTCAGACAGCGCTACCGCAAAGCGCCCGGAGTCGGCGAGCGTCTGGTCATAACTCTTCGCCATTTGCAGTTTCACGCGACTTAGCTCCTCAGCACTGAACGGCTTTTGTCCGGCAGTCTCGATGCTTTGCAAAAAAACGGCACGTGCGCTGTCGAGCGACTGATTTTTATTGAGTGTTGCCCAAAATCCTAGCAGCGTCGGATCAAACATGACATCACTTTCCTGATCCACCGCGACCGCTAGTTTCGCCTTCACCAGCGCCTGATACAAGCGCCCTGCGGGCTCGGTGGTCATCAGGTTGGCCAGCACCTGCAACGCGGCGGAATCGGGATGCACCGCTGCAGGCACCCGATACGCGGCGAACAGATATTGACTGTCACCCACGCGGCGCACCGTGACTTCACGTTCGCCGTCCTGCGTCGGCTCAACGGTCCACAGCTTGGGTATTGCGCGGGTGGGGCGGGCGATGCTTGCAAAGTTTTCCGCGATCCAGCCGAGCGTCTGATTGGGGTCAAACTTGCCCGCCACCAGCAGCACCGCATTGTCGGGCTGATAGTAGGTGCGATAGAACGCACGTAAATTATCGATACCAACTTTCTCAATGTCGCTTCGGTTGCCAATAGTGGAGTTACCATAGTTGTGCCAACCATAGGCGCTGGCAAACACCTTTTGATACAAGGTGCCCTGAGGGCGGTTTTCGCCCATCTCGAATTCGTTGCGCACCACGGTCATTTCAGTATCCAGCTCCTCGCGCAGGATGTTGGAATTGACCATTCGCTCGGCCTCCATCTCAATGGCCCACTTGAGATTGGCGTCCGATGCGGCGAAGCTCTCGAAATAATTGGTGCGATCAAGCCAGGTCGTGCCGTTGCTGATGAAGCCGCGATTAGACATGTCTTGCCACAGCTTCGGGTATTTCGGTGTGGACTTGAACAGCATGTGCTCCAGCAGATGCGCCATACCGGTTTCGCCGTAGCCCTCGTGGCGCGAGCCGACCATGTAGGTAATGTTCACCGTCACTTTCGGACTCGACGCATCGGGAAAAATCAGCACTCGCAGGCCGTTGGATTTAAGCGTGTACTCGCTGATCCCCTCAACCTTGGGGCCAATGTCGAACGCGGGGTGGGTGGGTTGTGCCGACGGTAGAGGCTGCGCAAACACGGTGCTTGTCGCGACAAACACCGTGCAGACAACGGCACGCAACCAAATTGGAACATTGAGAGTCATGATGAACGATTCCGACGCAACGAGAACGATGAAAGTGGTGAATTTTTCAGCAGGGATCGCGCGCAAGGTTGCAAATTGACACGCTACCCTGAAGTTCAATTTTTCTGCGAAGCGGGCACCTCGCGCCTATGCTGCGGAATTTTCCGCCTGAATAGCCCATAGCCTTGCATAGAGCCCCTGCGCGGCAAGGAGTTCCGCGTGCGTACCGCGCTCTACGATTCGCCCCGCGTCCATTACCAAAATGCAATCGGCATCAACGACGGTGGACAAGCGATGCGCGATGATGAGTGTGGTGCGCTCACGACTGACCGCGCGGATTTCGGCCTGAATCGCCTTTTCGCTTTCGGAATCGAGTGCCGACGTGGCTTCGTCAAACACCAGAATGGCAGGATTTTTCAGCAGTGCCCGCGCAATGGCGACGCGTTGCTTTTCGCCGCCGGATAATTTCAGGCCACGCTCGCCGACGGGTGTTTGCAAACCCTGCGGCAATTTTTCGATGAACTGATCAAGCCGCGCGGCGCGAATCACTGCGTTTAGCTGCTCGTCGGTCGCGGTCGGAAAACCGTAACGCAAATTGAATTCGAGCGTGTCGTTAAACAACACCGTGTCCTGAGGCACGATGCCGATGGCTGCTCTGAGGCTCGATTGCGTGTAGTCGCGCACGTCTTTTCCATCGACTCGAATCACGCCGCTGCTCACATCATAAAAACGAAACAGCAGTCGCGCCAGCGTGCTTTTGCCACCGCCACTCGGCCCGACCACGGCGAACGTTTGTCCGGCGGGCACATGGAAATTTACCCCCTGCAAAATAATGCGCTCCGGTTCGTAGGCAAAGCGTACGTCTTCAAACACCACCTCGCCCGCCACCAGTTTGTCTACGCCTAGTGCTGTCGCGTCCGAGCGATCCGCCACTTCCTGGTGTTCGTTCATCAGCCCGAACATGCGCGCCATGTCGGTGAACGACTGTCGAATCTCGCGATAAATCACGCCGAGAAAATTGAGCGGCGCGTAAAGCTGGATCAAGAATGCGTTGACCAAGACCAAGTCGCCGACCGTCATCTTGCCAGTGATCACGCCATCAATCGCGCGCCACATCACAAGGCTCGCGCCCGCCGCGATGAACAGGCTTTGCCCGAGATTTAACAGCGACAGTGACGTCTGCGAACGCACGGCAGCACGCTCCCAGTTTTGCAAGCTTTTGTCGTAACGATTCGCCTCGAAGCGCTCGTTGCCGAAGTATTTCACCGTCTCGTAATTGATCAAGCTGTCGATGGCTTTGGAGTTCGCCTTCGAGTCCAGTTCGTTCATTTCTTTGCGAAAAGCCGTGCGCCATTCGGTAACGCTGATGGTGTAAATGATGTAACCAATCAACGTGACCAGCGTGATGGTGACGAACGTCCAGTCGTAGTTCCACGCGAGAATGCTGGCAACCAATGCAAGCTCTATCAACGTCGGCAAAATCGAAAACAGCAGATAGCTGATGAGTGACGAGATGCCACGCGTGCCGCGCTCTATGTCGCGCGTCAAGCCGCCGGTTTGCCGCGCAAGATGGAAGCGCAGCGAGAGTCGATGCAGGTGCTCAAACGTTTCCAATGCGATGCGACGCACCGTGCGCTGCGTGACCTTAGCGAAGAAAAATTCGCGAAGTTCAGTGAACAGCGTCACCGAGAGTCGCGCCAAACCATAGGCGACCAACAGCGCGACAGGCACCGCCAACATCGCCTTCTCCACACTCATTCGGTCGACAACCCACTTGAGCAAAATCGGCACGCTCACGTTGGCGACTTTTGCCATCAGCAAACAAGTCAAAGCGACAGCGATGCGCGCTTTATGTTGTGCGAGATAGGGCAGCAAAAGCGCTGCGGCGTTGGCACGCGTGATCGACGGCGCCGGCGCGTTGCTCGGCGCGGCCTCAGCCATTTTCACGGACGCGAGAGCTTTCCGGCGATGGCGAATTCTCGCAATATTTTCAGAAACTCTTTCATCTGGGTGGGCTTAGTCAAATAGGCGTCACAGCCCGCGAATTTGGCCCGCAAACGATCCACTGTGCCAGTGCGGGAGGTCAACATGATCAGCAGCGACGGCGCTTTAGCGCCTAGCGCACGCAGTTTTCTGAGCACTTCGGGGCCTTGCATGCCGGGCATTTCGAAATCAACCAGCGCCACATCAAAACGCTTTTCAAGTGCGAGCTTAATTCCGTCCGCTCCGCTCTCGGAGGTGTTCACCGAAAAGCCCACCTTGACCAACGCCGCCGAGATCGCTTCGCGTGAAAAATGCGAGTCGTCAATGACCAGAATGTCCAGCGCCCGCTGCCACGGCAAACCTTTCACCGGTGGCGGCGCGGAGGCTAATGTCGCCGTGACCGCAGCGGCACCCAGCATACTGGAAGCCTCAACGGGGACCGTTTCGCCGCTGTCGGGTGCGCGCAGATCAGTCGCGCCAGCAACGAACACGCTAGCACTAACCGACTGAGCCTCGTCAACGGTTTGATCGCGGGCCGCTTGCTCGCGGTTTTCCGAAGCGCTAGGCGCGAGTCGATCAGCTTCGTGGTCATACGCAGGAGCAGGTAGCGGTGGTGTCCAACCGGCGCGAATCCGGTTAATGGCCTGCGCCAGCGAAAACAGCATCTGACCGTCCTGCGCAATTTGGTAGTAGCCCGCATCGCGATCAAAGCGATCAACAATACCAATGGCAGGATGGTTGCTACCCCAAGCCCGCAATGCCTCCGTTGCTTCAGCCGTGGCGATGTTGGCGATCAGCAAATCTGCGGGACTGTCTTCATCCTCAACCACCGTCAAACTCACGCCCGCATGTGGCGGTCGCCGCAAAAACAGGCGCAACAACTCACGATCTCGCACGCTAAACCCCACCAGTCGCGCCGAACGCAAGTCACGTTCACGGTACGCCGTGTCGCCCTCTGATTGCTGGTAGTCGCTCATATTAATCTGATTATAGGAAGCTACCATCGCGCCGAGCGCGCACCAAGCAACCCGGTCAGCGCGCGGGCCAGCCCATAGGCACACCAGTGCAGGACGCGAGAGGCGAGGCTCCGGCGCGCCCACGCATCGTGCTCAACACGCCGGCCCCCCTCGTCGATCAGTCGCGTCAGCGCGAGCCGCAGTTCGCCTGAAAACTCAACATTCCGAACGATGACATTGGCCTCACGCGCCAGCAACAGACTGAAAGGGTCGATGTTGGACGAACCGACCGTTGCCCAGTCACCGTCCACCACAGCCACTTTGGCGTGTAGAAAACTGCGCTCATATTCCACAATGTTTACGCCGCCCGCGAGTAGTTGCCCATACAGCGCCCGAGTGGCATACCGCAGCAGTCGAAATTCCACCCGTGCCTGCAAAACGAGGGTGACAGTTGCGCCTCGGGCCACCGCAGCAAGCAACGCATGGCGAAACCGGATGCCGGGCAAGAAATAGGCACTCGCGATGATGACGTCGCTGCGGGCGACGCGAAGCGCGGCCAGATAACCCAGCTCAATCTGGCGACGAAAGCGGAGGTTATCGCGCACTACAAACTTTGCTTTGATCACCCCGCACGGTGCAGTCACCGGTATCAACGTCAGGGCCGGTCCTCGATTCAAGTCAACCGGCAGCAATCGCAATAGCCGCCAGAAACGGTTCGCTGCATCGGTGATCGGCAGCAGCAGCGGGCCTTCTACACGAACGGCGAAGTCAATGCGCGGCGGCGTCTGCCCCGGCGTGTTCATGTCATCTATTAGATTGATGCCGCCTACGAAGGCGCAGCGGCCATCCACCACCACCAGCTTGCGATGCAGTCTGCGCAGGCGCGCTCGACGCCACGACATGGCGAACGCTTCCTCGCGATAGCGCAACAACACCACGCCAGCCGCCTGCAACCGATCCATCAAAACGCGTGTCAGATAGGGCTTGCTACCGAATCCGTCGACCACTACGCGCACATCAGCTCCACGAGCGACGGCAGCCACCAATGCATCGGCCACCGACAAACCGACGGCATCCTCGGCGAAAATGTAGGTCTCGATGTACACGCTCGACGTGGCCTGCTCGATGGCGGCAATGAGCGCTGGAAAATATTCCGTGCCGTTGCGCAAGAGCGAGATTGCATTACCGCCGATAAACGTTTGCATAACCCCAATCTATCATTTGCTTAGTGCTTTAGTGCCTGACCGCAGAAGGCGCCCACGGCTGGGTTGATATGCAAAGGCGCGAGCACGTCTGCGTGCTAGTGCCGACCATACCCAAGCAGCGCCATCATGCCGCGCGCTACGCCGTATAGCGTCCAGGTTAGCGCACGATCAAGCAGAGGCCGCTCGCTCCAGCGCTGGCTCACGACGGCGGAGGCGCCGCTGTCAATGGCGCGATTCAGGCTTTCGCGCAGACCTGTGGCGAAGGTAGCGTTGCGCACAAATACATTCGCTTCTCGAGCCAGCAGCAGGCTGAATGGGTCGATATTCGACGAACCGACGGTGGCCCATGTGCCATCGACCACGGCCACCTTGGCATGCAGGAAACTAGGCAAATATTCATACACCTCCACCCCTGCATCGAGCAGCATGCCGTAGAGTGCACGGGTGGCGTAGTGTTGCAAGAGGTATTCCTGACGACCTTGCAGCAGCAGCCTGACGCGCACACCGCGTCTGCGCGCCCGCATCAGGGCGCGGCGAAATCGCCGCCCCGGAAAAAAGTAGGCGTTGGCGATCAGGATTTCGTCTTTCGCGCCAAGTATCGCAACCAGATACTCGCGCTCGATGTCGCGCCGATGCGCCACGTTGTCGCGAAACGCAAACCACGCGTGATGATCCCCAGCCACCTCATGCATCGGCGGGCCGCCCGTCAACCGTGTACCCGACGGGTTCGGCTCGACCCGCCCTTCCCGCCCCGCCATCATTGAAGGCAACAGGCGCGACCAAAGCTCGCGCATGGCTTGATGAATCGGAGCGAGCAGCGGCCCCTTTACCTGCACGGCGTAATCAAAACGCGGTTGCGGGTTGGATCGCTGCGATGGCGGCAAGTTAAGATCATCAATGATGTTGATGCCGCCGACAAACGCGGTGTGTGCGTCCACCGTAAC
This sequence comes from Burkholderiales bacterium, assembly GCA_043719085.1. Lineage (GTDB taxonomy): Bacteria > Pseudomonadota > Gammaproteobacteria > Burkholderiales > Casimicrobiaceae > Casimicrobium. Next base: position 1,749 of record JAYSUK010000161.1, on the reverse strand, counting down.
GAGCTTACGGTGCAGACGGCGAAGTCGTGACCTGCGGAATCGGTTCCAACCAGTGTCCGGGCGAAACACCGCCACCTCGATACCCGCCGCGCGCATGACGTTGTCCAGCTTGCCAATCAATGCAGCCGACCCAAAGCCGTCATACACCACACGAACTGCAACGCCGCGAAGCACGGCTTGTTTTAGCGCGTCCACGATACGGCGACCGGTTACATCGTCGGCGAAGATGTAGGTTTCCAGATGAATTTCTCGTGAAGCCGCAGCAAACGCACGCTCCAGCGCCGGAAAATACTCTGCGCCGCTTGAGAGCAGCTGCACTTGATTGCCCGCGTAATATTCGTTCATGCTCGCTGCAAATGTGCTGCTAGTGGCGCGTGGTCGGACAGACGTGCCCACTCTCTACCGCGATGCACGTCGACACTTTGCACGGTGAATCCGCGCACATAAATTCGATCAAGCCTCAAGATGGGCAAACGCGCCGGGAAGCTGCGGGCTGGTCGGCCTTTGATCGTCTCGAACACTTCATGCACACCCAGCGCCCGCAGCGGATCGCCAATGCGATGGCCCCAGTCGTTAAAGTCTCCCGCGAGCACCAATGGCGCGCCGTGCGGCACCAGCGCTTCAATGCGCGAGCAGACCTGATCGACCTGCTTGCGTCGCGAGCGACCAAACAGCCCCAGATGCACGCAGACGCAGTGCAGGTGCTCGTCCCACTCGGGCACCTCAATTTCGGCATGCAGCAGTCCACGTTTCTCGATGCGGTTGGTGGAAATGTCTTCGTGGTCACAGGAAAGCATTGGATAGCGCGAGAGGATGGCGTTGCCGTGGTGTCCGTCGACATACATTGAATTTTTTCCGTATGCCGCTGAAGGCCACTGCGCCTCTGCAAAAAATTCATGCTGTGGCGCCTCGGGCCATGCTTCATGATTTTCTACGTGCCGTGCGTTATGCCCCACCACTTCCTGTAAAAACAAAACGTCGGCCCCCATCGTGCGTAGCCGGTCGCGCATGTCATGCACCACCATGCGCCGATTGAAGTGCGAAAAGCCCTTGTGAATGTTGTAGGTTGCGACTGTGAGTGAACCCGATTTTCCATGCTGCATAGGCAGCAAGCGTAGCGCAAAGGCCCATCCTGTCTGTAGGCGCGTGGCTCGTGGTGACGATCACGTCGATCACGCACGTCCGAGCGCATTTTTCCTGGGCTGGGCCGACCGCTTGCGCATATGAATACGACGTAGCAACGTTTACGCGTTAGTCAGCGTCCACAGCGCGACCGAAACTTCAGGCGTCACAAAACAAAAAGGCCAGACGAACCCGTCTGGCCTTTTCAGTGTGACTAGCGCTTAGTAGCCGCCGCGTCCACCGCCGCCGCCGCCGCCACCGCCGTAGCCGCCACCGCCACCGGAGCCGCCACCGCCGTAACCACCACCGCCGCCGCCGCTACCGCCAGTGCGCGGGCCGCGGAAACCACCGGCACCACCACCGCCGCCACCAGGGCCACGTGGAGGACGGTCACCGGCTGGAGCCGGACGTGCCTCATTGACGACCAGCGGGCGGCCTTCAATGGACTTGTTATTCATACCGGCTATGGCTTTTTGAGCGCCATCATCGGTGGCCATGGTCACGAAAGCAAAACCGCGCATGCGGCCCGTTTCACGATCCATTGGCAGATGAACATCGGACACTTCGCCAAATTCAGCGAACTCAGAGCGAATCATATCCGGCGTAGCGCGGAAGCTGATATTGCCC
>JAYSUK010000017.1:0-2427 GCA_043719085.1 Burkholderiales bacterium | reverse complement strand
TGCGCGTGAAGGACGCGATTGTCGACAGCTTCCGCGAGGCGGGCGAGGATCGTCCATCGGTCAACACGAGCATGCCTGACATGCGCATTCATGTGTTTTTGACGACGCACACCGCGACCGTCTACCTTGATCTCGCGGGCGAGGCGCTGTTCAAACGCGGCTATCGGCGCGAAGGTTTGGCGGCCCCGTTGCGTGAGAATCTGGCGGCCGGCATGCTCGCGCTCAAGGGCTGGAAGGGGCAGATGCCGCTGTTCGACCCGATGTGCGGTAGCGGCACGATTTTGACCGAGGCCGCAATGATTGCGATGGGCCTCGCGCCCGGTGCGCAGCGACCGTTCGCGTTTGAGAAAATGCTCAATTTTCAGGCAGGCGATTTTCATGCGATGCGCGACGCGGCGGCGAAAGCGGGTAAGCCTTTGCCTGACGGCTTGCTGTTCGGTAATGACCGTGATGCCGAGGCCGTCGACACAACGCGCAGGCATTTGCAGAACATTGGCGGCGAAGCGAATGCAGCGCGAGTGGTGTTGACCAATGTACCGATGGAAACACTAGCTTCGCCCGGTTTGAGCGGCCTGCTTCTGACCAATCCGCCGTACGGTGAACGGCTCGACGAGTTGGAAGATTTGAAACTCTGGTATCCGTTGGTCGGCACCTGGCTCAAGAAAACGATGGCGGGCTGGAAGGCGTGTTTCATCACGGCCGATCGGGCGTTGCCCGGCGGTATTGGCTTCAAGCCATCGAAGCGGACGCCGCTGTTTAACGGTGCGCTGGACTGCCGTTTGTTTGAGTTTGAACTGTATGCCGGTTCAAAGCGCGAGCGGCCTTCGGGCGAAGCGCCTAAAATTAATGCTTAACGCAGACCAAAACACCGCCATGTACGAATCCGAAATCACGAAATTCATCCGCGATCTGAAAACCGCGCGCCCGCATCTTGAAGAAGAGCAGCGCAAAGGCCGCGCGATCTGGTGGGACAAAGCGCCGGTGAACATAAAAGAAGTCGGCGAGCACGACGCCGCCAGGGTGCCGCAGCAACCGTATCCGTACGCCACGAAATAGCGCTACCTTTTTTTGTGGAATCGCTCCCACAATTGCCGTCAAGGCATCCGATCCGCAATTTCACCGCTCGGGTGATCGCTGGCACGAGGCTCGGTTGCCAGCAACGCGAACGCAGCGAGATGCAGCAAAAATCCCACCGCAAAAAACCCCACGCGTATTGCCAGATGTTCAGCGGCCGGCTCGTTTTCCATACGACCATAGCCCAGTGCCTGCATAAATCCTACGAACACAAACGTCGCCCCCGGCACCATCACCACCGGCCAAGCGAGCTGTGCGGTCTGCGACAACCGTTCCGCGCGCGCCGCCATGACCAGCACCAACGCCGCCGGAATGCTGGTCAGCGCAAACCAGCGACCGCTGACCATCGCGACGACCACCGCCACCGTCACCCATAGCGTTAGAACGACAAAAAACAACTGTGTCGCGCGGGTTTTGTTCATGATGGGGATGACCTTACTGGTGTCGGAAGTGTTGAAAAAATGCAGCCCAATGATACGCTCGTAACGATGCATTCCGCGATCGACAGTTCACCCGCTGGGCAAGCGCCGGACAGCCTTGACGAGCGTCGCTTCGGCGGCCTTCTACGGCTGTACGGCCACGTTGGTTTTGCGCGCATCCGCATGGCCCATGCGGTGATCGTCGGCGTCGGCGGCGTCGGCTCGTGGGCCGCAGAAGCGTTGGCTCGATCAGGCATCCGTCACATCACATTGATTGACATGGACGTCGTCGCTGAATCCAATCTCAATCGGCAAGCGCACGCTACCTTTGCCAATCTCGGACGCAACAAGGTCGACGCGATGCGCGAGCGAATTTTGAGCTTTGCGCCAGACTGCATTGTCGACCTTATCGATGATTTTGTGAGCACCGATAACGTTGCCACCATCCTGCCGCCGGACGCGACCTTCGTCATCGACGCCATCGATAAAGTGAACGCCAAAGCGGGCCTGGTTGCGCACTGCCGTAAGCTCGGTTTGCCCATTTATGTGTGCGGCGGATCGGGCGGAAAAACAGACACCACCAAGCTCGTCACCAGCGATCTAGCGTTCACCGAGCACGACGCGCTGCTGGCCAAACTGCGGCTGACGCTGCGCCGCCAGTACGGCTTTCCACGCGGCGACAAAAAGTTTAAGGTCACGGTGGTGTATTGCAGCCAACGACAAGCCGAAGCACCCGAAGACGGCGGCGCGGGGTTGAGTTGCGCCGGCTACGGCTCGGCGATGCACATGACGGCGAGCATCGGATTGATGGCTGCGGGGTGCGCGCTCACGCGCACGGCTACCGCGCCAGTCCCGCCAACGCCACCCGCGCCTTTGCCTTCCAGAAATCCCACGGTCGATCCACCACCGTTTCGTTGATTGCCATCGAGGCTGC
>JAYSUK010000160.1:0-4669 GCA_043719085.1 Burkholderiales bacterium | reverse complement strand
CCCGCAGCGTCACCGTCCCGGCCACCCTAAGAGACTCGCTCACGGCGCGTTTGGATCGCTTTCCGGCGGCAAAAGAAATCGCGCAGATCGGCGCGGCGATCGGGCGCGAGTTCAGCTACGAGTTGATTGCAGCGGTCGCGCCCAAACCCAAGACCGATCTCGACAACGCGCTCAACCAGTTGACCGAATCGGGTTTGGCGTTCCGCCGTGGCGCCCCGCCCGATGCCGTCTACACCTTCAAGCACGCCCTGGTGCAGGATGCGGCGTACGACTCGCTACTCAAGACTCGGCGCCAGGCGTTGCACGCCAAGATCGCGCGTGTGCTCGAAGAACACTTCCCCATCACGAAAGACACCGAACCTGAACTGCTCGCCCATCACCTGACGGCGGCGGGCGAGACCGAGACGGCGATTGGCTATTGGCAAAAGGCGGGGCAGTTGGCGTTGAAACGCCTGGCGCTCAAGGAAGCCATCGCGCACTTGAATAAAGGTATGGAACTGATCGGCACGGTTGCCAAGTCAGCGCAGCGCGATGCCAGCGAACTGGACCTGCGCACTCCGCTCGGCACGGCCTGGCTAGCGCTCAAAGGCTGGACAGCGCATGAGGTGTGGACCAGCCTTCACCCGGCGCTTGGGTTGGCTAAGTCCCTTAGCCGCCACGAGGCGTTAGTACCGATCTACTCCGGGCTGTGGGTCAATGTCCTAGTCCAGGGGCGCGTCGCTGAAGCCCTCGACTGGGTGAATGAAATGCTGGCTTCTGCAGAAGCCAGCGGTGATTTGGATCTTTTGATCGTGGGGCACAGATCGGCATGCACCACCTACTTCTGGCGGGGAGAATCCAACCCGTCACGCGAGCATGGTGACCGAGTGCTGGCGCTGTACAGCGAGGAGCGGCACCGTCACCTCGCAGACATCATGAACACCGACCCGAAGACGATTGTCGGCGTCTACATCGCCCTTGGGGCCTGGATGCTCGGCTATCCAGATCGTGCCGTGCAGGTGAGCGATGCCAAGGATGCGCACGCTCGACGGCGCGGCCACCCCTTCGACCTCGGCTATGCGCTCACGGTAGGCGGACAGGTTTGGGAATTCCGCTGTGAACGCGAGCCTTTGTTGGCGCGCGTCGAGGAGGCTGAGCGGCTGGGCCGCGCGCATAATCTGCCGATTATTTCGGAAGTGCTGGCACAGATCATAAAGGGCCTCGCCTGGCAGCGGGCCGGGCGCCTCGCGGAGGGCATCCCACAACTGCGGGGTGCAATGGAAAAGTGGAACGCGAACGGCGCCCTGCTTTGGATGCCTTACCTTCGAGCGGCCCTAGCCGAAGGCCTGGCGTTGAGCGGTGATATCGAGGGCGGATTGAATTTGATCGAAGACAGTCTCACACAGATTGCACGGCCGGGATGGGAAGAACGCTCGCACCTGGCAGAGGTGCTGCGGCTCAAAGGTTGGATGCTGCAGCGGCAGGGAAAGTTGACAGCGGCGGAAGAGAACTATCTCGCCTCCCTCGACGTCGCGCGCGAACAGCAGGCGAAGTCTTGGGAATTACGCACCTCGACCAGTCTTGCGCGGTTGTGGCAATCGCAAGGTAAGCGCAAGGAAGCGCTCGATCTGTTGAAGCCGGTCTATGACCGGTTCACCGAAGGCTTCGACACCAAGGATTTGATCGAAGCTAAAAGACTGCTTGCGGAGCTAGCGTGACGATTGCCGGCGACCGAACCCAGCGTAACGTGAAGAAAAGTTCAACGCCCGTACACACCGAGCTGTAGCCCTGGCCCTGGCCCAAGGCCACCCCGTAGGCCACCCGGTAAGCCACCCGGTCATTCCCGCCTACGCGCATAAGCGCTAGCATAAAATGCATTTAAGACGCTCAGTTTGGCGGTAAGCGTGTAGCGCGACCGCCTAGAGTTTTTCGGTATGCGTTCCGCCGAGCCACCTGGAAGTTTGTCGATCAACCGCGCACACTCTTTGCTTTGACGAATGGAGGTGTGCATGGCGAAAGACGAAGCGAAGTGGGCCTACTGGGAGAAGCACATCAAGGCATGGCGGATGAGCGGGCTGTCACGCCACACGTATTGCCAACGCGAAAGGCTCAAGCCCACCACCTTTGATTACTGGCGGCCGCTGATCGCGCTGGGTCACGCCGACATCAAGGCGATGAAGCAGCCGGTGAGCGACAATGACATCACCCTGGTTCCCATCACATTGAAAGCGGCAAAGCACCCTGTTGATATTGCCCATGACGCGCCGCCCGAATCAATCAAGTTAAAAAGTCCGTCCGGCTGGGAAATGCAGTTGCCATCGAATGTGAATACCAACTGGCTGATCGCCGTCTTACGCCAACTTCCATGACGCTGCAGCCCGAGCAGGTCTGGCTGGCCATCGAGCCGGTCGACATGCGCCTGGGCATTGATGGATTGTCGTTGTTAGTTCAAGAAGCCTTGGGCAAAGCCCCCTGTGACGGCAGTGCTTATGCCTTCCGTAACAAACGCAGCAACCGCATCAAGATGCTGTGGTGGGACGGCACTGGCGTATGGCTCGGTGCGCGCTGTTTACATCGCGGCCGTTTTATTTGGCCGCACCAGTCCGACGTCATTTGCACTGTGAATCAAGATCAATGGAACTGGCTCATTGCCGGTGTTGACTGGCAGAAATTATCGGCGCAGCCGATGGTTCATTGGCGTGTGTAAATGATGCGACACCGAATAAAATAATTCACGTAAAACGCCTATTCATGCGGCTTTCAGACCGATTGTCGGGTATCATTTCTACATGGATTTGATCGCTGAATTACATCGTTCCAACCTTGACTCGAGCATCGTGTCGACGTTGCTGTCGACGCTGAATCAAAGCCAACAAGACGCGATCGACATACAGCAATTGAGCGCACGCGTTGAGCGTGATGCAATCTACATCAAAGCCGCAGACACGAAGATCGCGGCGCTCACGCTGGAATTAGCCCACCACAAACGCATTCGCTTCGCCAACAAGAGCGAAGCCTTCTCGCCCGAGCAACGCGACCTGTTTCAAGAAACCTGGAATGTCGATTTGGCCGCGATCGAGGCCGAGGTCAACCGTGTCGCTGAGCAAATTGCCCCGCCAGTCAACCAGCCACGCCGCCCCACCGGCCGCCAACCGTTACCCGCGCATCTACCGCGTATCGAACATCACCATGAACCAGAATCGTGCACTTGCGGCCAATGTGGAAATACGCTGATCAAGATCGGTGAAGATGTCAGTGAACAACTCGACGTTGAACCGGCACGGTTCTTCGTCCATCGCCACATCCGCCCACAATATGCCTGCCGCACTTGCGAGACCGTGTCGGCGGCGCCGATTCCCGCGGCGATTGTTGATGGCGGTCTGGCCGCACCGGGTTTATATGCTTGGGTGGTGACGCAAAAGTTCCTCGATCACTTGCCGTTATACCGGATCGAACAAATCGGCGATCGTCATGGCGTGCCGCTGCCGCGTTCTACGTCCGCCGAGTGGGTCGGTCAAGCCGGTGTGGCATTACAGCCGCTGGCTGAGCGTTTGGGCGAGATATTGCGTCAACGAAGCATTCTGCACGCTGACGAAACACCGGTGGCGCAATTGGATCCGGGCCGTGGCAAGACTAAGCGTGCGTATCTGTGGGCTTATCGCAGCAATGATCTGGATGGCAATCGCGATCCACCGATCATCGTGTTCGACTACCAGCCGAATCGTAGTGGTTCCCATGCGAAACACTTCCTGCGCGATTGGCGCGGCAGTTTAATGGTCGACGATTTCGGCGGGTACAAGGCGTTGTTCGAATGCGGCATCACCGAATTGGGTTGCTTTGCCCATGCGCGGCGCAAGTTCTTCGACCTGCTTGCGGCCAATGGCAATCCACTCGCGGCGTATGTGCTTGAGCGAATTCGCGAGCTGTATGCGATTGAACGCGAAGCGAGGGAATTCAACACGCACGCACGCTGGCAATTGCGGCAAACACAAGCGCAGCCGATACTGGATGCGTTGCACGTTTGGCTACTCGCCACCCGCGCCACGGTCGCCGATGGTAGTGGCTTGGCCAAGGCGATCAACTACAGCCTAAAGCGTTGGCCGGCGTTGGTGCGTTATGCCAACAGCGGCGATCTGCCGATTGATAATAACCCGGTTGAGAATGCGATTCGGCCGATTGCCATCGGAAAAAAGAATTGGTTATTCTGCGGCTCGGAACGTGCCGGTAAACGCGCGGCTGCGATCCAATCCTTGCTTGGCACGGCGAAGCTGAATCAACTCGAACCCTATGCCTGGCTCAAGGATACGCTCGAAAAATTACCGGTCTGGCCGAACAATCGTATCGACGAATTACTACCGCTGCGTTCCTCTCCTAGCACCTGAACCGTTCTGCGTATAGGTGGGGCCGCGGGACGCTTACCTTGATTCGCTATTGCGACCATATGAATCGTGTTTCGATTGCCGCGACATGGACAACCGGGCGGCTTTGCACTGGCATCGCAACGAGTAGCCGTTTGTGCAAAATTTGTCGTGTCGTTTTTGTCGAGCTATTCTAACTAACGGCCACTACGCCCCCCCGGTCGCGCGTGCCGGGTCAACTTACACTAACCGCAACATAGCGGCCCCTTGATGACGATAGATAGCGAGGTTCACGCGACCCAGCGTCATGGCGGGCGTACGCTAGAAATTCG
>JAYSUK010000159.1:0-13837 GCA_043719085.1 Burkholderiales bacterium | reverse complement strand
CCGCTGAATGCGCTGGTGCTGTCGGAGCGGGCGTTAAAGCAGGTGAACAGGCTCGCGAGTACGAGCACCGTGAAGCCTGCGGTGCGTGCGTTGGTGAGATCATTAGTGCCTTCGATCAACCCGCCGGGCAAGTACATATCCATGGTCAAAAGCGTCGCCACGGCAATCACCAGGCCCGTTTGCAGCACGCCGCTCCACATCGCTGCGTCAATCAAGCGGTCGCTGACATGCCGTGGCTTGCGGCTCATCAAGTCCGCACTGGGCGGGTCAACGCCCATCGCCAGCGCAGGGCCAGAATCGGTAATCAGGTTGATCCACAAAAGTTGCGTTGCCAGCAGCGGCAGCACTACCGCATCGCCTGCGCCACTTTTAAGGCCGATGATGCTGGCACCGGCCACGCCGAGAAACACCGTCAACACTTCTCCCATGTTGGAGCACAACAGGTAGCGCAAGAATTTGCGTATGTTGTCGAGGATGGCGCGGCCTTCGCGTACGGCTTCGATAATGGTCGCGAAATTGTCATCAGCGAGGATCATCTTGGCGGCCTCCTTGGTCACTTCGGTGCCGGTGATGCCCATGGCCACGCCGATGTTCGCGAGTTTGAGCGCCGGTGCGTCGTTAACGCCGTCACCGGTCATGGCAACGATGTTGCCGTCCGCTTGCAGCGCGGCGACGATGCGCAGCTTGTGCGCGGGCGAAACCCTTGCGTAGACCGATGTGTCGCGCACCGCTTTGGCAAAGGCCTGATCGTCAAGCGCATCAATTTCAAGCCCGGTCAACGCTGCGCCCGTATCTGCCTGAACGATGCCCAGATCCTGCGCGATACGCTGGGCAGTGCGCGGATGATCACCCGTGATCATGATCACGCGGACACCCGCCCGATGGGCTTCGGTCACCGCAGCAGCAACCCCTTCACGCGGCGGGTCAATGATGCCAACGGTGCCAACGAAAATCAGATCGCGTTCGAGCGCTTCGCCCCCGTCGTGTGTTTCACCGGCAGCCAAGGGGCGGTAGGCCACCGCCAGCGTGCGAAGAGCTGCGTCGGCGAGGGTGTCAACCTCCGCCAACTTTTTTGCGCGCATGGCGTCATCCAGTGCGACGATGTCCATCCCCACGCGCACCTGGGTGCAGTGACTTAGCACTTCGCCAGGCGCGCCTTTGGTGATCAACACGGTTTGATCGCCGTGGTCATGGTCGATCTCAATGGTCGACATCATTTTGCGCTCGGAGGTGAACGGAATTTCGGCGACACGTTCAAAGCGCTTTTCGCGGCGTTCGGTCAGGTCTGCGATGCCCAGCTTGCGCTCGGCCACCAGAAATGCCGCCTCGGTCGGGTCGCCATGAATTTGCCATTCGCCGTCGGTGGCCTGACGCAGCTCGGCGTTGCCCGCAAGACTGCCGCCACCGAGCGCGACGATTTGCTCTTCGCGCAGCGCACCTGCTGGCAAGGCGACGCCGTCATGCTTAACTTCCCCATCCGGCGCGTACCCAACGCCGGTCACGTGCGTGTCGCCTGATGCAGTCATCACGCGCTCGATAGTCATCTCGGCGCGAGTCAGCGTGCCGGTTTTATCAGTGCAGATGACCGAGGCCGAGCCCAGCGTTTCCACCGACGATAAATTCTTGATGATCGCGTTGTGCTTCGCCATGCGCTGCACGCCTAACGCCAACACCATGGACAGAATGGCGGGCAGCCCTTCAGGCACGGCAGCCACAGCCAGCGAGACGCCCAGCAACAGCACAGCGACCACATCGGCAGCCGAGCGGATGGGAGAGGTCAGCAAGATGGTTCCGACCACCACCACCGCAATGATTACCACGGCGATAGCGAGCATGCGACCGACTTGCCCGACCTCCTTTTGCAGCGACGTCGGCTCCTCAGGCGTCGCCTCCAGCATCTCCGCGATCAGACCCATTTGCGTGGCCATACCCGTAGCCGTCACCACTGCGCGCCCCGTGCCTTGCGCCACCGCTGTACCCTTGAACACCATATTGAGCTGGTCGGCGAGTGCTGCCGCAGTCGCAAGCGTTGCGGCGTCTTTGAGCACCGCTTCGCTCTCGCCGGTTAATGAGGCTTCCTGAACGCGCAGTGCCGTCGCCTCGATCAATCGCGCATCAGCCCCGACTGAGTCTCCCTCGGCGAGCACCAGAATGTCGCCCACGACCAGCTCAACACTCGGCACCCGTCGCGCCTGGCCATCGCGCAGCACCGACGAGGTCACTTCGGTCATTTTGGCGAGTGCCGCCACCGCTTGGGTCGCCTTGTTTTCCTGCACATAGCCGATCACGGCATTGATCAGCACCACCACGGTAATCACCAGTGCATCGACTGGCCAACCGACGCGGCCCTCGATGATCCACGCGCCGAATGCGATGGCAATGGCGGCCAGCAGCAGGTAGATCAGCGGATCCTGAAAATGCGCCAGCACCCGCCGCCAGCCAGCCACGGGCGGAGCGGCGCGTAATGCGTTGGCTCCGTTGGCCGCTAGCCGCCGCGCCGCCTCCTGCGCGGTTAACCCATTGCTCAGATCAGCGGCGACCGCAGTGAGCACATCATCAACGTTCTTGACGTATGGCGGGTCGGCGTCGCTGGGCCCAGGAAGATGACTCATGGTAAATCCTTGCACTTGCGTTGCGGATCGGAGGTGGTTCGTACTGCATGCGGGATTCGTGTGGTTTTTGAACCGGCATGAGTCTGTACGATTGCGCACACGTGCTGAAAAATTGCCCCCGGCAGCGCGTGTGGCCGCGGGCGGCTTTCGGCACAAATCGGCTGACGACGATCACGTGCTACGTCGGACGCTTTTTCTGTTTCTTGTAGGTCACGTTCATTGCGGCACCACGATCCGTATCGACCATGCCACGACTAAGGTCCACGCTGGCTTGCTTCATTTCTGGCTCCGGCGGTGGAATCGCCGGGTCGACCGATTCGTCGCGTTCATGCGGCATCTTGCCTGCCAAGTCCTGTTGTCGCCTCACGCTTGACGGGGAATCCGGGGTCTTGATTAAATCGATTCCCACGACGCTAAACCAGGTCTTCAACCGTAACCGTGTTGTATTTATTGGCCTGATAAAAGCGCTTCTTGCGAACCGCAGTCATGGCGATTTCGGTGGCCTCTTCCGACGGAGCAAACGCGATGATTGACCACTTGCCCTTGCGCGCCAGCTCCTGATGCTTCGCCACGATCTGGATGCCGTAGCCGAGCGAGGCTATGAATCCAGCGTTTTCAAGGCCGTCGGTCGCCCACTGGTCAATCTTCTCGGGGCTGAAAACCTCGCAGGCTGCATCAGGCAGCAGCGCATTGATTTCCGCGCGCACTGCACGTGCGTCGAACTCAGTGTCGAAGAACGCAACCAGACTGTCCGACGGAAAAAACGACCCGCCGAAATCAAAAAGACTGGTTTTGGGAAGTTGATCAGTCATTGCCGTTCCCCTGAATGGTGCGGCGTGCGCCCCGAAGCTGGGTGTAGTGCTTATCCATGTTTTCTCCGACAATTGATCGTGAGAAAAGTATGGCTGAGCGTTGCAGGTTTAGCTGCCAGTAACGAGGCAATAGACGTGTAGGAAAACGGCGCGTTCGTCGCGCCGAAATCTATCGTTTGAATTGTTCCGCGTCGTAGCGCGAACCGCCACCATCAGATCAGACTTGCTCGCCCTCCAGGGGGGCCGTCTCGATGCCGCTTTCTGTCACGCGTGGCGTGCCGACGGACTCGCCGACTTCTTGATCGATGCCTTGAGTCCGCCCATCGCGAGGGCGTTGATCAACGGAATTTGTAACGCCTGTGTTGGGCTCGTCGTCTGGTTGAGGCGCAAAGAGATCGTGTATGGGGTGTTTTTGTTCGGACATGTCATGCTCCTTTTGCTGGTGTGAAATGACAGCGGTGACCGACCAAAGCACAGGCCGATCACCAGCACAAACAGTAGCGCTTAACCTGGTTGTGCTGTGTCCGCAATAGTCTCAATGCGCAGTAGGAAATAGCGTACAACGCGGCAGTATCCCGCCTATATCAAACCCTTCGCTGCACTCGGGGCAAACAGTTTCTGCGGCCGGTCACAGCGACTTTAAAACTCAAGCAGCGAGTAGCTCGTACTCCGCCCGCCCGCCGCGTCCTTCACCAGAATGCCCTGATCGATGAGATTCTGAATATCGCGCTGCGCGGTGTCCTGCGAGGACTTGGCGATCATCGCCCACTTGGTCGACGTGAGCTTGCCTTCAAACCCATCGAAGAGTTTGTTGAGCATTTTCTTTTGTCGCTCGTTGATCGTCCCGCTTGGGTGCTTATCCCAGAAAGTCGCTTTGCGAAACACCGCGCCAAGCGTTGTCTCGGTGGCCGTGATTGCGCGGTCAAGACAGGCCAGAAACCACTCGATCCAGTCCGTAATATCGAGCGTTGATTTTTGTGTGCGCTCAAGCATGTCGTAATACGCGCTGCGCTCTGCTCTGATCTCTGATGCCATGCTGTAGAAGCGCTGCGAGCTGCCTTCAGATCGGGCAAGCGCCCAGTCCGCGATAGCGCGCGCGATACGACCATTGCCGTCATCAAACGGATGGATGGTCACAAACCACAAATGCGCGACCGCCGCCTTCAATACCGGGTCGATCACCTCGTCGTCACTCGGATTGTTGGCGTTATTGACCCACGCCAGAAAGGCATCCATTTCATGTTGAAGCCGCTTTGCAGCAGGCGCTTCAAAGTGAACCTTCTCGCGACTGATGGGCCCCGAGATCACCTGCATCGCGCCTTTTGAATCGTCGCGCCAGCCGCCCACGCGAATCGGATGAATGCCGCCGTACCCGGTGGGAAACAACGCGGCATGCCAACCAAAGAGCCTTTCCTGAGTCAGCGGTTCGGCAAAATGTTGCGTGGCATCCAGCATCATCTCCACCACGCCTTCAACATCGCGATCAGCGGGGATCGCGCCCGCGATGTCGATACCCAGGCGCCGAGCGATTGACGAACGCACCTGATCCGGATTCAAAATCTCGCCCTCAATCTCACTGGATTTCAGTACATCCTGCGTCAGCGTCGCCAGCACAGCGTCGTTTTGGTTGACGAACCCAAGCCCTTCCATGCGGCCAATCAGCCGCCCCTGACGGTGCCGAACATGGGCAAGCATCGGCCCCAGCTTTTCGTGATTCCACGTAAATCTGGGCCATTCGCTACGTTGGTGGATGTAAGTTATTCGCCGCATATTCTGCGTAGATAATGTCGCATATTCTCCGCAGAGTCAATATTAATCTCCGCATCAATGCGGAGATTAATGCGGTGATTCTCCGCAAGTGCTCCTGTTAACACCGTTGTTAGGTCCTAACCAGTCGCGCGTTCGCTATCGTGTCTCGATTGAACCGTTCATCGAAAACATGTTCTTTCGTCAGCCGAATCGCGGTCATCTTCTGAAGAACATTTACCGCTCTTGCGCTTAAGTGATGTGCGCGTAACTGTTCGTCAGGAAACACCATGCAAAAAGCGCGACGCTTTCTGCCGACGAACTCCGCCCCAAGGCATGACCCTCGTCTCAGGGTAGCTCAGGTATAGCAGTCGCTTTGAGCGAGTAGCGGCAACGAAAGCGTTGCGGTTTTCCTCAGCGCTCTCCTTTTGTCCGGTCGCACGGTAGTCCGGAAACGTGCCTTCGGCCATACCAGCGATGAAGACAACCTCGAACTCCAAGCCTTTCGACGAGTGCACTGTTAACAATGCGACGCCGTCTCGCGACGACTTCTGTGTGCTACCCAGTGCCTTGCTACTGATGAAGGAGGACAAATTCTTGCTCCCAGAGGCCGCACGAAGAAACTGATCCCACTCCCGCCGCAGTACCTCGACGTCTTCGTAGATTGCCAGCCTCTCCGTTTCTTCCAGTGAGTCCGCATACTTCTCCAGTGAAGCAAACGCGGGCATGAGATTCAGACGCGCGGGATTATTCGCCACTGCGGCTATTGCGTTTGCCACTGCCGACGCTTCACTATCGAATGCGTCCGCAGCCATGGCATTGAGGTTCGACACAAAATCCGCTGCCGTCGATCGCTCCGCGACCTTCCATCGCTTGCCGATGGCTGCGAGATGCAGGCGATCCTTGGGATTGGCGAGTACGCGAAGGGCCACTAGGAAATCCTCGACTGCCGCCGACTCGTTTTCGTGATTCGCCGACAAACGCTTGTAGAAGAGAATGCCTCGATCTTTAAGCTGTGCCTCAATTGCCAACAGCGCGAATCGAGTCCGGCCTAACACTGCGCACTTTCCAGGCTGTATTCCGCCTTCGACATCAGGATGCCCATCTCGGAATAGGCGCTGTAGCTCTTCGCAAATCTGATTGGCCTCGTCCTCTTCGTTAGCGCCTTTAAGTATTTTCACAAGACCTGGTATCGGCAACTGCTGATCCACCATGTAGTTCGCGTCAAGCGACCGCGCGAAGTCCACTACTGCCTGCGAGGATCGATAGTTGGCGGTTAGCGAAACGCGGTTAGCATGAAACTCAGCGCCGAAGCGCTCCATGTACTCCGGTCCCGATTTCGTGAAACCGTATATGGATTGGCGCGGGTCGCCAACCATCATCACGTTGCGATGTGTTTCTGAACAGAGAGCCGTGATTACCGCGTACTGCGCCTCGTTCATGTCCTGCGCTTCGTCGATGCAGATGAACTTGTAGAGCCGACGGTAGATATCTCCGAGCTTCGGGTTGTCAACCAACAGTCTGTAGGTAAGTAACAAGAGGTCGTCGAAGTCGTAAGCATTGCAGGCGCGCATTCCTGCGTCGTAGGCGTCCAGAACCCGTTGTGCTTCGTCATCATCGACCACTGAGCATGTGATCGGATGCGATTTGACGTATGAGATGGAGGACAACCACTTGTCCACCTGACGGCTCCGAGCCTTTGGCTCCTCGATCTCGCTCAGTCGCTCCGAGAGATACGGATCCTCTTGGATCGCCTGTGTTAAAACTTCGCGTCTGTCCTTCGCTTGCTCGAAGATGTTGGGAGCGCCCTCGACGCCCACCAGCTTCCCCCGTTCGGTAAGTACTTCGAGACAAAAGCCATGAAGCGTCCCGATGAAAGCGCGCTCGCGCTCGTCGCCTAGATCGGCCAGACGCTCCTTCATCTCATCGGCCGCCTTGTTTGTAAAGGTCAACGCAAGTACTCTGAAGTGTCCTTTGACACTCATCAGGAGGTAACGTATGCGCTCCGTGAGGACGCGCGTCTTACCTGAGCCTGGCCCCGCGACGACGAGAAGTGGTCCTTCAACGTGGTTGGCCACAACAAGTTGCTGCTGCGAAAGGCGAGCCTTGAACGCTTCCGTCATGTTTCGCTCCCATACTTGGCCTTCTGCAGATCGTGAGCCTTGCCAACGATCTGGAATAGGTCGGCGATGTTTTTGGGGAACTGGCGGCTCGCATCTTCGAGGCCCGAAATCGCCTCGGCCAGGGACTTAGCCAACCTCGTCTTGTTCTCTCCCATGTAGTCAAGACAGGCGCGCTCGCGCCCACCCGTTGACGTGTAGTCACGCATCACGCCCTTCTTTTTTGGCTTGCCGTTTAAGTTGGCTATATAACTGTCCAAGAACTTTGCCTGGTTTTCGATCTCATCGACGGTGCTTTCAATTTCCGGCAAATAGCCCTCTGCTACAAGCTGCGCCTCGAAGCCATTGCCAGATGGCAGCACAACAACGTTGCCGCAGTTGCTGGCCTCGGGTTCTCCGGCATTCTTAAGTGCCTTGTTCAGTTTGTTAACGGGATCTGCTTCGCCGTCGGCGAAGATGTACCAAGGGATACAGAGAGCCTTCGCGAGCCAGATGAAGGGGAAGTAGTCAGTCCCGTTGACGCGGACAAAGCAAAACCCGAGCTCGTGAATCGTTGACCTCCAATATTTCGTCGCGTAAACGGGCAGTGCTTGCTCCTCAGTCTGCCCCTCGAACAGCACCACGCCACGCGAAAACAAAATGTCACCGCGCGTGTCGATGACCGTGTCCTGCAGCTTGCGTACCTCGTCAGCCTTCAACGGGCCGGTATCCAGCTTGCTAACAATCGTATCGCCCTTTGATTTGAAGAACAGGCGCAGGTCTTCCAGTGTTGCCTGCCCTGCGAAGTAAGGCGAATGCGTGCTGACAATACGTTGGCCCGTTACCTGCTTAATGTGCGCATAAAGTGATCGCTGGGCCTGCGGGTGCAAATGCGACTCCGGCTCTTCAAGGCCAAGCACAGAATGCACGCTATCGCCTCCTTCGGTTGCCTGCTTGTTGCGCCACGAGGCGTAGGCGCGGAAAACCAACAGTGCTGCCAAGCTACGCGTCCCCATGCCGTGGCGGGCGAGCGGGAAGGACTGTGAGCCCGTTGTATTAAATGAGACGTCCACGCCCTTGGCAAGGTCGCGGAGTTTTCGTGCGACGGGCGCGACCTCAACGGCAGCGCTGTCGGAAGCTACGACTGCCTGTAAGCCCGCGAGGTTGTCTTTGAGATGCTTAAGAATCGCGCTCTTGCCAACAATGTGTTCGTTGATTCCGGTGAGCGTTTTCTCCACCTCGTCGATCTCAGCGGACGACAAACCCAAGTCCTCGGTTAGACGCCTCCAGAACGAGCCGGGTTTGCGCAAATCCTCTTCGAGGTCGCGCTTCGCGTCAACGTAGTGAAGCGCCAACGGATCCAAATGTGCGCTGGTTACCGGTCTATCCTGAGTTGCCGCCGAAGTCCAGTCCGCGAGCTTCTTCCATTCCTTTAAAAATCGGCGCTCAACGACATGCTCCCCACGAACCGAACTCCACTTTAGCGTCGTGCGAATCCCGGTAAACTCGTTGAGCGAGTCGTCGGTGGCGATGCCGGTTGTGCCCCAAAGATTTGTCCAAAAGCTACCTTCTGGATATGCGTCCAGAACTTTTCCCTCAAGCCCGACAGGTCGAATCATCACGTCGATGATCACCTCTCGGGTCTTTGGCACAGAGGATTCTCCAGGCGCTAGACGCACGTCGTCCGCGCCGAGTGTCTTCCTGCCGGCACCGATTGCTGCAAAAAGGGCGTCGAGGAAGCTCGTCTTGCCCGCGTTGTTGGCCCCGATAAGCACGGTCAGGTCTCCCAACTCGACTTCTATGTTGGCGAGCGAACGAAAGTCACGCACCCGCGCCGCGACGACAGCGATACCGCTTTCGGCTCCGTAAGTAGACATTGCTGAACCCTTATTTCAACTCAGATCATTTTCGCAGGAAGCTGGATTAGCTGCGTCGCTGCGGATCGGTACCCCTTATTCATTCTCACGGTCGCGGAGCATGCGTCAACGCGACCAGTGAGGTGCGCAAAGTTTGGGGCGCGATCTGCTTTATCTGGTAGATGTCAGGGCGGCTAGTATTCCGCTCGAACGGAAAGAAAAGCGTGTCCTCGCGACAGCAGCTTTTCTGCGTATCTCCTATTGCATTGGGACTAGACGACGATTTATATAAAAGTCGGCTTACGCCTAAAACGCCCGTTAGCCCCTATTTAATAAGGGCAAGACGCAAAAGCTGCTACATGCACAACCGTTGCCCTGCCAGTTTCATGAGGCCGCTGCGCCGCGTCAGGCCAGTGATCGGCGTAGCGACGCAAGTCAAACCCTCCGCCCCCCTGTGCATGCGAACAACGCTGATTCCGCGGTGCGCGGTTCTTTATCCCAGATTTTCCATTGTCACGATTTTCTAATGACCGCTTTGTTCAAGCATCGGCTGGCGCGGGCCTGCCGCAGCCCGGTAGCAATCGCGGTTATCGGCCCGAGCAGTTGATTTTTGCAGATGATGCTCTCGGTGTGGTGTGGTGCCGGGTTCTGCTGCTATTTGTTGAGTACCGACTGATATTCCGCCGTGGGAATGTGCTTCCTGGTCGCATCCTCGTGCTTGAGGACGCTCCTATCAATTCAGGCGGGCTGTCATCCTGAGCAAAGCGAAGGATCACGCTCCGCGCAGAGATCGTCGCACCTACTTGAAATCGTTGCGTGTCATGTGATCCTTCGCTGTTGGCTCAGAGCCTGCCCCGGCGAAGGCCGGGGATGACAATCTCTGTAAATCGGAGTGCTCTTGCGGGTTTCGACGGTTTTTGCGGTCGGCGCGGTTTTGCTGGTGGGGGCTCTAGCCAAGATTATTTCTTTGCGGAACGGGTTCCGCGCGCTGCCTGCGGAGGAACGTCGCGCAGGGCCGGGTGTGGCACATCGCGTAGCGCCGCTGCAAGCTGCTTTGCGCTAGGCAGTCGGCCCTTGAATTCGGCGGGCAATTTGGCTTGCAGTTGATATTCGGCCACACCAATCGGGTTGGCTTTGGTCTTCAAAGAAAACTCAACTTCAACGTCGTCTTTCTCGGCGCACAGGATGATGCCGATGGACGGCTGATCGCCGTCGGCGCGCTCTTTATCGTTCAATAGGTTCAAGTAGAAATCCATCTTGCCCGCATGCTCAGGTTCGAATGAACCAATCTTTAGATCAAAGGCGACGAGCGCTTTGAGAAAGCGGTGATAGAAAAGTAGGTCAACGAAATATTCTTTGCGCCCCAACGAGAGCCGATACTGGCGGCCGACGAAGCAGAAGCCATAGCCCAGCTCCAAAATGAATTGCTGCAAGCGCTCAATCAGACGCTCTTCAAGCTCGCGCTCCTTCACCGCGCGGCCAATGCCGAGAAATTCAAGGCTGTAGCTCGCCTTCATCATCTCACTGGCTTGTTCCGCGAAATGCGTGGGTAGCGCGAGCGGGAAGTTGTGCGACTTTTTGTCGGTCACAGCGCGCTCGTAGGCATTCGCTTTCACCTGATTGAGCAACACGCTACGGCTCCAGCCAAACGCTGCCGTGGCTCGCAAGTAGTAGAGGCGCGCAGCGGGATCGTTGACCCGGCCCAGCAAAAACACGTGGTGGCCCCACGGAATCGTGGTGACCAAATCTCGCGCAGCTTGTGCGAGATTAGCGGTCGCTGGGGATTGGCGGTTTTTCGCGGGTTTTTCGCCTTGCTTCAAATCTCGCACAAGCTGTGCGAGAAATTCAGGTTCAGTGTGTGCCAAATAAAACTGTTTGACGCGCCACACATTAGCGTTCGAAAACCCGGCCATGCCGGGGAATGCAGCCCGTAGGTCGGCGGCGACTCGCTCAACCACTGAGTCACCCCATCCGAGAGAGCGCTGCTTCGCATCGATTTCGCAACCGATGTCCCAATAGAGCGAAACCAATTCGGCATTGATGCTACGGGCCGCACTAACGCGCGCCTGTCGCACGCGCGCCGAGAGCTGCGACACAAAACCCTGGTATTCGTCGGAAGCTGGAATTGAACGAACGATCGGCATACCAAATTACCCACAAACCATTTTGTTGAGTTCAACAAAATGGTGCTTACGTTGCTGACAGCACGCTGAGCTAACTGTCTTGCGCCACCATGTTCCCGACGCCGGGAACATGGTGGCCTTCCGAATCAAGTTCCCAATGCCTTTGAGGCGGCGCGACGGGGAATTCAGGATCGGGTGGTCGAAGAACGGATTGGACATGGGTCATTGTGTCCTGTCGAGGCAGAGTGCAGGTGATCGGGCAGGCAAGGACGGGCTCTCACGGACGAGAATTAAAGGCACGGAGAGGCGCGCCGAGCGTTATCCCGTAGGTACCGAGCGGTAAACCCGCCCGCCGTCTGCTGATCGATGTGCTGCATGCGTCCGAACCGTTGAGATTAGTCAAGACCGCTAATCTACCTGCTTAGGAGACTTTAGCCAAAGGGAGAATGGAGAATCACGGCGTTGGCTTCTAGCTTCTGCCTCGATGGCAGGGCGGCCAGTCTTCTGCTTGTACCGAAAGAAAAGCGTATCCACGCAGAAGCAGCTTTTCTCTGTAATCCCCATTGCATTGGGGCTAGACTGCCATTTGTCTAAAAGTCGGCTTTTAGCTAAAACGCTTGTCAGCCCCCATGCAATAAGGGAAATACAAAAAAGCTGCTATGCACAACCGTTACCCTGCGTGAGGCCGCTGCGCAACGTCAGTTACAGTGCTTGAAGCAGCGCAGCAAGTCAAACCCTCCGCCCCTCCTCTGCATGCAAACAACGCAGCGCCCAAGATGCGCGGTTCTTTATCATCAGCTGCGAAAACATAACTGATCCAGAGCAAATTGTCATGACGCAACTACCCATCATCGATTTACGCGCGCCGGAGCGCGAGGTTGCGCAGCAGATCGCGGATGCCTGCAAGGCGCATGGCTTTTTCTATGTTGTTGGCCACGACGTTGACGAGGCGCTGGCGCTTCGGCTGGAGCAACTGAGTCATCAATTCTTTGCGCTGCCCGAGGCGACCAAGGCGCGGTATGCGATGACGCTGGGTGGGCCGGCGTGGCGCGGTTGGTTTCCGCTGGGTGGCGAGTTGACGTCCGGTCGGCCTGACTGGAAGGAGGGTCTGTACCTCGGCACCGAGCTGCCGGACGAGCATCCGCGCGTGAAGGCGGGCGTGCCGCTGCATGGCGCGAACCTTATGCCCGACGATGCGGTGCTGCCTGACTTCCGTCGCACCGTGCTTGAGTACATCGATCAGGTGACGCGACTCGGGCATCGCGTGCTCGAAGCGATTGCCGCGTCATTGGGCCTTGCGCCGGATTACTTTGCCAGTCGTTACACAGCCGATCCGCTGATTCTGTTTCGAATTTTTCTGTACCCGAGTCGCCCCGTTCCTGAAGAAGTGGGTGCGTTGTATGGCGTGGGTGAGCACACGGACTATGGTCTGCTGACGTTGCTGCGGCAGGATACGGTGGGCGGTCTTCAGGTGAAAACCGCGAGTGGCTGGATTGAGGCGCCGCCCGTGCCCGCGTCGTTCGTGTGCAACATCGGCGATATGCTGGATCGCATGACCGGCGGGCTGTACAAGAGCACGCCGCATCGCGTGCGCATCAACACGAGTGGTCGCGACCGCCTGTCGTTCCCGTTGTTCTTCGACCCCGATTTCGACGTACGCATCGAGCCGATCCGCACGCCAGAAACGGATGACGCGGCGTCGCGTTGGGACGGCGCGAGCGTGCATAACTTTGACGGGACGTACGGCGACTATGTGCTGGCGAAAGTGGGGAAGGTGTTTCCGAACCTGAAGCGGGAAGTGCTTTAAGGAAACGTTGAACGAGCGCTGGTTCGCGCTGGTCGCCCGGTCACAAGCAGCTGTCATCGCGATATCGATGTCAGGGCAGCTCGCACGGTGCGCCAAAAGTTTGGCTCACTCCGCTGCCGCTGATTTGACCCAATCGCACTCGGCGCGATTGCTTCGCAAGGCAGCCCGTAGGAGCGTGCCGCTTTGGGAAGTTCACATTTGACCCAATCGCACTCGGCACGATTGCTTCGCAAGGCAGCCCGTAGGAGCGTGCCGCTTTGGGAAGTTCACATTTGACCCAATCGCTTTGCGATTGGTACCGAGGGCGGGACTCGAACCCGCACGATGTCACCAACGGTGGATTTTGAATCCACTGCGTCTACCAATTCCGCCACCCCGGCTGAGTGAAGCTTTTAATTATAACCGGTGCGGTTCGATGAACAACAGACCGGTGTTGCTGTCGCTTAAATTTCTAGGAGCGGCTGTGCCGCGACCTGCGCATGCAAGCAAATCCCTGGTCGCGGCGGAGTCGCTCCTACAAAGGTTTACGCCATGCCCTTGTTGCCAGCGGTGTTCAATATTTTCGGCATGTTGAGCTTGCGCGCTGTGATGCGCTTTTTCGACTTGAGCCAGCCTTCAACCACATCCCAAATTGGCTCAGACCTTCCAGCAATTGCAGCGTCACGCGCAGCCTCGGCAACGGGTGCCCAGCCCGCCACCTTGTACGTTTTCGACGCGTCAATCAGCGTGCCCTTGAGCCGCATATCAGTGATGCGTTTGCCCTGTGCGCCGAGCGGGTCGAT
>JAYSUK010000158.1:0-1734 GCA_043719085.1 Burkholderiales bacterium | reverse complement strand
CGTTGTTCTCTTCCACACGGCTACGCCTGCACGCGGGCTCGCAGGGGCGGTCACAGGTGCGGCCAAGAATGCCGGGGAACACATTCGACGTCCAGTTGATCATGTAGGCATCGCTATAGCGGCCCTGCGCGATCAGGCGGATGTATTCGGGGACGGGGGTATGAGCCGGACAGGCCCATTGACAATCAACGACCTTGTGGAAATAGGCCGGATTCGTGACATCGGTTCGCTGCAAGCTGCCTCCTTGGCGGATCGGTTCACAGCCTACTGCGCGAACGAAATACTGCGTTGCATCGTGCTCGAAATCCTCATGTACCCAAAAGTACATTCCGGCTTCTGCGCGCGCTGCGCCTTGCCTTTCGTCCGCTCGCTACGGCTGTGAAACGATCCTTTGATCTCCGATCAATTTGCGGCACTGCACAAATCATCAGGTGTGGAAATAGTCTATGCCAAACGCATCCTGAAGTGCATGCGGATCGATCCCTATTCAGAACTCTGTTGCGTAAAAGCTAACCGATTGTCCCCATCAGCGCTATGCCGGCGCCTCAACCGCGCATCAGGCAACACGTCGAATCAGGCTACGGTTGTTGCCACTCCAAATGTAGCGAAACAAATCCTTTGGATCATCTGCCTTGGGCACGAGATCAACTTCGCGACCAATGCCGCGTCGCTGAGCCTGTTCATGCACGAAGCGTAGCGTCGAGTAGTCCTCGAGCGCGAAGCCGACGGAGTCGAACACCGTTACCTGCTCATCACTCTGGCGACCGACTTCGCTTCCTGCGAGCACTTTCCACAGGTCAACCACCGGAAAGTTGTTGGGCAATTGCTGGATATCGCCTTCAACACGAGTCTGTGCTTCGAACTCGACAAACACGCGAGCCTCGCGCAACACCTCTACATGCAATTCTGTTTTGCCGGGGCAATCACCACCGACGGCATTGATGTGCATACCCGCTTCGATCATGTCGGGCGTCAGGATCGTGGCGTATGTTTTGTCGGCGGTGATCGTGGTGACGATATCTGCGCCGCGCACGGCATCTGCCGTCGAATTAGTGCGGATGATTTTGAGCCCGGTAAATGGCGAAAGATTGCGGATGAGCTTGTCGGTTGCGCGCGCGTCGACGTCGTAGACCGCGATCTCGTTGATCCCAAGCATGTTGTGAAACGCGAGCGCCTGAAACTCGCTCTGCGCGCCGTTGCCGATGAGTGCCATGCGTCGCGAATTCTTGCGAGCCACCGCGCGCGCCGCCATTGCGGACGTTGCTGCGGTGCGCAGCGCAGTGGCAAGCGTCAGCTCGGACAGCAGCAGCGGGTAGCCCGTTTCAACATCAGCCAACACACCAAACGCCATGACTGTGTAGAGCCCGCGCGCGGTGTTTTCTGGGTGTCCGTTGACGTACTTGAATGCGTAGTGCCTGGCGTCAGAAATGGGCATCAGCTCGATCACGCCAACGTTGGAGTGATTGGCGGTGCGCGGAGATTTGTCGAAGTCTGGCCAGCGAACAAAGTCCGCCTGAATGTAGTCGGCCAGCTGGTCAATGAAACTGGTCACACCGATGCTTTGCACCAGCGTCGACATGCTTTGTACGTCAACAAATCGCGTCATAAAATTCTCGCAGGGTTTCAAGCGACTTCCGCCCGATACCTTTTTGACTAATCAGGATGATTAGCCGTATGTAGATTCTTCTCCTCTACTGAGCCATACAAAAGAGGGCAAACTGTGACAAATTGGAC
>JAYSUK010000157.1:0-13947 GCA_043719085.1 Burkholderiales bacterium | reverse complement strand
CGGGTCATGGCGACAACATCGTCACCGACTACGGGCAATCATTTGTGCTGCGAACAGAAAGCAAACCGGCATCGGGCACAACCCTTACGCTGGGCGTTCGTCCTGAACATTTGACACTCGAAAAAACCGAAGGCGCGCTAGCTCTACCCATGACCGTCACGGGCGTCGAGCAACTGGGGGGGCATTCCCTGCTCTACGGCACACTTCCCGGTAAGCGCCAAGACACCGATGGCCCTCGCATCACGGCGCAAGTGGCGGGGCAGGTCAGCACCAAGCTCGGTGAAACGGCCACCGTTTATGCCGCGCCAGACGCCTGCCGTCTGTTCGCGACGGACGGCATTGAGGCAGCGGTACGCTGATGTCGCCGCTGCGCAAAGCTACGATCAAATCTACTGACGACGGGAAGATTGCGCTGACCTTTGAGGGCGGCTGGGCGTGCGCCGTTTCGATGGTTTCTGATGGCGTTGGACGCGTTCTTTTCACGCCGCCCGATGGCTTGCGCGAACCGCGAACGTGGGCGATTGCGCCGTCTGAATTCCCCTCTCCGTCGGTGAAACGGACTAGCGGAGAGGGACCGGACGAACTATCCAAACTTGGAGACGCCGCGAGCACCCTCTCCCCTACCCTCTCCCCCGAGGAGAGGGGGCAAGACCGAGCCACCCTGTTCCCGGCATCCATGGGAATGGTGACTCGCACTGATTCCTCGTTGTCACTTAGCAGCCCAAAACTCCGTGCGCGAATCGACCTCGAACCCTTCGCCATAACCTGGGAACAGTTCAACGGTACTGCATGGCTCGCCTGTTGTACCGACCGCCCCAGCTACGCGTATGCGGCGGGCGCGAAGAGCGGCTCCATAGCTCATTGGCAAGCCCGAGACGGGCACGATCAGTACTTCGGCCTAGGCGACAAAACCGGCCCGCTGAACAAAGCCGGTCGTCGTATACGCACACGCCAACTCGACGCGCTCGGCTACAACGGCGAGACTAGTGACCCGCTGTACAAACACTGGCCGTTTTTCATCGGGCGTCGCGCCGATACTGGCAGCACGTACGGCGTGTACTACGACACGCTCGCCGAATGCAGCTTCGATTTCGGGCAGGAGTTTGACAACTATCACGACTTCTATCGTGCCACCGAAATCGCCGATGGTGACCTCGACTATTACGTCATCGCCGGGCCGGACGTCCCCGCTGCGCTGGCCCGCTACATGCAACTGATTGGTGGCACCGCTATGCCGCCGCGCTGGAGTCTGGGCTATGCCAACACCGCGATGGCGTTGGCTGATTTTCCCGATGCGCAGCAGAAGATCCGCGAGTTCCTCGCGCTTGCAGAAAAAGACAAATTTCCGTTGTCGAGCTTTCATTTCGGTTCGGGCTACACCAGTCGCGGCAAGCAGCGCTACGTATTCACCTGGAACACCGATAAATTTCCCGATGCGCGCGGTCTGCTCAATGCATTCAAAGCCGCCGACGTGCGCACGATGGCGAACCTGAAGCCCTGCCTGCTCAATGATCATCCGGCCTACGCTGCGATCGAGGCCAGCGGCGGCTTCGTGCGCGACACGGCAACTAGGCAGCCCTGCCTCGACCAGTTCTGGGACGGCTGGGGCGCACATCTCGATTTCACGCGCGACGCAGACCGCACGTGGTGGCAAGAGAACTTCAAAAAGCAGGTGCTCGATTTCGGTATCGACACCGGCTGGAACGACAACAACGAGTACGAAATCTGGAGCGAGACTGGGCAGTCCGATGGCCACGGCACGCCGATTCCGATCCATCGTTCACGCACATTGCAAGCGCTGCTGATGACGCAGGCGACGAGCGTTGCGCAGGCACAGGCGCGCCCGAATGAGCGGGTGTACACCGTCACCCGCGCAGGCCCGCCGGGCATCCAGCGTTACGCACAAACCTGGAGTGGCGACAACACAACTAGCTGGCACACGATGCGCTGGAATCAGCGCATGGCGCTGACCATGAGCCTGTCGGGCCTATTCAACATCGGGCACGACATCGGTGGTTTTGCGGGCCCGGTGCCCTGCGCTGAAATGCTGATCCGCTGGACGCAGGCTTGCTGTCTCGTGCCACGCATGATCATGAATTCGTGGAAAGCGGATGGCAGCGTGAACTCGCCATGGCTGCATGCAGAGGCCACGGCCCCAATCCGTGCCGCCATTGGCCTGCGTCTGCATTTGATGCCTTATCTGTACACGCTGATGTGGCAAGCCAGCACCGCACACACGCCGATGTTGCGACCCACGTTTTTTCATTTTGCAGACGATGCAAACAGCTGGCTGGACAATGACGAAATGATGGTCGGCGGTGATCTGCTGGCTGCGCCTGTGTTCGAGGCTAGCGCTCGCGAACGCACGCTGTACCTGCCGCGCGGCGCGCACGCTGAAGGTTGGTACGACTTTTGGTCCGGCGAATATTTCGCTGGCGGACAAACTGTCACCGTAGACGCACCGCTCGCTCAATTGCCGCTGTTCGTTCGCGCCGCTGCGTTGCTGCCAACCACCGATACGTGGAACGACACCGCGAAAACGGAGGAGTCGTCACGCGCACTTCGCTACTACCCTGCGCCGCCGTCTGACCAGGTCGTTGAAACGCACGCTAGCTTGTTTGGAGACAATGGATTGCAGACAACGAATGCGGTCGATCAGTACGTCGTTCACCATTTTCACGCGACTTCGACGCACGACAATCTTTCGATTGATGCGACGCAGCAAGGCGCATGGGCGCTTCCCTACGAAAGCGTCCGCGTCGTACTTCCCAAGTCAGAAAAACGCGCTTTGAACCTGCAGTCCAGCGGTGTGCGCCTGACCCGGTGATTCGCTGGCCGTGGCTCGGTGACGCGGAGGCGACGGCCCAGCGCCGAGCTGACCTTTGGCGGTTGCTCGGTCCGCGTCCTATGCTCGATGGCGCGCCGTCGGGAACACTGCTCAAAACAGAAGTCACTGATTTCGCACGCATCGAGCACTGGACGCTCTCTCTCAACCTCGAAGAGCCCGTGCCAGCGCTGCTGCTACACCCGCTACACGAACCACCGCGCGGCATTGTGCTGTACTGTCACGCGCACGGCAACCGCTTTGAGACGGGCAAAGATGAATTGCTAACGGGTCGGCCTGCAATTCAAGCGCCGCCTTATGGCGACGTGTTGCCCGCCATGGGTTACGCCGTGCTCGCTATCGATCATTGGTGCTTCGGCGAGCGGGCAGTGAACACCGAGCGACCAATGGTTAAGCGTTTGCTGTGGGAGGGCAAAACGCTGTGGGGCTTCCGCGTTCATGACACGCTTGTAGCGCTCGATTGGCTACGTCTACAGGCGGGTTTCGCAAATCTCCCAGTCACTACACTGGGTCTGTCGATGGGCAGCACGATGGCGATCTGGGCTGCGGCGCTCGATCCAACCATCACCGCGTGCATAGATCTTTGTTGCCTTGCCGAATTCAACGCGTTGTTGACCAACGGCAACTTTGACTTGCATGGCGAGTATTTCTTTATTCCCGGCTTGTTGGCGAAGTTCAGCGCGGCAGAAATCAGCGCGCTCATCGCACCTCGGCGACACCTGTCGATGATTGGGCTTGCAGATCCATTGACGCCGCTGGATGGCGTTGGGAGCATTGACGCTGCGATGACGGAAACGTACGGTGCACTCGGAAATGCGCAGGGATGGACGCAAGTTCGAAGTCCAGCGGGCCACGTTGAAACCGTCGAGATGCGCGCTCGGGTTTTGCACGCGTTAGAACATCGTTAGGCTAGCCGCCGTGTTGGCAGCATCAACGCTTGCCCACAAACCTTCTCAGTTCAGCCGTTTGCAAAAAGGCGCCTTCAATCTCTACCACTCAAAGAGCGCCAATCGTCAAGCATGGGCAGTAGTGCCCGGTCGGCGCAAAACTTGTCGCCCGCAGCCCGGCACTGGCCCGCCTTTTGTTGCCAGTGCTCGCTGCTCCAATCGAGCGTCTCGGCCAGCCCGGCGGCGGCGTCTTCATCGCTAGCGTAGCTGCCACCCGCCGTGCCGACCATTGCGATCAAACGCGCCTGATTGCGCACCAGCGTGTAACAACCATTGATCAACGCCTCAGCAATCGACACCGGCATCGCGGCGATTTTGTGCGGTAGAAACGTGTGCAGATAGATGCCCGCCTGCGCAAACCATAGCGCCATCCTCTCCGGTGATTCGTTCCACAGAATGCGCAGATTAGGCGGCGGATTGTCACCCAGCGCGGCGTTTAGCAGCGGCCGGGTTTCAAGTGCATCCTGATGTTTACTCTCACCAATGCAAAGCAAAAACTCAAACTGCGGACATTGCCGTGCAAGGCGCACAAACAACGTTTGATCTCGCGGATTTTCGCTGGCAGCGCGGAGCACTAGACGATGATTTTTCACAACGCGCTGAGTGGGTGGTCGGCTCACCGCGATGGGTATCTCGACAAATTTTGGATTTACGAACTGAAACCGAACACCATCACCCGGATAGCCACAAATGCGCTTGATCGCGGGATGCGCGGCGTACATTCGCAGCCGCGCAGCACTGGTGTCGGTGTGTACCCGCACCGTCAGCGGCTTTCCGTAGCGCCCGAGAAAATCGAGCACATTGGCCTCCCACAACATCCAGTGCAGATGAATCACGTCGGGCTCGAACGCGGCCACAATCGGGTCGAGCGGTACACCCACCGCATGCCCCACGTCGGGCCGCAACGGCCCGGGCGCGGGTGCTAGCGTTTGCGACCACACGTACACTGCCACACCTTGGCAACGCAAAAAACTCACCTCTGCCTCGACATAAGTCTCGGTGATTTGCGGGTAGTTGAAGGTGATGATAAGGGCGCGCATAGGGTAGGTTTCACACAGCGATTGGGCTCATTTTTTTGGTAACCTGCGACCTGGCGTCGCCGGGTCGCCGGCCGGGAACGGATTGCCATGAGCGCGGCCAGGTGCGGGCCCACGGTGCCGCCGCGCGTGAAGACTAACCCAACACAGCCCTGCTCATCCGCAATTCAGCCGCGGTCACGGGCACGATCGTGATCGCCCGTGTTCCCCCGCTTGAAACGCTCACCCACCGCTGCCGGCAGTATCGGCAAAGCGCAACCAATCGGCAAGCATCGGTGCCACCGCCTGGTCGGCACAAAACTTTTCGCCCTCGGCGCGGCTGATGCGCTCGTTCTCGGCCCAGTCTTTATCGCGCCAACGTTCAGTATCGCGCACGCTTTGCACGGCCTCGTCAAGGCTTCCGTACACCGCGCCCGCCGCTCCCAGCATCGATGCCAGACGCGGCTGATTGCGCACCAGCGTGTAGCAGCCCGCGCTCAACGCCTGCCCGATCGACACCGGCATGGCGGCGGTTTTGTCTGCCGGAAACGTGTGTACGTAGATACCCGCCTGCGCGTACCAACGGGCCATGTCTTGGGGTGACACGTTCCAGAGCACGCTCAGGTTTTTGGGCTGCAACTTAACAATGGCCGCATTGATGTCATCGACCGTCGCGTTCGCGCCGCGATGCGCGTTGTCGGCCAAACACATCACCACGCGATAGTCGGGCAATCGCTCCGCCAGCGCCACCATCATCGCTTGGTCGCGCGGCGAGAGGCTTGCCGCGCGCAGAATCAAGCGTCGATCACGCACCACATCGAGTTTCGGCTGGCGCTCGATTACCACCGGCAGCGGAACGAGCTTGTCATGAAAAAAATCAAACCGCTCGCAATCGCCCGGATAGATGTACACCCGCCGAATGGCCGGGTGCGCGCAGTACATCTGCAATCGTTCACGGGTGGTGTCAGTGTGAACCCGTGTCGTCATTGGTTTGCCAAAGGCGGCCAGCACGTCAAGTGCGCTTTGATCCCACATCAACCAATGCAGGTGAATGATGTCCGGCTGAAAGCGCGCCACGATTGGCGCAATGGGCTCACCTACCGCCATCTCTACGCCTGCCGGTACGGGGCCGGGTGCCGGTGCGTGCTGGCTGGACCATGCAAAAACCTGCACGCCCGACGCCTGCAAGTGACGAATCTCAGCGTCTATATAGCTCTCCGCGATATGCGGATAGTTAAACGAGAGATCGAGCACCCGAAGGCCGCGCGTGACATGCTTCATGACCGCGATTTTGGCAGCCTATTGCCAATGGTGCTCGCCAAGGCTGGGCGATTCCAGCGGTCGCATTCAAATCCATGGCCGCGCGGGTTGCGGCTTCCGACGCAACAGCGGTCAAATTGTGAACAAGTAAACCGCGCTTTTTACGTACAAACAATGCAATAATCGAAGGCGGTATTCAGAAAGTTCTGCAGATGTCCAATCGCCCCCAAACGACCGTCCGTATTCAACCACCTGCCTCGCACCAACTCAAGGCGTTGCCTTTTGCTCTGATCACGGCAGCAGGATTATCTTTGGGATTGGTCGGCACGGTCGCGCAGGCCGCGACTATTGTGGTGAACAACGGGGGGGACGCCGCAAGCTCAAGCGTTTGCATCCTGCGCGACGCGATGCGTTTCATGCAAACCGGCAGTATCTCGGGCGCTACTAACAATTGCACCAACACCGGCGGCGCATTCGGCACCGCAGACACGATTACGTTTGGCAACGCCATCACCACCATCAGCCTCACACAGGGCGCGGCGCTGGTGTACGGCGTCAACAATAGCACCCAGTCGCTGTTGATTCAAGGCAGCGGTCAAGGCGGCATTACCATCACGCGTCCAACCAACAACGGCGGCCTGATTCGTCATTATGGCGGTGATTTAACGCTCGACGGCATCACGCTGACAGGGGGGCGAACCGCTTCTGGCGGCGCCGTGCAAGTTGACCTCAACGGAATCAAACCTGCGACCAAATTGCAGCTAAAAAACTCCGTTATCACGGGTAATTCGGCCAGCGGTGCTGGCGCAGGCATTTACACGCCCCTGGGTGCCAACGCCGTTGCCACCATCACCATCACCAATTCGACGATCAGCAACAATCAGGCCTACGGCGGCACTATCAACGGGGCCGGTATTTATCTGGGCGGCGCAAGCACGCTCACGATGACCGGCTCAACGCTTTCGAATAATGGCACCAGCGGCGGCACCAACGTCGGTGGCGCCATTTATGCCTTTTCGCCTTCGGCTAGCGCCGCCAGCACCGTCAACATCACGGATTCCACCCTTAGCGGGAACGCTGCGTCCAGCGGGGGCGGGATCTATCTGGTCGGTCCCAGTGCGCTCAACATTACGGGCTCCACCCTGTCGGGCAACACTGCCTCGTCAGATGGCGGTGGCATTTATGTGAGTAGCACCGGGTCGACGCTCGCTGTGGCGAATAGCACGCTTAGCAGCAACTCCGCGTTTTGCAACGGAGCGGGGCTCTTCATCGCTAGCGGCAACGCCAACACATTCCCCGCCGTAAGCTTCACCAGCAGCACCGTCACGCTCAACTCAACCAGCGGTGAATGCCCCAACGGCGCCGGTGTGACCCACTACGGCGGCAGCCTTACGCTCAACAACACCATCATGGCGGGCAATACCCGTGGCAGCAGTCCGGCGGATATCGCACGTTACTTCGGCTCTGCGGTAACCGTTTTAGGCAGCAACAATCTGGTGCAGAACGTCTCCTCCGGAGTCACCTTCACCAACGCGCCACTCACCAGCGACCCGCAGCTCGGCCTGCTGCAAAACAACGGCGGCCCCACCCTCACCCACGCCTTGCTTTCCGGCAGCCCCGCCATTAATGCGGGCAGCAGCACGTCGTCTCTCACTACCGATCAGCGCGGCGCGGGATTTCAACGCGTTGTCGGCACCGCTGTAGACATTGGTGCCTTTGAAGTCGCAATTGACGGTGCCTGCGGCGCTGCCAGCAGTGCCACCCCAGTGTTAGCCAAGCCTACGGCTAACCTGTGCAGCACCGGCACCGCCACCACGGTCGCCGGCCCACAACCGTTCACCTGGGGCTGCAACGGTATAGGCGGCGGCAGCACCAGCACCTCAGCCACCGCCTGCTCGGTGCCCATTCAGCAATGGACGGTAAGTCCATTGGTCAGCACCGGACCTGCGAGCGGCAGCCTTAGCCCCAGCACGGCACAGACCGTTAACCAAAACGCTTTGACGTCCTTCACCGTCACCCCGGCGAGTGGGTACACGCTCGGCTCGGTCACTGGGTGCAACGGCACGCTCTCCGGATCCAGCTACACGACGGGTGCCGCTACAGCCGATTGCAACGTTGTTGCTTCGTTTCACCTGACCCCGATCAACGGCACCTGCGGCGGCGCCAACGGTCGTTCGGTTGACTCGGCACCCACCGCCAATCTGTGCAGCACTGGCACCGCCACGGCGGTGAACTCCAACGGCAGCATATACAGTTGGACTTGCGGTCCGAACGCCACCGGCATCGCCGGCGGTACATGCTTCGCCCCGATTAACCAGTACACCGCCACCAGCAGCGTGATTGGCGGCAACGGCGCGTTTGACTCGCCATCAAAGAGGGCGAGCTACAACACCGCCACCAGCTTCGTCATCACCCCGAGCGCGGGCTTTTCAATCGGCTCGGTAGGCGGCAGCTGCGGCGGCAGCTTAAGCGGCAACACCTACACCACAGCGCCGATGTCGGCCAACTGCGCGGTCACCGCCACATTTACCTTAGTACCGGTCAACGGCGCTTGTGGTGCCGCCAGCAGCAGCACGCCTGTGCTATCGGCCCCTATGAGCAACCTTTGCAGCAGCGGCACTGCCACCGCAGTGTCTGGAACTGGCCCGTGGACGTGGGGTTGCAACGGCAACGGTGCCAACGCCAGCACCAGCACCACGGTCACCGCGTGTTCGGTGCCGATCAAAACGTGGGCGGTTACGCCAAGCGTAAGTGGCGGCAATGGCATTATTTCGCCCAGCACCATTGTCACCGTGAACAACAATGCCGCCACCAGCTTTACGGTGACGCCGAGCAGCGGGTACAACATTTCGTCGGTCGTGGGCTGTAGCGGTACGCGCAGCGGCTCGACCTTCAATATCGCAGCGGTCACCGCAGACTGCGCAGTGGTAGCCATGTTCTCTGCCGTGCCGCGCGCAGCAATCGCTCTGTCCGGCAACGCCGTCCCCATTGCCAATGGGGCCACGACACCATTGATCACTGACGGCACCGACTTTGGCTCGCTCGTCATCGGTCAAAGCCTGCTGCATAACTTCACCATCAGCAACAGCGGCAGCACCACGCTCACCATCACCGGCCTGTCATTCACCGGCGCTAACGCGGCTGACTTCACGGTCACCAGCCCCACGGTGTTTCCGGTGACTGTGAACGCGAGCGCCAGCACCACCATCAGCGTGCGCTTCACGCCTAGAGCAACGGGCCCGCGCAGTGCCTCGCTGCTCATCGCCTACGACGATGGCGCACCGAGTGGCTCGGCGAGCGAGGCGCGCCTCAAAGCGGCGGGCAACACCGGATTTGCCGTGCAGGGCATCGGTGTGGCCGCAGCCGAAGTGTTGCCGGTTCCCGCATGGGGTTTGGGCGGACTCATGGCGAGCTTGTTAGGCTTGCTCCTCGCAGGTATCGCCGGGCTGCGGCACGGCGGCAAGCGCTAGTCGCGGTTCGCTGCCTGGCTCTTTTTTGGCGTAGTGTTCACGAATACGTCAATTCAATTCGGTTCGTGACGTCCGCCAGTAGGCGCGGACTTAGCCGCGCTGGTTGCCGTCGGGCGACGCCAAGTCGCTGCCTACCGAGGCGGCGGCTGCCGCGGCTACGTCGCCTTGATATCGATCGTTGACTGCAGCAGCGGTTTCGCAAGCTCGAAGTAGGTGTTGCCGCCTGCAGCCACGCGCTCTGGCGTAATCAAGCCCGCGTGAAAGCGGGTGAAATCCACGCGCGACTCGCTCCACCACAGATGCGCCCACAGGTGAATGCTGTAAACGTTTCTCATAAACGGTGCACGAGATTCATCGTGCTCAAACAAGCGTTGCATGCCTTTAACTGTCCACGGAAAAGCAAACAATCTTTCGGCCGGAAGTACTCGAATGAGCGCCGCCTGTTCGCGCCACAATTTAGCGGCAAGCGCGCAACTGTGATTACTCCATGAACCATCAAAGGCGTCGGCCATCCGCGCGCGCCAAAGCCGAATAAAGGGCGCGTTGGGTGCGGCCAGAATCACCGCATTGCACAGCGAAGGCACTGCAACGCCTGCGGCATCAAACACAGGCAGCTCTTCTGCCATCACACATTCGTCACCCGAGTTAAACCAAGGCTCAGGATAGGGCTGCACAAAAAAACTGTCCATGTCGGCGTACACGCCGCCGTGCGTGAGCAAATGTCCAGGCGCAAAAAATCAGACTCATGGGCGTAGCTCAAATTTTGTTGCACCGTCTTCTGGCCGTCGACATGTAGTCCGTAGCGCTCAGGTCGCCAATCGGCGGGGGTGTCAGCAACGTTGTGCAGCACCAGCTCGGGCGCTATCGCATCCCACCATGGCCCCCACGGCAGATTGCGATAATGCAAGCAAATGCGTGCCGCCGGGTGTTGGGCACGACACGATGCCAGACACAAGTAGTGAACCAAGTGAAACGGCTCGGTCTGCGGCTTAAGCCCAAACACAAAATGAAACACACGCGGAATTGCTGCTCTCATTTCGGCCCGCCTCAACTCGACTTAAACACGTTTGCCCACGTGAGAGCGACCGCTGGCTCAGCGAGTTGCATGTGAACGGACTCTGCATTTTCTTGCACAGCACGTCTGAAAACGTCCGGCTGCGTAAACATGCGTTGCATGGCGCTGACTGCGTCCATCATTGAGCATTCAGCCCAGCGCTGCGACGGCCAGAAAGACGGGCGTTCGGGCGGCCATACCGGGGCTGGCGCCAGCCTGTAGGGCAAATTTCCGGGGTAATCCCTGCCCAGAAAATCGAGCTGCCCGCCCCACCCGGTCATCAGCACGGGATTACCAACGCACGCGGCCTCGCAAGCCCCCATGCCGAAGCCCTCGCCTCGCGTGAGCGAGACGAAACAATCACCAGTCGCGTGCAGTGCGTCAATGGTTCGACCCGTGACGCCCGAGTCATCGATGAGGCAAATTTTTGGCAGCTCGGGCTTAATCTCTCGTCTCAGCAGCGCAAGCATTTTCTGCAAGTGCCCGCGCACCTGCACCGCCTCAAAATAAGGGCCGTCGGCCCAGCCGCGGTTGCCCGTCTTGATCACCAACTCCACCTTGTCGCTGGGGTCGAACGCGCGAACAAAGGCTTCGATCAACGCGCTGAATCCCTTGCGCGGCTCGAATTGGTTGATCGAATAAAAAATGAATTCATCAGCCGCAATGCCAAGGTTGGCGCGCAGCGCAGCAAGTTCCTGCATGCTGAACTCATTGGTACGATGCCGTCGAACATGCGGCACCACCTGCACCGGGCGGCGCAGGTCACGGGCAAATACGGCCTCGTTAAAGCGTGACGGCACCACCACGTGCTTGCACTGATCGAAGCAGCGCAACCAGTGCACGGGCAGCGCATCCGATTCCCAGGTGGTGTAGGCCACACGCTCGAAATGTGCCGATTCGCTGGCGATCGAAAACACCTGTGGCAAGTGCTCCGGGACCCCATGAGCGATGGTGAAGCCACGGGCTCCCGTGAGCGGCACCTGCGCCGTGGCCGAAACCAGCGAGGGCAAGTCGGACAAAGATTCGTCCCCGCGTAGCCACGGGCCGGCCTCGGTCAACGCTTGCTGCCAGGAGATGGCTACCAGGTGGTCGTAGCCCACCCGCTTCAGTGGCGTCCAGCGGACGGGATAGCCCGCGTTGCGCAGCGCTCGCACCGTCGCTATGGCCGCAAGGCCATAGCCGGAGGGCTCAAAGTGGCTGATGTAATGAAGCGTCGGAAGGGGCATCGAGAATGGCTTTATCGATATGAATCATAAAGCTCAATGCGCACACCTCGATGCCGCGTCATCGCGCCTGCGCCATGACGCGGCTTACGTGCCAGACGGCACTGAAACGAAGGCGGTTTGCAGCCAGTCCTGCAACGTTTCAGCGCCAACATAGCTCAT
Source organism: Burkholderiales bacterium (assembly GCA_043719085.1). Taxonomy (GTDB): domain Bacteria; phylum Pseudomonadota; class Gammaproteobacteria; order Burkholderiales; family Casimicrobiaceae; genus Casimicrobium. The sequence continues at coordinate 1,970 of JAYSUK010000157.1, read as the reverse complement.
CATGTAGGTGCTGCTGCTAATCGAAGGTGTCCACGGGGCGGGGGCCAAAAATATCGTGGTAGCGCGCTTTTCGCTGTACGGTGTCGCGCCGTAGGTTGAGATGTTCCAAAACGTTTGTTTGTACGCGTTGTAGTCTTCTCCGTGCCGCGGCCCGCCTCCTAGAGAGCCGTCGCCAGTGAGCCAGTCGGTATCGGCCGGCCAGCCCTCCAGCTGCATAAAGGTGTCGTACTGGCCGTCAGCAGTCTTGGCGACCAAAAGCGAGAGCAGCAGGCCGCAGTCTGACGCCGCCCACTCGCCCATTTGGTTGCCATAGTACCAGCCACTGGTGTTGACCGTGTTGGTGTAGTGCGAATTACCCGTGCAGCTGTGACGCCCGCTGATCGAGCCGTTGTCCGAAAACGCGCTGGTAAAGGCGTTGTAGAGATTGCGTCCCACATTGGTCGATGGCGAGCACTTTGCAAAATCGCGATCCGCCTGAATGTTCACAAAATGCGCTCCCCCCATCAGCAGCTGCAGGAACTGCTTGACGTTGTCCATGTTGAAGCGGGTGACGGTTCCACCGCTCAAAGGATAAGACTTGTAGCCAAGTAGCTGGTACTTTGGCCCGGTCGTCCCATCGGAGGTGACGGACTCGACGAATTTAAATTCGGGGATCCACATCACAAGTGGCGGTGTGCTGTTCGATGCTGGCGACGGCACCACGAAATCAGCCAAAAATTTAATGAAGTCGTAGTCGGGGCTGGTCGTGACGGGACTTGTCACCACGCCCGGCCAGAGATTGAGCACCGCTTGAGTCAGCTTTCCTTTTGGATTGGCGCTGCCCAGCGCCACGTTCGGCGCGATCAGCGACAGTTGTGCGCCGCTGTAATCGGCCGGCTGGTAAGGCACCGCGCCAGCCTGATCGAGCATCACATTAACGACCCCGGGCGTACGGATATTGCTCTGAAACATACTGTTGACGACGTCGCGGGCGTTGTTGTCCGAATAAGGCGTTGCGGACAGCGGAGCGGTGTAGCCGACGGTCAGGGCAGGTTTAGTCGGACCATTGGCGTACTGGTAGACCGCATCGCCGACATACAGGCCGATGTTGACGACGGGATCGTGGCCCGCGAGCGGCAGCGGTTGGTCGTTGACACCCATGCAGGCAGGATAGCCCGAATTGGCAACGACGTTGACCGTGGTCGGGTCGTTGCCGTTGGGATGAACATAGGTGACGGGAAACATTACGTTGCTTTTCTCGTCGCTCAGCGTGAACGTACCGTTGCAGGCTCCATTGCTATTTCCTGCGTACACCGAAAGCGAGGCGCTAGGCGCCACACTGATGACCACGGTGCTGCCGCTCATCGGCGGCGACGCTCCCTGGGGGCCTGGCACCGTGCCAGCGGTGGCGGTGCCAACGAATTTCGTCAGCGTGTAGGTGGTGTGGTTCCACACGATCATGGTCATAGAGCGGGGGGTTGACATGGGTCTCCTAGCGCGAAAGCTCCCGTTGCACATGCAACCAGATGCACGTCGAGTTTAATCGCGAAATTTCACGGGTTTACTTCTTTTTTGTTGCATGAACAAGCTTTCGGCGAACGCAGCGCACGGCTGCCCGTGCCGAGCCCACCGGCGGTCGACAAGCCCGGAGATTTGCAAGCAATCGAGGCGACGGTACCCACCCGTCGCTGGCAAGACTTCACGGGCGATGAAATACCCGCAACCAGGCGGCTTAGCCCCCTACCAATCCGATGATGACCATCATCGTGCGCACAGAAATGCGTCGTACCGTGATGAGGCGGCGTGAGTATCTCCTGAGCACAGTCAAAGTACCGCGAGGCGCTGTCTTCAACATCTTACTGAGAAGCTTTATACAAATGGGCTACGGCGCATTTATGCACTAGTGTCCGGTTAAAACGGCAGGCATCAAGCTGTAAGCGCCTATTTATGGGGCTCGCCACGCCACAGAGGGTGTCTCCGATTTGAACGCC
>JAYSUK010000156.1:0-1751 GCA_043719085.1 Burkholderiales bacterium | reverse complement strand
GCGCGTGATTTTGTGAGTTGATCGAGCGGGAGACGAATTGCGAACAGGTTCCAGCTGTGGCCGGCTTCGTCACCTGCATGTCCTGCGTGTGGCAGCAGTTGCAACTCCAGAAATTCAGGTAAGCGCTTGAGATAGTGCATGGCAAGGCTTCGGCGATGTGCACAAAAGGCGTCGAGCTTTCTGAGCTGCGCGCGACCTATGGCGGCACTCACGTCGGTCATGTTGAATTTGCCGCCAGCAAAATCGACATCGCGCGTTTGATCGGGCAGCCGGCTGATACCGTGAAAACGCAATACTTCGACGCGTTTCGCCTCGGCCACTTCATTGCAAACCAGCGCACCGCCCTCGATGGTGGTCATGTTCTTGTTTGGGTGAAACGAGAACAGCGTGATGTCGCCGAACGACCCGATGCTGCGACCTTTCCATGATGAACCGACGGCGAGTGCTGCGTCTTCAATCACGCGCAGTTTGTGTTGTGTGGCAAACGCATACAGCGCGTCCATATCGCAGGCAAGTCCGGCGTAATGCGTGGGGATGATCGCCTTGGTTCTTGATGTGAGGCGGCGCGCGGCGTCCGCCAAATCAATGTTGCGTGACTTCAGATCGACGTCGACGAACACCGCACGCGCGCCGACTTTTTCAACCATGTTGCCGCTGGAGAAAAACGTTTGCGCGCCGATCAATACTTCGTCGTCAACGCCGATGCCGAGCAGTTGCAGCGCCACTTCCAGCGCAGCGGTTTCGCTGGTCAACACCCGCGTGGGACGGTGGCCGAAGTAGACGGACAGCTCGTTTTCAAGCGCCAGTACATTGGGGCCGGAGGCGATCCAGCCGGAGCGCAACACCGCGTCCGAGGCTGCGAACTCTTCTTCACCCAGCAGCGGGGCAGCGAATGCGATGGTCATTTGGAAACGGTGGTGGACACGAGAACGACTCCGATGATGATGAAGCCGACGCCGATCAATTTTTGCATCGTCAACGACTCGCCAAACAGCCACCACGCGGCCAGCGCATTGACCACATAGCCGATGGAGACGAGCGGATAGGCCACACTCACCGGCAGCCGTGACAGCGTTGCAATCCACGTAAAAAGGCTGATGCCGTAGCACGCGAATCCGGCCCAGAACCACGGCACGCGGGCAATACTGACCAGCGTGTTCAAGGTGTTGGCATCGCCAAAACTCACGGTGCCGACCACGTTGGTGCCCGCCTTCAAAAATAGCTGTGCGGCGGCGTTTAGCAATACGCTCAGAAGCGCGATGGAGAGCGCGGTGCTGGTCACAGGGTTGTCTCTGATGCCATCACTGCTCGTGCCTGGCGATGATGATGCGGCGCAGATCCACCGCTACGATACGGTACGGCAGGCCCGCCATATCCATGCGCGGCAGTTTCTCAAAATCAGTGATTGCATAGGCGCGCTCCGACCCCGCCCACTCGATGGCGAAATCGGTGAAATTGAAGCGCACTTTGTCTGGCTCGAACCAAGCGCCCAAGCCCTGCTCATCCAAATAATCTACCAGCGTTAACGTGCGACCCAGATACGGTGGCACCGTCTGCTCATAAATGCCGATGGAGTAGAACCCGTCGCTCTTGCTGTATGACGGTTCGGCTGCCGCGAAGTCTTTTACCAATTGGTGGCTGGAGGTGCTCGCTGACAGCGTTTCATACCCACTCGCCGCCACACTGCCCCCCACGGTTGCCAGCACCGCGGCAACGATGATCGCGTCGACCCGCCGCCCACGTTGGTTGAG
>JAYSUK010000155.1:0-4738 GCA_043719085.1 Burkholderiales bacterium | reverse complement strand
AATCAGGAACTACGCGTGGCGTTAAACCCAGCTCAAAAACCCGGCAACAAATATGGCGACCTTAAACGTCGCCTTTTGTTCTTGTTGGGTGCGTTGATTGTTTATCGTATTGGTACGCACGTGCCGGTGCCCGGCATCAATGCGTCTGTACTTGAAGAATTATTTAAGTCGCAGCAAAGTGGCATTCTTGGATTGTTTAACGTGTTTTCGGGCGGAGCGCTAGAGCGTTTCTCGATTCTGGCGTTGGGCATCATGCCGTACATCTCTGCCTCGATCATCATGCAGCTTGCTTCGGTTGTTGTGCCGTCGCTCGAGGCGTTGAAGAAAGAAGGCGAAGCGGGTCGCAGAAAAATCACGCAGTACACACGCTATGGAACGCTGGTCTTGGCGCTTTTCCAGGGCGTTGGCATTTCAATTGCATTGGAAAGTCAGCCCGGATTGGTTCTAGATCCGGGCTTGTCGTTTCGCATAATTACGACGATCACCCTTGTGACAGGCACATTGTTTTTGATGTGGTTGGGTGAGCAAATTACCGAGCGAGGCTTGGGTAACGGCATTTCGTTGCTTATTTTCGCGGGTATTGCTGCGGGACTGCCCGCGGCGTTGAAGAACACGCTTGAATTGCAATCGTCAGGTAATCTGAGCATTCTGAAGTTACTGTTCCTGATCGTGCTGGTTGTCGTTGTGACCGCAGCGGTAGTGTTTTTTGAGCGAGCTTTGCGCAAGGTGTTGGTCAATTACGCCAAGCGTCAGGTAGGCAATAAAGTGTACGGCGGTCAAAGCTCTCACTTACCGTTGAAACTGAACATGGCAGGCGTGATTCCTCCCATTTTCGCGTCGAGCCTGATTTTGTTCATTCCAACGATTTTGGGCTTTATTGGCCCCGGAGTTGGCCCGTCATGGCTTCGCGACGCTGCCAATGCGCTCGGACCAGGTCAGCCAATTCACATGATCGTTTACGCGGCGTTGATCATTTTCTTTTGTTTTTTTTATACGGCGATTCAGTACAACCCCAAAGAGACAGCTGAGAACCTAAAAAAAGGCGGCGCGTTCATTCCGGGTTATCGCCCTGGTGACCAGACTGCAAAGTACATTGAGAAAATCACAACTCGTCTGACGTTGATAGGGGCGATCTACATCACCGTCGTGTGCCTGATTCCGGAGTTTTTGATCAGTGCGTGGAACGTTCAGTTCTATTTTGGCGGCACATCACTGCTGATTGTTGTAGTGGTCACGATGGACTTCATGACGCAGGTACAGGCCTACATGATGTCGCAACAGTATGACTCATTACTGAAGAAAGCTAACCTGAAGGGCGGATTAAAAGTCTAAACGCATGTCGAAAGAAGACACCATCCAGATGCAGGGCGAGATCCTTGAAATGTTGCCGAACGCGACATTCCGAGTGAAGTTAGAAAACGGGCACGTTGTCCTAGGGCACATCTCCGGCAAGATGCGCATGAACTATATAAAAATTTTGCCGGGTGACAAGGTCACGGTGGACATGACACCTTACGACTTGTCACGGGCACGGATCACATTCCGTGCTAAATAATCCATAACAGGAATGACACATGAAAGTTAACGCTTCGGTAAAGAAAATTTGCCGCAATTGCAAGATCATTCGCCGTAAGGGCGTGGTCCGCGTGATCTGTACTGATCCGCGTCACAAGCAGCGCCAAGGCTAGGGAAGGAGACCAAATATGGCACGTATCGCCGGGGTCAACATCCCCAACCACAAGCACGCCTGGGTCGCTATGACCTCCATCTTCGGCATTGGCAACACACGCGCTCGCAAAGTGTGTGATGGTGCTGGTGTTCCGCAAGACAAAAAGGTCAAGGATTTGACCGATGCTGAGCTCGACAAGCTGCGTGAGCAGATTGGCAAGTTCGCCGTTGAAGGCGATCTGCGTCGTGAAGTCACGATGAGCATCAAGCGCTTGATCGATCTTGGTTGCTATCGCGGCACCCGTCATCGCAAAGGCTTGCCCGCACGTGGCCAGCGCACCCGCACCAATGCGCGTACGCGTAAGGGTCCGCGCAAGGCAATCGCAGGCAAGAAAGGCTAGGAACTCAAATCATGGCACAAGCATCTACCAAGAATGCGTCCGCTGCCCGCGCACGCAAAAAAGTCAAAAAGAACGTATCCGAGGCAATTTGCCACGTACACGCGTCTTTCAATAACACCATCATCACCATCACCGATCGTCAGGGCAATGCCTTGTCGTGGGCGACCTCTGGCGGCGCGGGCTTCAAGGGCTCGCGTAAGTCAACCCCGTTCGCCGCGCAGATTGCTGCCGAAGCGGCTGGCAAAGTTGCGGTTGAATGTGGTGTAAAGAACATCGAAGTGCAAATCAAGGGCCCGGGCCCAGGTCGTGAAAGTGCCGTTCGCGCGCTCAACGCGCTTGGCATCAAGGTCACCAGCATTTCGGACGTCACGCCCGTTCCGCATAACGGCTGCCGTCCTCCTAAACGTCGCCGCATGTAGGCCGGGAGAAAAAGAACATGGCACGCTATACAGGCCCCAAGTGCAAACTCTCGCGTCGCGAAGGCACTGATCTATTTTTAAAGAGCGCACGTCGCTCGCTCGACAGCAAATGCAAACTGGCCGCTGCGCCGGGACAGCATGGCGCAAAGTCGGGTCAACGTATGTCGAACTACGGCTTGCAACTGCGCGAAAAGCAGAAGTTGCGTCGTATGTACGGCATCCTTGAGCGTCAATTCCGCCGCACGTTTGCCGAGGCAGATCGTCGCAAAGGCTCAACCGGTGAGAACCTGTTGAAATTGCTGGAATCGCGTCTCGATAACGTCGTTTACCGCATGGGCTTCGGCTCGACTCGCGCTGAAGCCCGCCAATTGGTGAGCCACAAGGCGATTCTGGTGAACGGCGCGATGTGCAACATCCCGTCAGCCATCATCAGCTCGAACGCCGTCATCAGCGTGTGCGACAAGTCGAAAGCGCAAGCGCGCATCATCGACGCTGTTGCGCTCGCGGAACGCATCGGCTTCCCAGGCTGGGTTGACGTGAATACCAAAGAAATGAAGGGCACGTTCAAGCACGCGCCTGATCGCAGTGAGTTTGCAAACGACATCAACGAAAGTTTGGTCGTCGAGTTGTACTCCAAGTAATCGATTCCCTCACTGTAAAGGACGCGTATGCAAAGTACTGCTTTTTTGAAACCGCGCAACATTGAGGTACATGCCACCAGCCCATCATCCGCTCGTGTGGTGATGGAGCCCTTTGAGCGTGGCTACGGCCACACACTGGGCAATGCGCTTCGCCGCGTGTTGCTGTCGTCGATGCCGGGCTATGCACCGACTGAAGTTTCTATCAGTGGTGTTGTACACGAATACTCCGCGCTGGAAGGCGTGCAGGAAGACGTAGTGGACCTGCTGTTGAACCTCAAGGGTGTAGTTATCAAGCTGCACAACCGTGACAACGCGGTATTGACTTTGAAAAAAGAAGGCGCGGGTCCTGTGACCGCCGCCGACATCGAGTCGTCGCACGAAGTTGAGATTGTCAATCCAGAACACGTGATTGCCAACTTGACCCAAGGCGGCAAACTCGAGCTCGAAATCAAGGTTGAGCGTGGCCGTGGCTATGTGCCAGCAACCGTGCGTACCGCTGCCGGTCAAACGGGCAACCGTAAAGTAGGTTCGATCCTGCTTGACGCCTCGTTCAGTCCGGTCAAGCGCGTGAGTTATTTGGTGGAGTCCGCTCGCGTTGAGCAGCGTACTGATCTGGACAAGCTCGTGCTCGACATCGAGACCAACGGCGCGATTGAGCCTGAAGGTGCGGTTCGCTATGCGGCCAGCATTCTCGTGGATCAACTCTCCGCGTTTGCTGATCTTAAAGGCACCGACATGCCGGCACTTGAGCGCGCTACGGCGTCGTTCGATCCCGTATTGCTCAAGCCTGTGGACGATCTTGAACTCACCGTTCGCTCGGCCAACTGCCTCAAAGCAGAAAACATTCACTACATCGGCGATCTGGTGCAGCGCAGCGAAACGGAGCTTTTGAAGACTCCGAACCTGGGCCGCAAATCGCTTAACGAAATCAAAGAAGTCCTCTCGCAGCGCGGCCTCGCGCTCGGCACCAAGATCGACAACTGGCCTCCGGCTGGTCTGGATCGCGGCGGCATGTAAGAGTACAGAGCAGGATCAGGAGAACCACTATGCGTCACGGCAACGGACTACGCAAATTAAACCGAACCAGCGCCCATCGTCAGGCACTGCTGCGGAATCTTTCAACGGCACTGCTTCGCTATGAAGTGATCAAGACCACGCTGCCCAAAGCCAAAGAGCTTAGGCGCGTTGTCGAGCCAATCATCACGCTCGGCAAGAAGCCATCGCTCGCCAACCGCCGTCTGGCGTTTGACCGACTGCGTGACCGCGATATCGTCGGCAAGATCTTCAGTGATCTCGGCCCGCGCTACGCAGCCAGGAATGGCGGCTACGTGCAAATCCTCAAGTTCGGCTTCCGTCAGGGCGACAACGCTCCGATGGCACTCGTGCAATTGATGGATCGTCCGGCAACGGCTGTTGCCGCAGAAGACGCGAAAGCAGAATAGTCCGGTTCGCTGGACAACAAAAAGCCGGGCTTGCCCGGCTTTTTGTTGTCTGCTGAGTAATCAGCTTTCGGTTGAAAGGGCCATTCAACATGGGCTTAGATCAATAAAATGCCATAAGTCAACTTACGGGTAAATATCGCTCGAAGCCCAACGCAATAGGAGCTTGC
>JAYSUK010000154.1:0-1756 GCA_043719085.1 Burkholderiales bacterium | reverse complement strand
TCTTGTCGCCCACCTGATCGCTTCGCTTTACGCGAATGCCGAGCGGAGCCGGGAGATTTTTCTTCACGTAATCGCGACCCATGTGCAGCGCGCGAATATTCGATTCGAGCAAGCGCTCTTTGCCCTTGTACTGCTCGGCGAAGAGTTTTTCGAACACGTCCGCATCCACATCCAGCAACACTGACAGCGCGCCCACATAGATGATGTTTTTGAACAACTGGCGTTGCCGCGGGTCGGTGTACACCGCGTTGGTAATCTCCGTCAATGGCACCGCAATGACGTTCACATCAGCGCGAAATTTCGACGGGGGTAACGGGCGCGTACTGTCGTAAAACAGGTAGCCACCCGGTTCGATTTCAGCCAGATCAGCGTCCCAGGTTTGCGGGTTCATCGCGACCATCATGTCTACGCCGCCGCGCCGTCCCGCGTAGCCTGCCTCGCAGACCCGTGCCTCGTACCAGGTCGGCATGCCCTGAATATTGCTCGGAAAAATATTGCGTGGGCTGACCGGTACGCCCATGCGCAGGATCGCTTTTGCAAACAGCTCGTTAGCCGATGCCGACCCCGAGCCGTTGACGTTGGCAAACTTGATGACGAAATCGTTGACAGCAACGATGGGCTTCATGCCACTACCTCATTATGGATTTTCACTTTTACTTGCGCACCATTGCGGCAGGACGCGCCCGCCTTGGTCGTATTAAGCAGAAATTTCTGCATGTCCCACGCGCCGGTTGGGCAGCGCTCAGCGCACAGTCCACAGTGCAGGCACACGTCCTCATCCTTTGCCATGATGCGACCGGTTTTCAGTTCGCCTGAAACGTACAACGCCTGATCGAGATTGTTCGAAGGTGCCTGCAAGCGCTGGCGGACTTCGGCCTCTTCACCATTGGCGGTGAACGTAATGCAGTCCATCGGGCAAATGTCGACGCAGGCATCACATTCGATGCAGGCGGTGTCAGTGAACACCGTCTGCACATCACAGTTGAGACAACGGCCCGCCTCCTTGATCGCGGTGGCCACGTCAAAGCCCAACTCAACCTCGACCTTGATACTCGCTAGCGCCATTTCGGCCTTGGCCCACGGCACCTTGAAGCGCAGATCATTCGACGTGTCGTTGTCGTAGCTCCACTCATGAATGCCCATCTTCTGCGACATCAGATTGGTCATCGGATCGGGCCGCTGATGAATGTCTTCACCGTGCAGAAAACGATCAATCGACACAGCGGCCTCGTGCCCATGTGCAACGGCGGTGATGATGTTCTTTGGGCCAAACGCTGCGTCGCCGCCGAAGAACACGCTCGGCACTGTTGACTGATGCGTAACCTTCCCGAGTGTCGGCAGGCCCCATTGGTCAAACGCAATACCGCAATCGCGTTCGATCCATGGGAACGAGTTTTCTTGTCCAACTGCAACGAGCACATCGTCGCATTCGATCAGTACATTGGGTTCGCCGGTTGAGACCAGCGATCTGCGACCCTTGTCGTCGTACACGGCTTTGACTATCTCAAACGTCATGCCGGTCAGCTTGCCGTTGTCGTGAATAAAGGCTTTCGGCACGTGGTAATTGATGATCGGAATGCCTTCGTGCATGGCATCTTCCTTTTCCCACGGCGAGGCTTTCATTTCTTCGAAGCCGCTGCGCACGATCACCTTCACTTCATCGCCACCGAGTCGGCGCGACGAGCGGCAGCAATCCATGGCCGTGTTGCCGCCACCGAGCACGATCACGCGCCGGCCAATTTTCGTAATGTGACCG
>JAYSUK010000153.1:0-1756 GCA_043719085.1 Burkholderiales bacterium | reverse complement strand
CGCGCGCGATTGCCGACACGCTGGAAGGCGTTGAAGGCATCGTGCCCGAACTGTTCGGGCTCAATGCCGATGCGGCTTTCAAGCAAGTGGACAGCGTGTTGATCCTCGCCTGCGGCACCAGCTATTACTCCGGGCTCACCGCCAAATACTGGCTGGAAAGCATTGCAAAAATCCCCTGCAACGTCGAGGTCGCCAGCGAATACCGCTACCGCGACAGCGTGCCGAATCCGCGCGCGCTGGTGGTCACCATTTCGCAATCGGGCGAGACGGCCGACACCATGGCCGCGCTCAAACATGCGCGCTCACTCGGCCACACGCACACGCTGACCATCTGCAACGTTGCCACCAGCGCGATGGTGCGCGAATGCGCGCTCGCATACATCACGCGCGCCGGCATCGAGATCGGCGTCGCCTCCACCAAAGCCTTCACCACGCAACTCGCCGCGCTGTTTTTGCTCACGCTGGTGCTCGCCAAACAGCGCGGCCACCTAAGCGAAGAGCAAGAAGCGGCGCACCTGAAAGCGTTGCGCCATCTCCCGGTCGCGCTACAAAGCGTGCTCGCACTGGAGCCGCAAATCATCGCGTGGTCAGCCGAATTCGCGCGCAAGGAAAACGCCCTGTTCCTCGGCCGCGGCCTGCACTATCCCGTCGCACTCGAAGGCGCATTGAAGCTAAAAGAAATCAGCTACATCCACGCCGAGGCCTACCCCGCAGGCGAACTCAAACACGGCCCGCTCGCGCTGGTGACCGAAGCCATGCCGGTCGTGGTGGTTGCACCAAACGACACGCTGATCGAAAAACTAAAAAGCAATTTGCAGGAAGTCCGCGCCCGCGGGGGTGAGCTATTCGTGTTTGCCGACGCTGATTCGCGCATTAGCCCAGGCGAAGGCCTGCACGTCATTCGGTTGCCCGAACACTACGGCGTGCTGTCGCCGATCCTCCACGTCGTGCCGCTGCAACTGCTCGCGTATCACACGGCTACGGCGCGCGGGACGGATGTGGATAAGCCGCGGAATTTGGCTAAGTCTGTTACGGTGGAGTAATCGGCACTTCACAGGATCAGTAGTAGCCGCGTTTGTGCAGTTCGCCACCGAACTGGTGAAGCAGTGGTCGGGCAAGTAGCACAAACACATTGGTTTTCCTCCGATCATCCCAGTAGCAGAAACGATTTAATGATCACAGCATCGTTAGCACTGGCAGCACGTTTTCTAAACCTGCATGCCACGATCGCTCCGGAAGCTGCGCTGTGCCGTGACCGTTGGCCGAGTCATTTGACCTAATCAATTTGCCATAAGACAGGAACCCACGCTCAGGGATATTGTCAATAGAACAATTCGTTTATTGCATTTGTTGCGAATAATACGAATAATGCAGGGTAACGGGAGCACATTATGAACACTGATTTTTTAGATAGCGTCTTATCCACAGAGGAAGCCGAACTGGCCAAGGTAGCGCAGCGCTGCATCATGGCATCACTCGATCATTCGCGTGCACACCGCATCGCATTGATTGATCGCGATGGCGGGATCGATTCGTCGCCGACACTCGAATTGCCACCCAAGGTACTTCGTTTCTTCGCCGAGATGCTGGGTGCTATGGCAGAACAAAAGCTTGTTACCCTGGTGCCGCAGAAGCACGAACTGACGACCCAAGAGGCCGCAGCCTTCCTGAACGTGTCGCGACCGTTCGTGATCAAGGAAATCGAGACCGGCAAAATACCGCATCGCAAGGTGGGACGGCATCGACGCGTCACATT
>JAYSUK010000152.1:0-14108 GCA_043719085.1 Burkholderiales bacterium | reverse complement strand
CGACCACAGCGCGACCGCCGCCGCCGCCAACCACGTATAGGCGTTCAACACCGCCAGCACTGCGCGGTTTTTGACGTAATCAGGCCACACGTGCAAAGCACCCACAAGGCCGTGATAAGCGGTCGCGAGAATAGCGAGCAACGTTGCCAGTTTGAAGGCAGTGTTGGTGAACAACGCCTGCCATTGCATCGCGTTCGGCGTGCCTTTAACCAGCAACAATCCGAGCACTAAAAACACGTAAGCTGTGATAACCACAGCGCTGATACGTTGCAGCCACCACTCAGAAATGAATTTCGAACTTGCGGCCATTACCAAAGCCTCCAAACCACTAACGCGGTCAATAAAATGCTCAATCCGAACACTGCGAACGCAGTGGCGCGCGCCACCGGCAGATCAAGCCACGCATTGGTGTCCTGAACCATGTGACGCAGGCCCGCGATCATGTGATAGACGATGGCGAACAGCAGGCCAATGAGCACGATTTTGGCCATCGGATTGGCCCACACGATGCTGCGAAACGCCTCGAAACCCGCCTCGGACTTAAGGCTCATTTGCAGCATGGCCAACAAGAACAGCAAGCACACGAATAGAGCGATGCCAGTCACGCGATGCACGATAGACGCAACGCCTGGAATCGGCAGGCGGTAGTTCGCCAGTTCGGCAAAACCGATATTGCGGTAAACCGGTCGTACCCGGCTTTTTACTAGCGGTATTTCACTCATGAAGACACTCCGTCACTAAAGAATTCCATTCTGTTTTTACGCTGGATTGCTGTCGATTCAACAGCTTTCGCAGCGAATAATGGGCGCACATAATCCATCGCCTGACAACTCTAACTTAATGTGTTGGCGTAAAAATGGCTGCGCGTTGTACACAGCCCACGTCGAAATTCGACGGGCCTGTCCGCATACGTGTACGTGATGCGCTCAACGCACAGCAGCGGTGAGCCCATGCCAACGCGCAACGCCTCTGCGGTGATCGGGTCGGCGGTGACGGCTTTCACCTGCTCTTCAGCGCGCAACATGCGCACCCCAAATTCTGTTTCGAAAAAGCCATACATTGAGCCTTCGTACGCGTCAAAGCGCTCTTTGGTCAGCCCCTTGAACAGCGCGGCGGGCAGCGTGATTTCATCAAGCACGGTCGGCTCGCCGCCGTAGCGCAACAAGCGGCGCAATATCAGGATGGCGTCGCCGGCCTTCAATTCGAGGCTGCGGCCTGTGTCGGCATTGGCGCGGCTTCGTTTCACGTCGATCAATTCGCTGGCGGGGTATTCGTCCTGACCGTCGTTGCGACGCATCCGCAAAAAGCGAAACATCGAGCTTTTAGTTTCCGTGTGCGTTGCAACAAATGTGCCTTTGCCCTGGCGCCGCACAACGAGATTCTCGCCAGCCAGCTCGTCGATGGCTTTGCGCACCGTGCCTTGGCTCACGCCGAATTGCGCGGCTAAATCCTGCTCACTCGGAATAGCCTGACCAGGTCGCCATTCACCTGTCTCCAGTCGCTGCGTTAACAAGCCCTTGATTTGCTGATATAGCGGCTGAAATGAGGGGGTCTCCGGCGTCGGATACTGCGTTGGGGAGACCTGCGCGACTTCACTCATGAACGAATTGTTGCGCAAATTTCAATTCTTCGCAATCAGTGATCTTATGTCTTATATAAGACATAAGAGCTATTGACGCGCTGAACGTTTTGCGGAATAATTCAGCCCAAATTCGACCGTTGCGCAGTGCAACATTTGGCAAACACTAGACAACGCCTCGACGAACTGAAGATTTAAGCCGATTGCGCGAGAATTAAGGGTATTCACCGTCAAGCGCACTGTTGCGTACCCCCAAAAAAGGAAATCGAAAAATGAAAGCCCCCGTTCGTGTAGCCGTCACTGGTGCCGCTGGCCAAATCGGTTATGCCCTCTTGTTCCGCATCGCTTCAGGCGAGATGCTTGGCAAAGATCAGCCCGTTATTCTGCAATTGCTCGAAGTACCGGTTGAAGGCCCACAAAAAGCGCTCAAGGGCGTGATGATGGAGCTGGACGACTGCGCGTTCCCGCTGCTCGTGGGCATGGAGGCCCATGGAGATCCACTGACCGCGTTCAAGGACGCCGATTACGCGTTGCTGGTCGGCTCACGTCCGCGCGGGCCCGGCATGGAGCGGGCCGAGCTGCTCGCCGTAAACGGCGCCATCTTCACCGCTCAGGGCAAAGCGCTTAACGCCGTTGCCAGTCGCAATGTGCGGGTTCTGGTGGTCGGCAATCCGGCCAACACCAACGCCTACATCGCTCAGAAATCTGCGCCTGATCTGCCGGCGAAGAACTTCACTTCGATGTTGCGGCTCGACCACAATCGTGCGCTTTCCCAGCTCGCCGCCAAGACGGGTGTGGCCGTGGCGGACATCCGCAAACTGGTCGTTTGGGGAAATCATTCGCCCACGATGTACCCGGACATCCGCTTTGCCACCGCAAATGGCGTAGCACTCCTCGGCAAGGTTGATGATGCGTGGAACAACGACGTTTTCATCCCGACCGTGGGCAAACGCGGCGCCGCGATCATCGAAGCGCGTGGCCTGTCATCAGCTGCATCGGCAGCCAATGCGGCCATCGACCACATGCGCGACTGGGCTCTCGGCACCAACGGGAATTGGGTCACCATGGGCGTGCCGTCCGACGGCAGCTATGGCATTCCTGAGGGCATCCAGTACGGGGTTGCCGTCACCTGCGCCAACGGCGAATACACCCGCGTCACCGGTATCGAAATCGATGAAGCGAGCCGTGCGCGCATGGACAAAACGTTGAAAGAACTGACCGACGAACGCGACGCTGTGGCGCATTTGTTGGGCTAGGCCCGCGTTCTGCGTTGCCCCGGCAGCGCAGTTCTGCAAGCCCATGGTCGCGCGCGGTGCGCACGACGAAAACATGGGCTTGCAAAACTTTCGAAACACGTAGGTTCGTTAATACAGCTTTTTCGTGTAAGCCTTATTTAACTAGGGCTAAACACATAAAAACTGCAAAAGTCGATAAGCGGGTAATTCCGCACTTAGCCCCGGTGCAATGGGGCGTTGAAGGAAAAGCTGATGTCTGTGCGATCACCCGGAGCGGCATTCCGCGCTGCCCTAAAAGCCGAATCGCCGTTGCAGGTGATCGGCGCCATCAACGCCAATCACGCGCTGCTCGCCAAACGCGCGGGCTTCAAGGCCATTTACCTCTCCGGTGGCGGCGTCGCAGCCGGCTCGCTCGGCCTGCCGGACCTCGGCATCAACAATCTCGACGACGTGCTCACCGACGTACGCCGCATCACCGATGTGTGCGACCTGCCGCTGATGGTGGATATCGACACCGGCTTCGGCCCCAGCGCGTTCAACATCGCACGCACCGTCAAGTCACTCATCAAATTCGGCGCGGCGGCGTGCCACATCGAAGACCAGGTCGGTGCCAAGCGCTGCGGCCATCGTCCTGGCAAAGAGATCGTCACCACCGACGAAATGGTCGACCGCGTAAAAGCCGCCGCCGACGCCAAAACCGACCCCGATTTCTTCCTGATCGCCCGCACCGACGCCATTCAGGTTCACGGCGTGGACGCCGCGATTGAGCGCGCCATCAAGTGCGTGGAAGCCGGTGCTGACGGCATCTTCGCCGAAGCCGCCTACGACCTGCCGACGTATCGCAAATTTGTCGACGCGGTCAAAGTGCCGGTGCTCGCCAATATCACCGAATTCGGGCAGACGCCGCTGTTCACGGTTGAAGAATTGAAGAGCGCAGGCTGCGGCATCGTGCTCTATCCGCTGTCCGCGTTCCGCGCTGCGAACAAGGCCGCAGAAAACGTGTATCAGGCGATTCGTCGCGACGGGCACCAAAAGACCGTCGTCGACACCATGCAGACGCGCGACGAGCTTTACGACCGCATCGGTTATCACGCGTTTGAGTCGAAGCTTGACGCGCTGTTTGCGGCAAAAAAATAGCGCGCCATGCCCGTCATTTCATATTTTTTTGGTATCTACATCCGCATGTATCACAATGATCATGCGCCACCGCATTTTCACGTCGAATATCAGGGTCACGAAGCGTTAGTCCGCATCGAAGACGGAGCGCTCGCTCAAGGCGAGTTGCCCAAACGCGCGCTGCGAATCGTTCAGGAATGGGCCGCAGAACACCACGACGAATTGCAAACAAATTGGGTGAAGGCACGCGCAATCTTGCCGCTTGATCGCATTCCGGGAGCTGACCAATGATGAAAATTATCGATGTCCGTGTTCAGCCGAATTATTCGCTGCACCTGCGCTTCAACAATCACACAGAAGGCGTGTTCGACCTCAATCCATTGATTGACCGAGACACGGTATTGACCGCTCCGCTGCGCGACCCCGCATTCTTCGGGCGCGTGTATCTCGAACTCGGCGCGCTGGCCTGGCCAAACGGCCTCGAACTGAGTCCCGACTCAGTGCAGGCGGAGCTTGCCGAGGCGGGGCGGTTAACGCGACAGGCCGCATAGTGAGCGTGCCTGATGGCGGCCGCTGTCCGCGATGGAAAAAAACATGAATCCATGGAACGTGAAATATGTTGAAGCGACTAGCGACAAGCAGCTTGCAGTCAAATTCGCGGATGGCCTCACCGGCGTCGTCCGATTTTCGGATTCCCATTTTCGTGGCTTGTTTACGGCCTTGCGCGAGCCCGTATTTTTCAAGCAGGCATTCATCGATCACGGCGCTGTGACGTGGCCGGGGGGACAAATCGATCTTGCGCCGGACGCCATGTATGACGCCATCAAAGCGAATGGAACATGGGAGCTTCGGTGACTCGTAGCCTTGTGACGGACAACGGCCTGAACCCCCGTAGGGTGGGCACCCTGTGCCCACCGAGCGTTGCAACAAAGGCAATGGTTCAGAGGCAACCATTTGGTGGGCACGGGGTGCCCACCCTACCCGGCTCTTTTCTGCCAAAAGGTAATCCGCAATGCGCTATTTGAATCTGATGTCGGCGACGCTAATCGCAGCCGTCGCGGGCTGCGCGTCTGTACCGACTGACAACGCGGCGGCGATTGCCTCACTTCGCACCATCACCGTTATGTGTTGCGACTTCAAAAACGAAGTCAACGTACTGCCGGAAACCAAGGCGACGATGACGTTCGGGCTCATCGGTGCGGTATCCGGTGGAGCGCTTGGAGCACTCGGAGTTAGCGCAATCGCGGGCGGTGTCGGCTTCAGCAGAACCAATAGTTTTTACGATGCTGCTGGGCAAAAGCCGATTGAGCCTCACCAACACTTTATTGAAAACCTAAAAACTGCGCTTTCAAAGCATGCCGTAGAAACGCAAATGCTTTTTCCGCGTTTTTACGACGGCTATCAAGACCAATACTTGTTAGCTACAGGAGAGGCAACGGGCAATGCGATTCTTGAACTGCGCTACATCGCAAACATCGCGAACACGGATGATCGGTTCTTCCCTTCAATCGCCGTAGGTTACCGTTTGCTCACAAACCCAGGGCGTAAGGAATTGAGCCGCGGACTTGTTGGTTCTTCCGACGCTGGCGTAAAAGTCGCGTTTGGTGACAAGTGGCCGTTCAGCGCACCGACGGCGTCGATCATCGCGAGACAGGGTGCCATCAATGTTGCCAAGGCTGGCGTGCTTTTCGACCTTCCCACAGACCGAGTCGTAGTTGGCGATGCCAACACACTAAATGCCAATGCAAAGAAAATGTACTCGGACGTGCTCACAACCAACATCGAAGTCGCGGAGCGATTGGCGAACACGCTGTTGCGTAAGCAGTGAAGTAGGGTGCGCACCTAAGTGCGCACCGAGCGTGAATGACGAAACTAGGTGCGCATTTTGATGCGCACCCTACGGAAAGACAAATATGACTGATACGACCACGACCGCTCCCGCCGGAGCCTTCAAACCCAAAAAATCCGTTGCGCTGTCGGGCACGACCGCAGGCAACACGGCCCTGTGTACCGTGGGCCGCACCGGCAACGATCTGGCCTATCGTGGCTATGACATTCTGGATATTGCTGATGTTTGCGAGTTTGAGGAAATCGCTTATCTGCTGGTTCACGGCAAGCTGCCTACGGTGTCCGAACTCGCGGGCTACAAAACCAAACTGAAATCGTTGCGCGGCGTGCCCGCAGCGGTGAAAGTAGCGCTGGAGCAATTGCCGCCGAGCGCGCATCCGATGGATGTGATGCGCACCGCCGTGTCGGTGCTCGGCTGTGTTTCACCCGAGAAGGACGATCACAATCATCCGGGTGCGAAGGACATTGCCGACAAGCTCATGGCCTCGCTCGGCTCAATGATGTTGTATTGGTATCACTACAGCCACAACGGCAAGCGCATCGACGTGGAATCGGATGAAGACTCCATTGGTGGCCATTTCCTGCATTTGCTGCACGGCAAGAAGCCGCCTGAGAGCTGGGTGAAAGCAATGCATGTGTCGTTGATCCTTTACGCTGAGCATGAATTCAACGCGTCAACCTTCGCCTGCCGTGTGGTCGCTGGTACAGGCTCCGACATGTTCAGTGCGATCACCGCAGGCATCGGCGCGCTGCGCGGCCCTAAACACGGCGGCGCGAACGAGGTGGCATTCGAGACGCAAAAGCGCTACGACACGCCCGACGAGGCGGAGGCCGACATCAAGGCGCGCGTCGAGGCGAAACAGGTCGTGATCGGTTTCGGTCATCCGGTTTACACCGTGAGCGACCCGCGCAATGTGGTCATCAAGGAAGTGGCACGCAACTTGTCGAAAGAACGTAACGACATGAAGATGTTCAACATCGCCGAGCGTCTGGAAACCGTGATGTGGGACATCAAAAAAATGTTCCCGAATCTGGACTGGTTTTCGGCGGTGAGCTATCACATGATGGGCGTGCCGACGGCCATGTTCACACCGCTGTTTGTGATCGCCCGGACGAGCGGCTGGTCCGCGCACGTCATCGAGCAACGCATTGACGGCAAGATTATTCGACCCAGCGCGAACTACGTGGGGCCTGAGGATCAGGCGTTCGTGGCTTTGAAGGATCGTAAGTAGGCCAAATGCGTGGCCGCGCCTCTGGCGTCATTCTCGCGCAGCGGGAATCCAGAGCGTGTGACGCACGCAAAACGTTGAGACGCGTCGAAAAAATGCGCGCACTGCGCGATGTTTACGAACTGGATTCCCGCCTTCGCGGGAATGACGACGGGGTGCGGGATGCGCGCCGATTCTGAGTGAAAATGTGAGTGCAATTTATGAACACGCAAGATCGCAAACCATTGCCCGGCACCACGCTCGACTACTTCGACACGCAGGCTGCCGTCGACCGCATCGCGCCCGGCGCATACGCAAAGCTGCCGTACACCTCACGCGTGCATGCAGAGAATCTCGTGCGTCGCTGCGATCCGGCGACGCTGACCGATTCGCTCAAGCAGTTGATCGAGCGGCGGCGCGATCTGGATTTTCCGTGGTTCCCGGCGCGCGTGGTGTGCCATGACATTCTTGGCCAGACGGCACTCGTCGATCTCGCGGGCCTGCGTGACGCGATTGCCGATATGGGCGGTGACCCAGCCAAGGTGAACCCCGTTGTGCCGACGCAATTGATCGTGGATCATTCGTTGGCCGTCGAATACAACGGCGACGATCCTGATGCAATCGCTAAGAATCGCGCGGTGGAAGATCGCCGCAACGCGGATCGCTTTCATTTCATCGACTGGACGAAAAAAGCGTTCAAAAACATGGAGGTGATTCCTCCGGGCAACGGCATCATGCACCAGATCAATTTGGAGCGCATGTCACCGGTCGTTCACTCAAGAGATGGCGTCGCGTTTCCCGACACGCTGGTCGGCACTGACAGCCACACGCCGCATGTCGACGCGCTGGGGGTCATCGCCATTGGTGTCGGAGGCCTGGAGGCCGAGAGCGTGATGCTCGGTCGCGCATCGTGGATGCGTCTGCCTGACATCATCGGCGTTGAGCTTTCGGGCAAACCGCAGCCCGGCATCACCGCGACCGATATCGTTTTGGCACTGACCGAATTCTTGCGTAACTCTAAAGTGGTCGGCGCTTACCTTGAGTTCTATGGCGAAGGCGCAACGGCGCTTACGCTCGGTGATCGCGCGACGATCTCGAACATGACGCCCGAGTTCGGCGCGACCGCAGCGATGTTCTACATCGACCAGCAGACCATCAACTACCTCAAGCTCACCGGACGCGAGGATGCGCAGGTAAAGCTGGTGGAGACGTACGCGAAAGTAGCTGGTCTGTGGGCGGATTCGCTGAAGACCGCTGAATACGAACGTGTACTCACGTTCGACCTGTCGAGCGTGGTGCGCAACATGGCTGGCCCATCGAATCCGCACAAGCGGCTGCCCACCTCGGCGCTGGCCGAGCGCGGCATTTCAGGTGAATGGTCAATGCCCACTGTGTCTGAGGGCACGATGCCCGACGGCGCGGTGATCATCGCGGCGATCACCAGTTGCACTAACACCAGCAATCCGCGCAACGTGATCGCGGCGGGCCTGCTCGCGCGTAACGCGAATGCACGTGGTCTCACGCGCAAGCCGTGGGTGAAGAGTTCGCTGGCACCCGGCTCGAAAGCGGTGCAGCTTTATCTCGAAGAAGCGAATCTACTGACGGAGCTGGAGAAGCTCGGTTTCGGCATCGTCGGCTTCGCCTGCACCACCTGCAACGGCATGAGTGGTGCGCTCGACCCGGTGATCCAGAAAGAAATCATCGACCGCGATCTGTATGCGACGGCAGTCCTCTCCGGCAACCGCAATTTCGATGGTCGCATTCACCCGTACGCGAAGCAGGCGTTCCTCGCTTCGCCGCCGCTCGTGGTGGCTTACGCGATCGCAGGGACAGTGCGTTTCGATATCGAAAAAGACGTGCTGGGCATCGATAAGGACGGCAAACCGGTGACGCTGAAAGACCTGTGGCCAAGCGATGAAGAGATTGATGCAGTCGTTGCGAGCAGCGTGAAGCCTGAACAGTTCCGCAGAGTTTACGACCCCATGTTCACGTTCGCACCAGCAGGTAAAGAAAAAATCAGCCCGCTGTACGACTGGCGCATGCAGAGCACCTACATCCGTCGTCCGCCGTATTGGGAAGGTGCGCTGGCTGGTGAGCGCAAGTTGCGCGGCATGCGTCCGCTCGCCGTGCTGCCCGACAACATCACGACCGATCATCTGTCGCCGTCGAACGCGATCCTGCTCGACAGCGCGGCGGGCGAATACCTCGCAAAAATGGGCCTGCCTGAAGAGGACTTCAACTCGTACGCAACGCATCGCGGCGATCATCTCACTGCGCAACGCGCAACATTTGCCAACCCGCAGCTCGTCAACGAAATGGCCGTGGTCGATGGCAAGGTGAAAAAGGGCTCCTTGGCCCGCATAGAACCTGAAGGCAAAGTCGTTCGCATGTGGGAAGCGATTGAAACCTACATGGATCGCAAGCAGCCGCTGATCATCATCGCGGGCGCTGACTACGGCCAGGGTTCGTCGCGCGATTGGGCCGCCAAGGGCGTGCGGCTTGCGGGTGTGGAAGTTATCGCGGCGGAAGGCTTTGAGCGCATCCATCGCACCAACCTGATCGGCATGGGCGTGTTGCCGCTGGAGTTGAAGACGGGCACGACACGTCTGACGCTGGGCATCGATGGCACCGAGACGTTTGACGTGATCGGCGAACGTACGCCGCGTACCACGTTGACGCTAGTGATCAATCGCAAGAATGGCGAGCGCGTTGAGGTGCCTGTAACGTGTCGCCTCGATACGGCCGAGGAAGTTTCCATTTACGAAGCGGGTGGTGTGTTGCAGCGGTTTGCCAAGGATTTTTTGGAGAAGGCGGATGCGTAGCACTTATTCGTCGCCCCTGCGCAGGCAGGAGCCTAGCGACTTCGCGTCGCATACGGCATCGTTGATTTGACGGAAGCCACTGGGCTCCTGCCTTCGCAGGTGCGACGAAATCAAAGAAACATTCGAACTATGAGCAGCAATTTCGATCCACAAATCAAAGTCCCCGCGACCTATATGCGTGGCGGCACGAGTAAAGGCGTGTTCTTCAAACTCACCGATCTACCAGCCGCAGCTCAAGTGTCAGGGGCCGCGCGCGACGCGTTGTTGCTGCGTGTGATCGGCTCACCCGATCCGTATGGCAAACAGATCGATGGCATGGGGGCGGCGACCTCTAGCACCAGCAAAACGGTGATCCTCAGCAAAAGCGCGCGCCGCGACCATGATGTGGATTACCTGTTCGGTCAGGTTTCCATCGACAAGCCGTTCGTCGACTGGAGCGGCAACTGCGGCAACTTGTCCGCTGCGGTTGGGCCATTTGCGATCACCAACGGTCTAGTCGATGCGAGTCGCATTCCGGAAAACGGTATCGCCACGATCCGCATCTGGCAACAGAACATCAGCAAGACCATCATCGCGCATGTGCCGATGACCGACGGAGCCGTGCAGGAAACGGGCGATTTTGAACTGGACGGCGTCACGTTTCCTGCCGCAGAAGTGCAGCTCGAATTCATGGATCCGGCGGCTGAGGAGCCAGGCACCGGAGGTGGCGCAATGTTCCCCACTGGCAATCTCGTCGACGACCTCGTCGTGCCGGGCGTGGGCACACTCAAAGCGACGATGATCAACGCCGGTATCCCGACCGTGTTCATCAATGCTGACGCCGTCGGTTACACCGGCACCGAGTTGCAGGATGCGATCAACAGCGACGCGAAGGCGCTTGCCATGTTCGAGACCATCCGCGCGTACGGTGCGATGCGAATGGGCCTCATCAAGTCACTTGACGAAGCCGCCACCCGGCAACACACGCCCAAAGTCGCGTTCGTCGCGTCGGCGAAGGATTACGTTTCTTCGAGTGGCAAAGCGGTGCGCGCAGGTGACATTGACCTCGTGGTGCGCGCACTGTCGATGGGCAAGCTGCACCACGCAATGATGGGCACAGCCTCCGTCGCCATTGCGGTTGCTGCCGTTGTACCCGGAACGCTGGTCAACGCGGCGGCGGGCGGCGGCGCGCACAAGGAAGTGGTTTTTGGCCACCCGTCTGGCACGCTTCGTGTTGGAGCGGAGGCAATATTGGAAAATACGCAATGGACCGTAAAAAAAGCGGTCATGAGCCGCAGCGCCAGAGTGTTGATGGAAGGATTTGTTCGGGTGCCGAGGTGACCAACGTGACCAGCGTGACCAGCGTGACATTAATTCGACAGTTAACGCCGCTCGATGCGGTTGCGGTTCGTGCGCTGCGGCTTTCGGCGTTGCTTGCAAATCCAACCTCGTTCGCGGCGAGTCATGACGATGAAGCAGCACAACCCGTTGCAGAGACCGAAAAGCGCCTGGCCAACCGTGAAGGTAGCGCGTTAATAGGTGCGTTCGTCGAGGACGCACTCGTCGGCACCATTGGTATCAAGCGCGAAAGCATGGCAAAGCTTGCGCACAAAGCTGCGCTCTGGGGAATGTTCGTTGCCGCCGAACATCGTGGCGCTGGCATCGGTCGGAAGCTGTTGACAGAAGCGCTACGCATTGCCAAGTCGTTCAACGGCGTGCGTCAAGTTACGTTGTATGTCAATGCGGTGAACGCGAGCGCCATCGCCCTCTACGAATCGCTGGGCTTCGTCACTTATGGCGTCGAGCCTTGCGGAATGCAGGTGAACGGCGTGTTCTACGACGAACACTTGATGGTGCGAATGCTCCCGGACGTCGCCGACATTGATGAAGTAACGCAGCTCGCCGACGACGATCACTCCGTCTCGGGTGTTCACGCACTACCCGGTCTAACGCTTGCACAAAGCGAGTTGGCCAACCTGATGAGCGACATCAGTGAGGATCAATATTGTGCGTTTTGGCTGAGTGACCTTGAGTATCAACTGTGGGCGCTTTTGCGTCATGATGACTCCAAGAAAAAAATCGCCTTCAGCAAGACTCATCCGCGCGACATTCGTCGCCTTCGTCAATTGTCGGCGGTAACCGGTGGTTGGATTGTTTGGTCTGACCACGGTGAACCCGACCGAAAACACATTCCGCTCGGCGAATGGGAAGCGCAGTACGCTCGACGCCTATTCGAACAACAAACACAACTCTCCTCCTAATTTTTATAAAGGACTTTTCCCATGCTAGAAGCCTATCGCCAACACGTTACCGAGCGCGCAGCGTTAGGTATTCCGCCACTGCCTTTGAACGCAAAGCAGGTGGCCGAACTAATCGAACTCATCAAGAACCCGCCAGCAGGCGAAGGCGACTTTCTGGTTGACCTGATCATGCATCGCGTTCCCGCTGGTGTCGACAACGCAGCCAAAGTCAAGGCGAGCTATCTCGCCGCCGTCGCCCACGGCACAGAGATTACGCCACTGCTGTCGCGCGAAAAAGCGACCGAACTGCTGGGCACCATGCTCGGTGGCTACAACATTTCGCCGATGGTAGATCTGCTTGATGACGCCGTGGTCGGCGCAATCGCTGCGACCGGCCTCAAGAAAACGCTGCTCATGTTCGACCAGTTTCACGATGTCAAAGACAAGGCTGACAAGGGTAATGCCAATGCCGTAAACGTGCTGCAAAGCTGGGCCGATGCCGAGTGGTTTACCAGCCGTCCCGAAGTGCCGCAGTCGATCAAGATCACCGTGCTCAAAGTGACCGGTGAGACTAACACCGACGACCTGTCCCCCGCGCCAGACGCGTGGAGCCGCCCGGACATTCCTCTGCATGCACTCGCCACGCTCAAAAACAAACGTGATGGCATCACACCAGAAGAAGACGGCAAACGCGGCCCGATCCAGTTCATCAACGATCTTCGCGCCAAGGGTAACCTCGTTGCCTATGTTGGCGACGTGGTCGGCACCGGCTCCTCGCGCAAGTCCGCAACCAATAGCGTGCTGTGGTTCACCGGCGAAGACATTCCGTTCATCCCGAACAAGAAGTTCGGCGGCGTTTGTCTCGGCGGCAAGATCGCACCTATTTTCTACAACACGATGGAAGACGCTGGCGCACTGCCGATCGAGCTCGACGTGACCCAGATGAACATGGGCGATGAAGTCGAACTGCTTCCCTATGCAGGCAAAGCGCTCAAAGATGGCAAGATCATCGCCGAATTCAAGGTGAAGTCCGAAGTGTTGTTTGACGAAGTGCGCGCCGGTGGCCGCATTCCGCTGATCGTGGGCCGTGGGCTCACCACCAAGGCGCGCGAAGCGCTCGGCCTGCCTGTCAGCACCTTGTTCCGCCTGCCTGATGTGCCGAAAGACACCGGCAAAGGGTACACGCTCGCGCAAAAAATGGTCGGCCGCGCGTGCGGATTGCCCGAGGGCACGGGCATGCGTCCCGGCACGTATTGCGAACCCAAGATGACCTCCGTGGGATCACAGGATACGACCGGCCCGATGACGCGCGACGAGTTGAAAGACTTGGCTTGCCTCGGCTTCTCGTCCGATCTCGTCATGCAATCGTTCTGCCACACCGCCGCCTACCCTAAGCCGGTCGACGTGAAGATGCATCACGAGCTGCCTGACTTCATGGCGACGCGCGGCGGTATTTCGCTGCGCCCGGGTGACGGCATCATTCACTCGTGGTTGAACCGTATGCTGCTGCCGGACACGGTCGGCACCGGTGGCGACAGCCACACGCGCTTTCCGATTGGTATTTCATTCCCGGCAGGCTCTGGCCTCGTCGCGTTTGCGGCGGCGACTGGCGTGATGCCGCTCGACATGCCAGAAAGCGTGCTGGTGCGCTTTAAAGGCACCATGCAGCCGGGGGTGACGTTGCGTGACCTCGTACATGCCATTCCGCTGTACGCGATCAAGGCGGGGCACTTGACGGTCGCCAAACAGGGCAAGATCAACCTCTTCTCGGGCCGCATTCTCGAAATCGAAGGCTTGCCTGACCTGAAGATCGAGCAAGCATTTGAGTTGGCCGACGCCTCCGCCGAGCGCAGCGCCGCAGGTTGCACCGTCGCGCTCAACACCGCGCCGGTAATCGAATATCTGAAGAGCAACATCGTGCTGCTCAAGGCGATGATTGCTGACGGTTACGCCGACGCACGCTCCATCGCCCGCCGCATCAAGGCGATGGAAGCCTGGCTTGCCGACCCGAAATTGCTCACGGGCGATGCCGATGCGGAATACGCCGCGATCATCGAAATTGATCTCGCCGAAATCACCGA
>JAYSUK010000151.1:0-14227 GCA_043719085.1 Burkholderiales bacterium | reverse complement strand
GCCACCGTTGGGCGCGCTGCCACCGTTCGTTACCCAAAATCAGCGGCGGCGTTTCGTGGCTGGCCTAACCCCACGGGCGGCCCGGCAGATTACGGCACCCCGATGCAGATGCGCTCTGACCGCGCGGGCGGTTATGTGGTTTCGCACTCAACGGATGCCAATGGTGCGATGTTTCAGGTCGCGGCCAATGGCGACAAATCGGTGTTGCCGATTCCGTACTCATCCACCTTTGACGTTGCCGCCGACGGATCGGTTTGGTTCGTAAAAAACGGCACACTGTCAATGGCTACGCAAGACGGCAAAGTCACCGCGCTCGCCTCAACGGGCAGCGGCACAGCCGCTGTCGACGGACCGCTCGGCGCGTCGCCATTAGGCCCGGTCACGCTGATCGCAGCGGGCAAAGACAAGGTGTATCTGCTGGTTGAAGAAGCCACCAGCAACACCACTGGCACACCGGCGCCAGTCGCTTTCGCGCGCGCGCTGCGGGTGCTTTCACGCGCCCCGCAAAGCCCAAGCGGCTGGGTTGTCAACACACTGCCGTTATGGAGCAGCGTGCAGAGCGTGGACGTTATTTCTGCGCTGCGCGTGGGCCCGACCGACGAACTCGTGGCGCTGGTTCACGAAACGTTCAAGCGCCTGATTTCACAACAGCACATTTTCCCCGGCGGCATCAGTTACCGGTACGCGCACACGGCGTGGGTGCGCGTGCTGGACGCGGCAAACAACTGGATCGATGTGGCCGGCCAGGAATACCGTTTGACGGTGAATCCTAACGCCACCCACGGCTACCAAACGTTCAATTACGACCTCGACGCCAAAGACCTTGCGATTGCGCCGAACGGCGATATTTGGGTGGGCGGTGCGGGGTATCTCTTTAAGGTGGGTCGTGCGATTAACTGGCAACTGGCGGCACAGTCCGAACTGCACACGACTGACCACCTGGGCGTAGACGGGCTCCTCGCGACGGCGACGTTTGCCAACGCCAGCCAACTGGTGGCGGACAACGCCGGGGTGACGCTTTACGACGGCGTAACCTGCCAGATTCGCCGTGTGGCAGGCGGCCAAATTACCACCGTGTCCGGGCCGCGCGTGAGTGGCCCGCACTTTGCCGCCGCGCGCTTTATCGGGCAGGATGCGCAAGGCGCGCTGCTACTGGCAAATGGCACGGGATACTCAGATGCAAATCGCGGCGCTTACCTGTATCAGACTGCATTGGTCAAAGCCACGATTGGCAACCCGCTGTTCGTGCCGCAACCGGTCAAATCGGTCGCGGCTCAGCTGGCCCGGCCCGTTTGTACTCTGGGAACGAATTATTGGGCTGGCCCCGCTAGCTGCATCGGCGCAATTCCAGCGCCGTTGCCGGTCGCGGGCATTTGGCTCGGCATGAGCAGCAGCGGCGTTTTGGCCCGATTCGGCAACAGCATATTCACGGGGGTGAACGGCGAAGATCCGGTGGTGATAGAGCGAAGTTCGACCACGACCTGGCCCGGCATTCTCAACGGCGACGCGCCGAGCGGTCCGTCCGGCGTGCATGTGGATGGCAGCAAGTTCTATCTGTTCGGCTGGATGCGCACTGATCCACCGGTGGCCCTCAACACGTACCACGAGCTGCGGCTTTATCAGCTGGATACGAGCACGTCGGCGGTTGCCGTGGTGGCTGGCGCATCGATTGTTTCAAACATTTTCGTGGGGCAAAAAATTGACCTCTCGCCAGTTATCCCCAACGGTGGCGGTGGCCCCGCTTTCGTGCAGCATCGCAGCGATGGCAAGTTTTGGTTATCGAACGGCAAAGAGCTGTGGTTGCTCGACACCGCGGGTCAGCTGAAGCGCGTGGCCGGGTTGTCCATTTCGGGCGGTGGCGTGGATGGTACGGGTGACGGCGCGAGCTTTGCGCTAATCAGCAGCATTCGTGTGCTGCCAGACAACCGCCTGCTGGTGGTCGATCAAGGTGCCCACGCCATTCGCCTGCTCGGCGACGACGGCAAAGTAACAACGCTCGTCGGCAAATTAAACACGCAAGGCGCGACGGTTGGCACGTTACCCACCACGCTCGACACCCCGGTGGACGCCTTCGCAGTCGGCAAAGACATCTACATCACCACGCAAACGTCGCGCAATTTGTTGCTTGCGAATGGGGTGCTTTAAGTTGCGAACGCGTTTGCTACACCCGTCATCCGTCAGCGATCCGATGCACTCACTTCGCCACGTGGCGCACGGCGCACCAAGGCTTTCATATCGGACGGATTCGCAGTTCCCGCGCGTTGCTTGAGGAACACGTCAGCGCTTTCGAGTGCGCCGATTTTCTCGGCAACAGCGACGGCGATGAATTGATTCAGCGACACGCCGTCGACCGCTGCGAGGCGCTGCGCAGCGTTTTTAATCGAATGGGGAAGCTTGAGCGCGTACGCCGCTTTGGTGGTCATGACATCAGCGTTCGTAAAAATTGTCCGGGCGTGAATACCAACAGCTTGAATCGCTCGGCAGCGATCACGAAATCGCGCAGATTGTGCGTCACCAGCGGCACGCCGCCCGCATTCACCGCAGCCTCAAGTACAAATTAATCGCTGGAATCTGCATTGTTGCCAATCCCACAGGCGATTGAGCGGTCCGCCTACGCGCCGCTCATGCTACGTAGCGTAAGGTCATCAGCGAGTACAGACAAGAATGCCAGCGTGCTGATCTGTGGGTGAATTTCTCAGCCGTCAGACTCCGAAATTCAACGCGCACTGATCCTAGGCGTGCCGACAAAGCCCCCGTTAATGAATCCCTTCCCGCAAATTCAATTTCCTCATATGCACTCTGCTGACCCAAGTTTCCGTCGACTCCGCGCGTTTTTGGGCTTCGCTGCTCTCAGTGCATTATTGGCCGGTTGCGGCGGGGGTGGCGACTCCCAGCCCATCGTCGTACCGCCGCCGCCCGCTCCGCCGGTAGCTATGTTGCAAGCGGTGGGCGCAGCAGCAGACGCAACGACCGTGGTCGCCACGGCGTGCGCAGCGCCGTTAGACATACCCATCGCGGGCAAAGCCGATCTAGCGCGCTATCCCAAGGCAAATGGCGTGTTTCGTGGCTGGTACTCACCCGGTACACCGCCGGTGGACTACGCCACGCCGTTGCAATTACGTGCCGATCGCGCCGGTGGCTTTGTGGTCTCGCATTGGACGAATGCCAATGGCGCGATGTTCAAAATCGCAGCCAATGGCGACAAATCGGTGCTGCCGATGCCCTACGCCGCAAGCTTTGACGTGGCCGCCGACGGCATCATTTGGTTGGTGGCAAACGGCACGTTGTCCACCTTCGCACCGGACGGCAAGCTCACCCAGCTGGCCACACTCGGCAGCAGTGCGACCGCCGTGGATGGCCCGCTGGGCACATCTCCACTCGGCGCAGTTACCCTGATCGCGGCAGGCAGAGACAAGGTGTACTTGCTAGTTGAAGAGGCCACGCCCAACACCACCGGCATCAACGCCCCGGCTGCGTTAAACCGCAGTCTCAAGGTGCTGTCTCGCGCTGCGCAGACGCAAAGCGGATGGGTCGTCAACACGGTGCCGCTTTGGGGCGGTTTGAGCACCATTGACGTCGTCTCAGCCATGCGCGTTGACTCGTCTGATCGGTTGGTGGTACTGGTCAACGAGCCGTTCAAACGAATTGCGTCGCAGCAAGGTCAACCGTCGCGCGTGAGCTATCGCTTCAATGCTGAGGCATGGGTGCGTGTGCTCGACGCGGCGGGCAACTGGGTGGATGTGGCTAGCAAGGGGTTTGATCTGACATCCGGCGCACCCAGCGCCAGCGTTCCAAGCTATGAGTACACCTACACGCTTGATGCCAAAGACCTTGCCGTCGCGCCCAATGGCGACATTTGGGTGGGCGGTGCTGGAGCAATCTTTAAGGTGAGCCGTGAGTTGGGCTGGCAGCGCGCCGGACGCCTCGCCGCAACGCCATCGGACCAGATTGGCCTCGATGGCGCGCTGACAAGCGCCACTTTTGCCAGCGCCAATCAATTGGCCGTTGACAACGCGGGTGTGGTTTTTTATGACGGCGAGACTTGCCAAATTCGTCGACTGACCGACACTCAAATCAACACGATTTCGGGGCCCAGACTGGGGGGCATCAACTTCGCAGGGGCGAACTTTTTGGGTCGCGACACTAGCGGTGACTTATTGCTCGGTCGCGGCACCCTCGCGATCTTTCCAAACCCAGGCAGTTACCGGTCCCAGGTTGCGTTGCTGCGAGCCGCCGTGGCAATGCCTACCTTCAAGCCCGAACTCGTCAAATCACTCGCCGTGCCGCTCAGTGCCGATGCACAGTGCGTGCATGCGTACAGCAACCGCGGAAGCTGGCCCGCTGTCTGCACCGGCGCGACGCTCGACGCCCTGAAAAAGCAAGGCATTTGGCTAGGCTCGGGAACGGCAGGAATTCTCGCGCGCGTCGGTGGCGACTTTTTGACTGGCCTTGAACGTGGGGACGGCATAGTAATCAGCTCAACGACCGCATGGCCCGGCATACTTATCGGAGATGCGCCGAGTGGCCCATCCGGCGTGCATGTTGATGGCGATAAATACTATATTTTTGGCTGGATGCGCATCGATCCGCGGGCGGCCCCCGGCGGGTACCACGAGTTGCGGCTCTATCAAATGGACACCCAGACCGGTGCCGTGTCTGTGGTCGCTGGTGCCTCATTCGCCTCAGTGACTTATGGCGGGCGCAAAGTCGACCTTTCGCCAGTTATCCCCACCGGTGGCGGTGGCCCGGCGTTCGTGCAACATCGCAGCGATGGAAAGTTTTGGTTGTCGAACGGCAAAGAGCTATGGCTGCTCGACACGGCCGGTCAGTTGAAGCGCGTGGCCGGGCTGTCCATTTCGGGTGGCGGCGTGGATGGTACGGGTGACGGCGCGAGCTTTGCGCTAATCAGCAGCATTCGCGTGCTGCCGGACAACCGCCTGCTGGTGGTCGATCAGGGTGCCCACGCCATACGCCTGCTCGGCGACGACGGCAAAGTCACGACCCTCGTTGGCAAATTAAACACCCAAGGTGCAAGCGTCGGCGCGTTACCCACCACGCTAGACACACCGGTAGACGCCTTCGCAGTCGGCGAAGACATCTACATCACCACGCAAACATCGCGCAATTTGTTGCTTGCGAATGGGGTGCTTTAGCGCGTGCTGTAGGTGCAGCATTTGATAAAGGCCCGACACTGTCATCGTTTTGCCCCATCGATATAGTCTCCCCTACTCTGATCGATAAGTGCGGAAAGATCGCCAAGTAGGCTCAGCGATTTCGTCTTTAACGAATCGCTTGATCACCCAACAAAAGGTTGACAAGAGCACTCGCCCGCATAGGGCGCTTATTGAACTTGGCGAGGTTAATCGCCTACAACTCCGAACGCATCCAGTCAATCGATACGCGCACGGTGGCTGAACTTGCTGCCACGACGCTGCCACTGTCCACTTGCGTGTCCGTAGGTAAGCGCCTACCCGATGCAGTGCGGTTTCCGGACATACAGGATGGCGGCCGCGTTGGAAACTGCAATCTCGAAATATTGGTGCCGGCCTTCGTCGCGCGCCAGTGCCTGACAGGTCAAGCATGTTTCGATTCATCATTGTTTATCTAAGACAGGACACTTAACTATGAAACGTTTTCTTATCAGCCCGCTGCTCTTGAGCGTCGCCCTGGCGTCGACTGCTTCACTCGTTCACGCGCAGAGCACAATCGGTGCAATGAGCGATGCGCCCATGGCAGCAAAAATGGATCGCGCAGAATTTCTGAGGCTCTTTGTTTGGGATACGGTCAGCGACATGTGGGTGATGCGGCCGGGCTATTCGGTGCCCGAGGGCATGAAGTCGCGGGCTCAGGTTAAAGCTGATCGCGATATGTTTCTGAGCAACAATCGTTTCGATAACGCCACAAGCACGTGGGTTCCGCTTGGCGGCAAGACACGTGACATGAGCACCATGACACGTGAGGAAGTAAGAATCGAAACTGCAAATTTTCTGCGCACGCACCGTTGGGATGAAACCAGCGAAAAGTGGATTGGCAATGGTTCGGCAGGCTCACAATAGTCCGCTACGCGAGTGCCGCCGCGCACTCGCTTTAGCGCAGTTGCGCCTTTGGTCATTGGCGGTGCTAAACCTGCGTAGCCTCGCCTAAAGCCAATATTCCCAAATACGAGCGAAGAGCTCCTTGGCGCGCATATGAATAGCGCGTTGTTCCCACTGGGCCAGCGTGATCAAATCGGAGGCGGCGCGGTCTTGATCAAACATGCTCTGCATTTGAGTACCGAAGTCGGCACCGAGAACCACCGCATTTAGTTCGCGATTGTGAAGGAAGCTACGCCAATCAAGATTGGTTGAGCCGACTGTCGCCCACACCCCGTCAACCAGCGCCGTTTTCGAATGCAAAATCACATCGCGTCGCAGATAAATCTTCACTCCTGCTCGCAGCAGTTCTTCAAAATGCGCCCGCCCTGCGTGAAGAATCAGCCATGAATCAGTTTCCGCTGGCAATATCATGCTCACGTCAACACCACGCACCGCCGCGGCTTTGAGCGCAGCTCGCAGCTGCGGATCGGGCGCGAAGTACGCATTGGTAAGACGAACACTGGTTTCAGCGTTGCCGATGACTGACAACAACGTTGCGTAAATCAGGCTGAATGAATCCTCGGGTGCGCTGCCAATGGCCCGCACCACTTGACTGCCCACAGCCTCAAGCTTTGGGAAGTAGTTCTTCGCGATCAGTGGCTCGGCATTTTGGCTGCTCCACGTCTCAGTGAAGAGCTTTTGAAATTCAGCCACCACTGGCCCGCGAATCTGTAAGTCGGTGTCGCGCCAGGCCAAATCTACTGACGCGCCATCAGTTGCGGGGCGGCGCGAGCGCTGCTTGAACGAGCCGCCTGAGTACACACTACTGATATTGATGCCACCGAGAAAAGCGGTGCGGCCATCCACGATGAGCAGCTTTCTGTGATCGCGCTGGTTAAGCTCCCACGCCTTGCGCGCGAGCAGCGGATTGATCGGGTTGTACTCCAGAACTTTGATGCCCGCATCAGTGAGGCGCTTGAAGAATGCAGCCGGCGTACTAAAGGTGCCGACGCTGTCGCGAATCAGATTCACCTGCACGCCTTGCCGCTGTTTATCGATCAAAAGCTGCGCAAAGCGTTGACCCACTTCGTCATCGTCCAGCGAGTACGTTTCCATGTTGATGTGATCTCGGGCGGCCGTGATTGCGGAAAACATCGCCTGATAGGTTGCTGGACCGTCTTGCAGCAGTTGCACACGATTGCCGACGGTCAACGGACTGCCGTTAATGGCCTCCTCAAGCGCCAAATGGCGATCAAAGATGTCGGTTCCGGTGCCTCGCGCTTTCAGGCGGTCGAGCACCGCTTTGCTTTGTGCGGCCGATAGCTGACCGTGAGCGCCATGCATGCGCACGCCGCTCATCTTCTGCGTCCCGGATTGACGCATCACGTCTGGATCGATGATCGGCAGCCTGCTGCAGCCGGACAGGCATAGAACCGATAGCGCGACCGCAAAGAGTGGGTACAGACCGTGTTTCGACATCGCTAGTATGCGCGGTCAGGATGGGGCGCTCAAGCGCCAGATAACGTTACCGACATCATCCGCCACGAGCGCAAGTAGCAACGGCAAATTGATCAGCGGGATGTTTTTTACGCTCATGAACAGTGTCCTGGTTCAGGGGTGAGTTCTTACGGATTTGTTGCGTGAGGCGCGCGCGGTCATCGCTCAGATGACTTTGCCTCTATGCTCGCCTGTCGAGCGGAATCGGCCTACGGGTGGTTGGCGCATTCGGCTGTCAGCAACGTCCTACCCGCTCCACAAAACAGCGACATTTACGCTTCACGTCGGTCTCGTAGCAACGGCACGTGGTCCGTTTCGACGAAGTTCAAGTTTTTCAAATTGCCCTCCTCGTCTGACTCAGCAAACTGCCCATACGTAGTTTTGGGTTTCGAGCCGTGCGAGTGGACGAGTCGCGCCGCGGCGCGCTGGGTCGCGCTGAGTCGCGCTGAGTCGCGCCGCTAACTTTTTTGGACGCAGACCGCAAGTGATGCTGTGGCTTGGCGCTTTACTTCGGGCGTGGTCGTTCAAGTTTTGGCTGAACGGCCAGAAGACGGCCAGCACGAAGTTCGGCCACTGTAGTGGCAACTGCACGTCCAACATTGCGTGCTTCCTCCTGCACGGAAGCATCCGCATCCAACGCATCGTGGCTGGTCGCGTATGGCTCGAAGTAGCCAATGTATCGATCCAGACGCGCCTGTGTCCCAGCGTCGATAAATCCCATCCAGTCGAGCCAGTCGGATAGTGCTCGGCGAGAGCCCTCGACCCCGGCCACGTCGCCATGCACAATCAAACCATAGGCACGCCCTGCGAGATGTTGCGGGTACGACCAGCCTGCCATCTCAAGGGCCTTGGCCTCGTCCGCGTTCTTGCCCGAGGTCGAGGTCGGATCCGCGTTGCCACCGTCCGCGCAAACCAGACGATCAATCATCAGCTTTAGCGGACTCGGGCTTTGATACCAATAGACCGGGGTGACGATGATTACCGCGTGCGCCGCTGTCCACCGCACATAAATTTCCGCCATCCAGTCGTTGGTCTGGTTCATGCCGTAGTTGGGATAGCAGCTGCAGGGCCAATGACACAAAGGCATGGCTGTCGACAGGCAACCCTTGCACGGGTGAATATTGCGACCGTAGTCCGAAGTGAGCAAACTCAAGTCGAGCACGTCAACTTCGATGTCTGCCTCCTGCAAAACCTCCTTGGCGAAACCAAGCAGCCGGAAGCTTTTCGACATCTCCCCAGGGCATGTGCCATCGTTTCTCGCAGAACCGCAGATTAGCAGGACGCGGGAGGGACTGGCCCTGTCCGACTGCTGCTTTTGCGCGGCGTCGATGTTCTGTTTGGTCGCAAGCCATTCCGTTGAAATGTCGTAGTCGGGATCAACGTATCCGGCACCCGCCTTCTGAGTGAACGGAGCCTTGTGACCCTCCGTATACGCCTGCCAGGCAATGTCGTCTAATCGTGCGATGGCTTCGAGTTCTACGCGAAAGGCAGGATCAATAAACGACGCTCGAAACCGTTTGCTGAACTCAGCTCGGGCAAGCGCGGCAGGCGCTTGTCCTAAACGGATTTTAATTACTGGGGAGTTCATGACGTGGAGCGACTGCGTACGGCCAGCGGCGATTGATGAATTTTGAGGGTCATGGCGTTGGCTCCTTTTGGCGCGTCGAAGCACCTTCAAAGCGCGATTGTTCTCTCTCGAAACATCGGCGTCTGTTCGCTAACGAACAGATGATCAAACAAGAAGTGACCCGCGAAATTTGGGCAATAAGTTGAGGCGGAGAAACTCAGTTAACCAAGACTGACCAGAGTCGGCCATCGCACCTGGCACGCTAGTTTGAACTGCATCAAGCAGATTAACGAATGGCGCTGGCAACCGGGGGAGCGAAAGGGATGTCTTTGATTCGCGGAGCTTGTTCACGCTGAGGGACGGCACAAAAAAACCGCTATTTTGTTTGTCGTGACACGACTGTATTGGGAGAAACTGGCAAGCAGCCCCCCCAACGTAGGACTCAACCTACAGAATGTGCGCCGTTGTCTGATGGACGACGACTAACCGCGTGCATACCATCAGTTACACAGCGGTTACGTATCGAGCCCGCAGCGTTGGGACATTCGATGCGCTTGCGCTCGACAGCAACAACTGGCCTCAGCAGGGTCCCGCGCCGCATGCTGGCCAATCATTCGGAGAAAAACTATGACCTCACTATCCACTCGCTCTCCTCTTGGGCGTACTGCGTCGTTCGCGGGCAGCACAAACTGCGCGTTGGTGGATCATTCGGCACTCGGTGCCCACCTTGAGGTCTGCAGACACCGGAGCGGCACACTGTTCGTTGTTCGGCGCGGAGCCGAGTTAATACACGGTTTTCTTGCAGGTCGATTTGTGACGACGCTTGCACTAATTGCGCTGATCATCGGTGGCAGTTCACTTGTGCTCTAGCTCGTGTCGCGACGCGCGCTACAGCGCCTGATACCGGAGGCTACACCCACACTACTCTCTGTTCTGGACGGCGCTCGCGGCCCCCTTGAGCCGCCGATTCGTTCAGAGATTTTTGGACCGCAGAGATTCGCGCAACATGGGCGAAGCCTTGGTGAAACCCATCGCGCCGCTCCCGCCACATCTCGTTCTGCGACGTTTTTTCCACGGCTGAAAAACAACATCGAGACACTGCGCGAAGCGCATCGCTACATCGGCATGCAGGCCACCACGGGTTACGACATTAGTCCGGCTGCCGAATGGTTGCTCGACAACTTTCACCTCATCGAGGCACAACTCAAGGAGATTCACGAAGGCCTGCCACGAGGCTACTTTCGTTCGCTACCGGTTCTTGTCGATGACCCACTTGCAGGCTTGCCACGAATTTACGGCGTTGCTTGGGCGTTTATAGCGCACACGGATGGCGCGTTTGATGACAACTTGTTGATGCACTTTTTGTCGGCGTACCAAGAGACGCGGGAGCTAAATCTTAACGAAATGTGGGCTCTGCCAACCACGCTTCGTGTGGTGCTGATCGAAAATTTGCGCCGAATCGCCGAACGCGTCGCCAGCAGCAAAGCTGCCCGTGAAGCCGCAAATATTTGCTGTGATCGCATTGAAAGTTTCGACATAACTGATCTTAAGGAATTGCTGTCGTTGCTAAATCAGCGCGGCGTGGGCAGCGCGTTTCTGACGCAAATGGCGCAGCGATTGCAACACCGGCAGACAACCATCGAGCCCTTTGACACGACGAGCGTGCTTGCGTGGTTGCGCGATGCGCTGCCCGACATGGCGGCAGTGCAATCAGAGCAAAACATTGATCAGGCCGCCGACAATCTGAGCGTGAGCAACGCCGTAAACTCGCTGCGCGCGATAGGCGACGCCGACTGGCCGGATATTGTGGGTCAATCAAGCACACTAATGCGCCTGATGCTCACCGCCACGACGTTTACGGCTGAAGATACTGGCACTCGTGATCGGACGCTGCACGGCATTGAGCAATTGGCTCGACGGAGCGGTCGCAACGAATTGTCTGTGGCGCGGGCGTTGCTACAGCTGATGCAATCGGCATCACATGACGCAACGAACGCTGCCGCGGCCGCTGCTGGACATTGGTTATTTTGCGCGGGTCGTCCCACGCTAATGCGAGAACTCGATTTGCGGGAGAGCGCGGTAACTCGCCTGAAAAATCTGTTGCATCGCTTCGCGTTGCCGCTCTATTTGGCCAGCTCAGCCGCGGGGACGGTTGCGTTAATGACCTGGATCGTGCGCCATCACGACTTTCAACTGACCCGCAGCGACACGTCGGGATGGTTGACACTGTGTGCGGTCGTGCTGATGATGTTCCCCGCTTCCGAGGCCGTGGTTGCGATCCTCAATCGTCTGATTAGCGAATCGGCGCGCCCCGAGCACCTGCCTCGCTTTTCGCTGATTAATGGAATTCCCGACCAGCATCGGGTGTTGGTGGTGATCCCAGCCATGTTGACCAGTGCCGACTCGACTCAAGTGCTGGTGCATCAACTGCAGTTACATTTTCTCGCCAATCCCGAAGGCAACGCTCAATTCGCGCTGCTCAGCGACTGGGCAGATGCGGACACCGAACATGCAGATGCTGATGAAACACTGCTAACCGGTGCCGCCGCGCAGGTGGATGAACTCAACGCCCGGTATCCGGGGATCGATGGTGGAACGCCACGCTTCATCATCTTGCATCGGCATCGTCGATTCAGCATAAGCGAGCAGCGCTGGATCGGCTGGGAGCGCAAGCGCGGCAAACTGGAGCTGCTGGTTGCCGCGCTGTCGGAAGGTTCACAGCTGGCGTTTATCAATTTGGGACAAACGTCAGTGATCGCCGCGAATACGCATTACATCGTCACACTCGACAGCGACACGCAACTGCCACCGGGACGACTACGCGAACTTGTTGGCGTTGCCGCACACCCGCAAAATCAGCCGCAGCTTGATGCTCTGGGTGCTCGCGTCATCAGCGGCTACGGAATTCTGCAACCTCGTGTTGTAACGCCGTTGCCGGCGCCAAGCACGTTCACGTTGTATCACTGGTTGTTTGCTGGGCAATGCGGCATAGACCCGTACAGCGCAGCAAGCTCCGAGGTGTATCAGGACCTGTTCCACGAGGGCACATTCATGGGCAAAGGGCTACTTAACGTCCGCGCTATGCACGCAGTGTTGTCGCGACGATTGCCCGAGAATCAGGTGCTGAGCCACGATTTGCTGGAAGGTGCCATCGCCCGCTGCGCCGCCGTTACCGACATCACGGTGATTGAGGATGCACCGACGCATGCTGATGTGGCCGCGTCCCGCGTGCACCGCTGGACACGCGGAGACTGGCAGTTGTCGCCGATATTGTTGGGCTCGATAATCTCGCCCCTTTTCGGCGGTGTGCACTATCCGTTGCGCGCAGTTAACCTATGGAAGATGTTCGACAACCTGCGCCGATCATTGGTGGCTCCGATGTCGTTGGCGCTGCTCGTTTTAGCGATCGCTACCCATGTGCTGTCGCCGTGGGCCGCCCTTGCCTTGGTCGTCGCCGCGTTTTTGGCGGGGCCGCTCATGGGCTCAGTAGCAGGCTTCGCGCCTAGCCGCGATGACGTTGCCCTGCGCCACTTCTACTGGCGGGCAACAACAGATCTGGCGCGAACCTTGTGTGGCGGGGCTTGGCACCTTGCGCTACTGTTACATCAGTCGCTGATGGCGGTGGATGCAATTGTGCGCTCGCTCTACCGAATGCTCATCAGTCATCGACATTTGCTGCAATGGACGACAGCAGCGACGGCGCAGGCTTCGGCAAAAACAAACGTTACAGCGCTGCTAGGAAAGCACTGGCGCTTGCCTGCGGTGTCGTTGACGCTACTGGTAGGGCTCCTGGCGACGAACACGCGTCATCCGTGGCTCGCACTAGTGTTGTGTCTAGCGTGGGCAGCCTCTCCAATCTTCATCTGGTGGGTTAGTCGTCCGTGCCAGCGCGGTAAGGACTCCGAATTAGCGCTCAACGAGCAGGTGTATCTGGATGGAATTGCTCGCGACACATGGCGTTTGTTCGAGCGGTGCGTGGTAGCGGACGATAACCATTTGCCGCCCGACAATTTACAGATTCTGCCGCACAGCATGGTGGCGCATCGCACGTCCCCCACCAACATCGGCCTGTATCTGTTGAGCACCGCTTGTGCACGGCAGTTCGGCTGGATTGGCACAACCGAGCTGCTCACTCGCATGGAAGCAACGCTCGCCACGCTCGCCCGGATGCAGCGCTATCGCGGGCACTTTCTGAACTGGTACGACACGCAAACAGCCTCCGCCCTGTTGCCGATGTATGTGTCAACGGTGGACAGCGGTAACCTGAGCGGTCACCTTCTCGCGGTTGCGCAGGCCTGCCTGGAGTTGGCAAATGCACCGCACGATCAGAGCGCGACAAAGCGGGCAATTGCGGCATCGCGGCTTCGGTTGATCCCCCTGCAAAACCAGCTCGCCAGTGATTCTGCGTTGCTAGTATTAATCTCGCTACCAGACCCACTTGGTGAGATCAGGAACGACACGGAGCGCATCGATAGATTGCTCAGTGACGCGACTGTCGAATTAGTCACCCGGTCAGCAAATGAAATCCAACCTGACCCGACATTAAAAACGACGATCCAAGAGCAGTTAACGTGGTACCTGGCTGATCATCTAGCAACGCTCAAGTCTGCATTGCTCGATTCGAAGGAGGTTGCAGCACAGGGCGACGCGACCGCGGCGGCTCGGTTACGCATGCTCGCAAATGAATTTGAACAACTCGCGTGGCAAGCAGACTTCAGTTTTCTGTATCACCCCAAACGGCACCTGCTTCACATCGGCTTTCGCGTCTCCGAGCAACAACTTGATGCTTCCTTCTACGACCTGCTGGCGTCGGAATCCCGACTAACCAGCCTGCTTGCCGTTGCCAAGGGCGACGTGCCGACGCGCCATTGGCCGTCCCTCGGAAGGCCGTTCTACGCGATGGGAACAGTTGCGGGACTGCGCTCGTGGTCAGGCTCGATGTTTGAATATCTGATGCCAAGTCTTACGCTTGATGAGCCGTACGGCAGCGTGTTGCGCGACGCTTGCGAATCAGCACTGCACGAGCAAATCGCATTTACTGCCGCGCTCGGCGTGCCGTGGGGCATATCCGAGTCGGCGTACGCCGGGC
>JAYSUK010000016.1:0-2429 GCA_043719085.1 Burkholderiales bacterium | reverse complement strand
CAACGTTTTGTGAGCGGCTTTTTCGCTGCTGCAGTGACACCCGTGGCAGCGGCGGCGATCGGCAACTTCAGTGCAACCCAACAGCGTCGCGTGCGGCGTTTTGCGCTCGTGAGCATGGCCGGCATTGCAGGCTTCCTGCTCGGCCCGATGTTAGGCGTGCTCATCACGCGTTTCGCGGCTGACATTTTCACTTTCTCCCTGCCCGTCGGTTCATTAGCGATTCCGCTCGCAGCCACGGCACTGCTTGCCCTTATTGCTGCCTGCTTAGCCACGTTTGCGATGGTGAAGGGAAACCGCAACGAACAATCAAAGACGACTGTGGTTGCCTCCGACAGCAAGACAGGATGGCTGTTGCCGAAGCTGCTCGCACTTACGTTCATCGTCGCGGCCGGGGTTGGGGTCTTCGAGGTCGGACTTGCATTGCGCGGCAAACAGGAACTGGGACTGACACCCACCCAAATCGCCATCATGTTCACTGAATGCAGTTTGGTCATGTTTGTCGTGCAGGTGATCGTATTTGCACCGTGGTTCAAACCGGAAATGACCCGGTGGCTCATTGCACCCGCGCTGGCAGTGCTGGCGGTAGGCTTGTTCCTTGTTCCACGCGCGTCCGACTTTTCGTTGATGCTGGTCGTGACCGGCACGGTAGCGGCCAGCGCCGGCATTCTCTTGCCGATCCTGACCTATTGGATATCTTTCAACGCCGGCCACGCACAAGGTTGGGAACTAGGCAAGCAGGCGGCAGCGGCAAGCCTCGGTGTTGCAGTGGGATCAGCGGCGGGGGGTCTCCTCTACAATGTCGCGGCCTTGCAGGATGCCTCGTTCGTACTTGCTGCAATTCTTACCGCGCTGGGTGTTCTACTGAGTCTCGGCTTGCCGCGTTTGCTAGTGCTGCGCAACGCAACCACGCGGTTGGCCGCAACTTGATCGCGCACGCTAATGATGAATCCGACATCCACTTTTGGTTTCGTAAGGCATTTTGCCGTTACGTCCAGATCTACGCCACCGGACGTTTTCCGGCCCAAAGTATCAACAAATTTGTTCTGAAGGAGCAACCATGTTCAAGCACATACTAATTTGTACCGATGGATCGCCGCTCGCAAACAAGGCCGCCAAGGGTGGAATCGCGCTCGCAAAAGCACTGCAGGCAAAGGTGACTGCCTACTATGCGATCGAAAATCTGTTGCCGATTTATGCTGAAGGCTATTCGTTCGACCAACTGACGATTGATCGTTTTGAAGCCGCTACACAAATAGTTGCAGAGAAACGTGTCGACGCAGTAGGTAAATTAGCGAAGGCGGCGGGCGTGCCCTTTGCTAGTGTCGTGACAAAAGCGTTCTCAGCTCACGATGGCATCATCGCTGCGGCAAAAAAGCAGAAGTGTGATGCCATCATCCTGGCCTCGCATGGGCGCAGCGGCCTCTCCAAACTATTTATGGGCAGCGTCACGCAGCAAGTGTTGGCGCATTCGAAAATACCGGTGGTGGTGTATCGCTGAATGAAGGCTGACGTGGCTGCGCAGATAACCGGCAACAATGCATAACCCCGCGTCCGGCAGCTTTATCGCGCGCGTCACCCTGTGGTCGGCGCTCGCCTTCAGTCTGAATCTGCTGTGGGAGATCAGCCATGTTGGGCTCTACACGATTTGGCGGGAGGCCGGTGGTCTGCGTATCGCATGGTCGTTGTTTCACTGCACCCTGGGCGATGTCGTGATTGCAGTTGCGGGGTTCGCGCTGGCCGCCATCGTGCTGTGGCGTGCGAACTGGCCGCTATCGCGCCCGTGGACAGGAAGCGTGATTGTCGTTATTAGCACAGTCGCTTTCACCACATGGAGCGAGTGGTACAACGTTTATCGCGCGGATGCCTGGGGTTATGCGCCAAGCATGCCGCTGATATTCGGAATTGGTCTTACGCCGCTGTTGCAGTGGCTGATCTTGCCGCCAGTAATCGTGGTCGCCTATCGAGCGCTGTGGCCGGCACTGCTTGCCCGGCAAAAACTGCGCAAGCCAATTGCAAACAACAATTTACCAAGGAGAAAAAAATGAAATCAGAAATCAGCAATTTGTATCAGGCCCGCATCGATGATCATCCACGCGCTGGAGTCACCTTTTCAAATGCGACAGCGGCTACCGGTGGCACGCGCTACACATGCTCGATGCATCCGGAGATTGTGCGTGACGCACCGGGCAAATGTCCAAAGTGTGGCATGACGTTGGTACCAATCTAGGCTGCATCGCAAGCGTTTTCTCCGGCGGTTGCAATGACAGTTTTCTGCGGCTGCCGCCAAACTCCAGCACCCGCGCGCGTCACGGGACAAAAACGCCTGAAAACGCGCGCCAATATTGAATGTTGCCCGCTTTCAAGCAATGCAGTTTGCAATGAGATTGTCGATTGACTCAAGCAGAGCTTCCCAAGTCGCGACAACTGAA
>JAYSUK010000150.1:0-1774 GCA_043719085.1 Burkholderiales bacterium | reverse complement strand
AACGCGGATTCGGCAATTCGCTCGGCCATTTCCTTACGCATGGCGCTGGTGGATGCGCCAGCATCAAGGTGCGCATCCTCCATCAATTCGAGCTTGATACCTGGCCACGGCGGTGTGACGGGATAGGCCCTTAAGGCGCGCACATCCGCGCGAATCGTTTTGGCAATTACATCTTCTTGGGAACTCATGACTCTATCCTCAATTCAGCTGCTCGCGCATGTGCCTGCAAACCTTCTGCGTACGCGAGCGTCGCAGCGACTCTACCAAGCGTTCTTGCGCCTTCGGGAGACACGTAAATCAAACTCGTGCGTTTCTGAAAATCATACACGCCAAGCGGTGACGAGAAGCGCGCCGAGCGCGACGTGGGCAGCACGTGGTTGGTGCCCGCAACGTAGTCGCCAATCGATTCGCTACTGTGGTAGCCCATGAAGATGGCACCGGCGTGGCGGAGCAGTGGCAACAGCGCCTCAGGGTCGGCCACCGACAACTCAAGATGCTCAGGCGCGATGCGATTACTAATCTCGCAGGCCTCTTCAAGCGAGCGTGTTTTGATAATCGCACCGCGTCCTGCGAGCGACGCTTTGATGATTTCTTGACGCAACATGGTTGGCAACAATTTCGCGATGCTCGCCTGCACTGCTGCGATCAATGCTTCGCTCGGCGTGAGCAAAATAGATTGCGCCACTTCGTCATGCTCGGCCTGCGAAAACAGGTCCATTGCAACCCAGTCGGGGTTGGCATTTTCATCGGCTATCACCAGAATTTCCGACGGCCCGGCGATCATGTCGATGCCCACAATGCCGAACACGCGACGCTTGGCTGCCGCCACATACGCGTTACCTGGCCCGACAATTTTGTCTACTGCGGGCACCGTTGCCGTGCCGAAGGCCAACGCGCCAACGGCCTGCGCACCGCCGATGGTGAACACGCGGTCTACGCCCGCCAGATGTGCGGCAGCGAGCACGGTCGCGTTCTTAACGCCGTCGGGTGTCGGCACCACCATGATGATCTCGCGCACGCCTGCGACCCTGGCCGGCACCGCGTTCATGAGCAGTGACGACGGATACGCCGCCTTGCCACCCGGCACGTACAAGCCCACGCGATCCAGCGGCGTGATCTGCACGCCAAGCTGCGTGCCGTCTGCCTCGGTGTAGCGCCAGCTCTCAGCAATCTGGCGGCGGTGATAGGTTTCTATGCGATCACGCGCGAGCATGAGCGCGGT
Source organism: Burkholderiales bacterium (assembly GCA_043719085.1). Taxonomy (GTDB): domain Bacteria; phylum Pseudomonadota; class Gammaproteobacteria; order Burkholderiales; family Casimicrobiaceae; genus Casimicrobium. Next base: position 552 of record JAYSUK010000150.1, on the reverse strand, counting down.
TTTAAGGTCAGGATCAAGCGCATCAAACGCGCTCTTCATTTCAGCTTTCGACAGTTCCAGCGCAGCCATTGATGGCACGTTGACGCGGTCGAACTTTTGCGTGTACTCAAGCACCGCCTCGTCACCACGCGCACGAACCTCCGCGAGAATTTTCGCAACCGTCGCATCAACGGTTTCGTCGAGCGCGCCCGCGTGATGGGTCAACGCGTCAAGTGAAGCGAAGAAGTCCGGACTAGAAGCATCGAGTAATTTCATGATTTTTAGGATGGGCAACGAGTTGCCCACGCGTCGGTTACTTTGTTAACAGCTCTAACGTGGGAACCATATTTAATATGGGCATGGACCCGATTTATGTCTGATATCGACTTTAGGCATAAATTGCCTCTATGCCCATATGCAATGGGTGTTTCGGCTGAAAGTTGTAGCAGAAAACCACGGCTAAATTCCACTCCGCAAACTGCCGTCATACTCGCCGCAGGCGGGTATCCAGCGCTTAACTACGCTACTCGGGCACGCGCCGCCATTGCGACCGCATGCTTTCTGGATTCCCGG
>JAYSUK010000149.1:0-14277 GCA_043719085.1 Burkholderiales bacterium | reverse complement strand
GTTTTGATCAAAACCCAGGCGCACGCTTGGGCGATTGCGTCTGCGACTGCGGTTGAAGTTGATCAGCTTAATATTTTGCAGGCCACCCTGCTCGCGATGTTTCGCGCCGTTGAGCAGTTGCCGGAAGTGAGTTTGTCGACGACACGGCACATCGTGATCGATGGCACGCAGATTCCACATGCGCTCAAACCGTGGGCGGCGTCACGCAACATCACCGTCATCGCGCAACCGCGCGCCGATGCCGATGTTCAGGAGGTAAGCGCCGCATCGATCCTCGCCAAGACGGCACGTGACGCATACATGTGCAATGTGCATGCCCGTTTTCCGCACTATGGATTTGCAGCGCACAAGGGCTATGGCACAGCTGTTCATATGGCCGCACTCGCTGAGCACGGTCCGTGCGATGAACATCGGCGCAGTTTCGCTCCGGTAGCACAGCGGGCTATGGATTTTGTCGGCGGTTTGTAGGGACCACTCTGTCGCGATCTTTCTGTCGTTTCCATCGCTGGATCGTGGAGGAGCCGACCTACAGCGAGATCAACGTGTTGTCAAAAACTTGCTGCCGTGAAACAGTAACGCCTGACCTTCATGCGCCGACGCATGCAGCACCTCACCCACAAAAAGCTCATGGTCGCCCACGCGGTGATCGGTGATTTTTTTGCACACGAAGTACGCCAGGGCACCGCGTATCAATGGCGGTTCGCCCGCCTTTTGCGTGCACTCGATTCCAGCAAATCGATCTGGCGAGCGGCTGGCGAACTGACGAGCAATGTGCGCCTGATGAGATGCGAGCACGCTGACGCTGAAATGGGTTGCGTCAACAAAAGTGCGGTGCAACCCCGAATTGATGCGCAAGCTCCACTGCACCAACGGTGGATCAAGCGATACCGAGCCGAACGAATTAGCCGTCATACCCACGGCTGCACCGTGCTCGTCGAGGGCCGTGATGACGGTGACACCGGTGGCGAAGCTCGCGAACGCGTGGCGTAACGCGAGGGGATCAAGTTCGGAATGAGTTGCAGGCATGAAAACTTAAGCGGCGTCAAATACACTTGTCGCCACCAGTCGACGCAAGTTGCTTTCTTCACCCGGAGTTGAATTATGAAGCTTTCCATCCCCACGCGCGCGCTGTTGTTTTTGGCTGCGGCAATGGCCCTTGCGCCCGCTCATGCACAAATTAAAATTGGTGCCATGGTTTCGGCAACCGGCCCTACGTCGGCCATTGGCATTCCGCAGCGCAATTCGGTCGCGCTGTTGCCTACGACCGTCGGTGGCATGACCATTGAATACATCACGCTCGATGATGGTGGCGACACCACGCGCGCGGTGCAGAACGCGAAGCAGTTGATCCAGCAACATAACGTGGACGCGATCATCGGGCCCTCGACGACGCCCAATGCGCTAGCGATTCTGTCCATTATTGCCGAAGCAAAAGTGCCGCTCGTCACTACAGTCGGCAGCCAGGCGGTGGTTGAGCCACAGGATGCGACCAAGCGCTGGGCCTTTAAAACGACGCAGAACGACGATTTGATCGCCGAGGCACTCGTCGGTCACATGGTTCGCGCCAAGGTCAAGAAGCTCGGTTTTATTGGTTTTAACGACCCGTTCGGCGAAGGCTTCCTGAAAATTCTTCCGGCGATGCTGGCGAAAGCCAAAATCGAGCTGGTCGCCACCGAGAAATACAGTCGCACCGACCAGTCAGTGACCGGGCAGTCGCTAAAGCTAATCGCCGCTAAGCCTGACGCCGTGTTCATCGCTGCCGTCGGCGGCCCCGCCGTGTTGCCGCAAGCCACGTTACGCGATCAGGGCTTCAAGGGCACGATCTACCAGACGCACGCGATTGCCACGCAAGACTTCATCAAGATCGGCGGGGCGAAAGTGGAGGGCACCGTGCTCGCGGCGGGCGGCATGTTGGTGTTCGACGAGATGCTTGAGGCAAACCCGGTAAAGAGCGTTGCGGCGCGGTACATCGTGGCGTACGAAAAGATTTACGGCTCGCGCCCGGCGACCTTCGGCGCTAATACTTACGACGCCGGCATTCTGCTGCAATACGCGGTGCCAGAGGCGCTGAAAAAAGGTAAACCAGGCTCCGAGACTTTCCGCAGCGCGCTACGCGACTCGCTGGAGACGCAAAAAGACATCGTGGGCGCTCAGGGCGTGTTCAACATCACCGCCAGCAATCACAACGGGCTCGACAAACGCGCGCGCGAGGTCATCACCATTAAAGATGGCAAGTTTCGTTTGCTTGGTGAGACGAAAGTTTCGCTTTAGCAGCGTTCGCATTGCCCCTCGGGCATCTCCCCTGCGAACAGGGAGCGTGGCAAACCGCGACTGCTGAAAGTCTTCCCTGAGAGTAGGGGAGATGTCGGCAAAAAACGAAAGCGCGGTGACCATTCGTCCGACGCGCTCCGAAGTAACGGTCAATCGAAAGTAAGCATGAACTACAACCGCCTCGGAAAAACCAATCTTCGCGTCTCAGCACTCTGCCTTGGCACCATGATGTTTGGCGACCAGACCGACGCCGCCGAGTCGCAGCGCATCGTTGATCATGCGCGAGATCAGGGTGTCAATTTCATCGATACCGCAGACGTTTATTCGCTCGGCATCAGCGAGGAGATCACTGGAACCACCATTCGCGGTGAGCGCGACTGGTGGGTGCTGGCCACCAAAATCGGCAACAAGATGTCGCCGACCACCGACGCGCCGAATCAGGATCGCTACTCACGCAAGTGGTTGATCCAGGAATGTGACGCCTCGCTCGCGCGCCTAGGCACCGACTACATTGACATTTACTACCTGCATCGCGACTTTGAGGAGGATGGTTTGCAGGAGGTCGTTAGCGCGCTGGGTGACCTGATCAAGAGCGGCAAGATTCGCTATTTCGGCGTGTCGAATTTTCGCGCGTGGCGCATTGCGGAAGTGGTTGCGGAGTGCAAGCGACAAGGTGTGCCGCTGCCAGCCATTTGCCAGCCGTATTACAACCTGTTGAATCGCCTGCCCGAAGTCGAAATCCTTCCTGCCTGCGGCTTCCACGGCCTTGGCGTGGCACCGTACAGCCCGATTGCGCGCGGCGTATTGACCGGTAAATACAAGCCGGGCGAGGCAGCACCTGCGGGCAGTCGTGCCGCCCGATCCGACGCGCGATTCTTGCAGTCGGAGTGGCGTGAGGAATCGTTGGTGATCGCGCAAAAACTTGAAACGCACGCTAGCGCGAAGGGATTCACGCTGCTCCAATTTGCCTGCGCATGGGTGCTCGCCAATCGCTTTGTCACAAGCGTGATTGCCGGGCCGAAAACGCTAGACCAGTTCAAACCGTACTTTGCTGCGCTGGACTACCCGTGGGCGGCCGATGACGACGCAATCGTGGATTCGCTAGTACCGAAGGGTCATCCATCGACGCCGGGTTATCACGATCCGGCGTATCCGTTTGTAGGGCGCTAAAGGTCGATTTAGTTCAAAAGCGTCGCCGAAACCAGAATTGCCGTGGCAACATTCGATTTCCCTGAGTGTCAATCCCATCTGGCACCCACGTAAACATTTGAAGTTAGCGTCAAGTTCTATTGTCAATTCGGATGGATTTGACGGCGATGTGAAAAAGTTGCGCGCGAACGGTTCGGTTGCCGAAACGCAGATGTGGCGTGACGGGAAGCCGGAAGGAGCTAAAGAGTCACCCATCAAGGGACTTTGATTTTGTGGCGGGTGGTGGCGACGCCATTTACAGTTCTGTGGGTCGGACAAGCGAAGTGCCCTCCGACATTCGTGCGTGTCGTCGCGACCCTGATTGTCGTAAAGCGCTTCGCGCTTCCGATCTACGTGCTGGGTGACTGCGAGAAGAAATATAGCAAACAGCTTTTTCGTGAAATCCCCATTGCAATTGGGCATAAAGGGCAATTTGTGCGAAAGTCAACAATCGGATAAATATAGGCCATGCCCATATAGAATGGGGCTTGTAGAAAAAAGCTGATCGAATTTTCTGGAGCGCAACATGCTGGAAAAACGCAACGAATTGACTGAAGGCCACGGCGCGTTGAAGCGCGGTCGCGGCTGATTTCCGGTGTCATCGCGCTCTCACTCGCCATCCTGTGCTTCCTCGGCGTGCTCGCGTTTCACTTCCCGGAATACTGACCACGCCGCAATTGCGCAAGAGCTACAACGTCGACATGATCCGCATGATCATGTTCGGCGCGCTGGTAATCGCCGGTGGCATCAGTCTGGTCAACGTCGTCTTACGTGGACGGGATAATGGCGTCCAGGCGCGGCGTGTGTGTTCCGCCCATACGCTGCGCATCTGCCTGCGTCGGCTGTAGGGTGCCGTGCCAGAGTGCGCCCCACGGTGGCAACTGAACCGTTGGAATAGTTTGCAACGATGGTGCTCAATTTGATGCGCATCCTGCGAGAGCTCGATGGCCAGTCCCGCGCTGAAATTGTCGAATTGTTCTTGACGCAGGTGGTGCTGAAATTGCTTGCCGTCGCTATTGCCCGGCTACTCTACGGTGGCGCAAGCTTGTGCCCATCTGCCTAATTCGTGTCCACGCTCTTCATATCCGGCAGCCGATGCGCAATACCCTTGTGACAATCAATGCAAGTCTTCGCACCGCTCGCGAGCTGGGTCGAATGCATTTCCATCGCACGTTTGCTCTGCCGCGTGAAGTCCATCGACGCCAGATTGTGGCAGTTGCGACATTCGAGTGAGTTGTTTGTTTTCAGGCGGGTCCATTCGTGTTGCGCAAGCTCCAACCGTTTGTCGAGAAACTTTTCGCGGGTGTTGATGGCGCCGAAAATGTTGCCCCAAACTTCCTTGGACGCCTGCATCTTGCGCGCGATCTTGCTCGTCCAGTTGTGCGGCACGTGGCAGTCCGGACACGTGGCGCGCACGCCGGAGCGATTGGTGTAGTGAATGGTGGGTTGCAACTCGACAAATACGTTGTCGCGCATTTCGTGGCAACTGGTGCAAAACGCCTCGGTGTTGGTCAACTCAAGCGCGGTATTGAATCCGCCCCAAAAGATAACGCCCGCCACGAAGCCGCCGATGGTCAAGAATCCGAGCGAAAAAAACTTGCTCGGTGTCGACAGCGTGAGCCAATATTTGCGCATGAAATTTTTCACACGGCCAAATCTGGACGAAGCGTTCATTTTTTGACGCTCTTCTTAGCGGCCACCGCTTTCTCGGCATCGACAAACGTGTTCTCCACGGGCACTTTTACCTCCATTTGCGGCACGTGGCACTGCACGCAAAAATAGCGGCTCGGTGAAATTTCAGCACGAAAATTTCCGTCACGATCCATAAAGTGCGTGACGCTCACCATCGGTGCCTGACTATCCGGCACCCGACTACGACCGTGGCAACTCATGCACTTGTTAAAGTTCTTGTCGACCTGATAGTTCTCGATTTGATGCGGAATCACCGGCGGCTGCATCGCGAAAGCGCGTCCTTTGCGAATATCGTCATTAACCATTTTCGGCATCAGCGGTGCGACGGGTTCCTGGTCGAGCGGTGCGGTGCCGCGCAGCCCAGGCGGGTGGCGGTCTCCGACTTGTGCCGCAGCGGACAAAATAGCAAGGGCGAGCAGCAAAGCGATTACTTTTTTCATAATGTTCCTTGCTGTTATCTCTACACCGCGACAATTTTTACGGCGCACTTCTTGTAATCGGTTTGCCGCGAAATCGGGTCATTGGCATCGAGCGTGACCTTGTTGATCAATTGCGAGGCGTCAAACCACGGCACAAACACCAAACCTGGCGGTGGTTTGTTGCGACCACGGGTTTCGATCCGCGAGCGCATTTCACCGCGCCGCGACACCACGCGCACTTCCGAGCCGCGCCGCACGTTGAGCTTTTTCGCATCATCCGGATGCATGAATACCACCGCGTTGGGGAATGCTTTGTACAGCTCCGGCACCCGTCCGGTCAACGAGCCCGAATGCCAGTGCTCGAGCACCCGCCCGGTCGATAGCCAAAATGGATACTCGCTGTCCGGCTCCTCGGGCGCCGGCTCGTACGGCAGCGCGATGATGTTGGCGCGATGATCTGCGTTACCGTAAAAGTCAAAACCGCTGCCCGCCTTCACGTACGGATCAGTGCCCTCGCGATAGCGCCATTTGGTTTCCTTGCCGTTAACCACCGGCCAGCGCAGGCCGCGCACTTTGTGATAGTCGTCAAACGGTGCCAGATCGTGGCCGTGACCCCGACCAAATTCGGCGTATTCCTCGAACAGGCCCTTCTGCACATAAAAACCATAGGCTTTTGATTCGTCGTTGTCGAATCCTGCTTCAATGTGCGACAGCGGAAATTTATTCACCGCGCCATTGGCAAACAAAATCTGGAACAACGTCTTGCCGCGATAGGCCGGTTTTTTCGCGAGCAATTCTTCCGGCCAGACTTCTTCCACCTTGAAGCGCTTGGAGAATTCCATGAGTTGCCAAAGATCAGATTTCGACTCACCGGGTGCCGTCACCATCTGGTGCCAGAACTGCGTGCGCCGCTCAGCATTGCCGTAGGCACCTTCTTTTTCGACCCACATTGCGGTCGGCAAGATCAAGTCGGCCGCCTGCGTGGTGACGGTCGGATACGCATCCGAGACGACGATGAAATTCTCCGGATTTCGGTAGCCCGGCAGCGTCTCATTCATCATGTTGGCAGCGGCCTGCATGTTGTTGTTGACCTGCACCCAATAGCAATTGAGCTTGCCGTCTTTGAGCATGCGGTTTTGCAACACGGCGTGATAGCCGGGCTTGTCGGCAATGGTGCCGGGTGGCAGCTTCCAGATTTCTTCCGTCCTGGCGCGATGCGTGGGATTGGTGACCACCATGTCGGCGGGCAGGCGATGCGAAAAAGTGCCGACTTCGCGCGCGGTGCCGCACGCAGAAGGCTGACCGGTCAGTGAAAACGGCGAATTGCCGGGCGTGGAAATTTTGCCGGTCAACAGGTGAATGTTGTAGACCAGATTGTTCGCCCATACACCGCGCGTATGCTGGTTAAAGCCCATCGTCCAGAACGACACCACTTTTATTTTCGGGTCGGCGTACAACTCGGCCAGCGCTCTTAATTTTTCCACCGACACGCCGCATAGTTTCGACACAGACTCAGCCGTGTAGGTCTTGACGTAATCGCGAAATTGATCGAACGTCATCGGCGACATGTCGTTCGCCTTGTCGGCGTTTTTCGCTTTTTTCTCCAGCGGATGTTCGGGGCGCAGACCGTAGCCAATATCTTCGATGCCGCGTTTGAAGGTGCAATGTTTGGTCACAAAATCTTTGTTCACGCGGCCGGTCTGGATAATGTGGTTGGCGATGAAATTAAGCATCGCCAGGTCGGTTTGTGGCTTGAAAATCACCGACAGATCGGCCAGTTCAAAGCTGCGATGTTCAAACACCGACAACACCGCCACCTTCACCGCTGGCGTCGAAAGTTTGCGGTCGGTCACGCGCGACCACAAAACCGGATGCATCTCCGCCATGTTTGCTCCCCACAGCACGAAAGCGTCGGCCGCTTCGATGTCGTCATAGCAACCCATCGGCTCGTCCATGCCGAAGGTGCGCATGAATCCTGACGCCGCCGAGGCCATGCAGTGACGTGCATTCGGGTCGATATTGTTGGAGCGAAAACCAGCTTTGAATAATTTGTTAGCCGCGTAGCCTTCCCAGATGGTCCACTGGCCGGAGCCAAACATGCCCACCGACGTCGGCCCTTTTTTCTTCAGCGCCGCCTTCCACTTCTCGGCCATGATGTCGAAGGCTTTGTCCCAACTGACTGGCGTGAACGCGCCGGACTTGTCGTAATTGCCGTTGCTCATGCGCAACAACGGCTGGGTGAGCCGATCACTGCCATACATGATCTTGGAAAGAAAATAGCCTTTCACACAATTAAGGCCGCGATTCACCTCGGCTGCGGGATCGCCATGGGTGGCGACGACGCGGTTGTTTTTCACCGCGACATTGACGCCGCAGCCGGTGCCGCAGAATCGGCACGCTGCCTTGCTCCATTTGAGCTCGGTCGAAGACGACTCGGTGGCAATGTTGGCAGCATCCGCAGTAAACGGAATTCCAGCGGCGGAAGCGGCCACTGAAATAGCGGTGTTGCGAACGAATTCGCGGCGGGTGAGCTTGATCGCATTCATGGCAACAACTCCTTCATGAGAGATTCTTCTTCAGCGTGCTGGTAGACCATTTCCACGTTCAGCACGTCGGCGATATTCCGTATTTCGTCCATCTGGTCGAGCAGCGCACCCGTGCTCTCACCTTCGATCACGATCACCAGCCTGCCAGCCGCATTGTGTGCACTCACGGGGCTGCCAGTGATGGCTTCGATCAATGGGATCGCTGCGGCAACAGCTGCCGGACGTACCCGTGCGATGCAACTGGCGATGTGCAGTTCAGCCATGCGACATTGCCTTTGGCCGCGCGCGGGTCGCATACTGTGGGCAAACGCGCGCGCATTCGCCGCCCTGGCTGCAGCGGTCAGTGTCAAAAAAAGTTTTTGCCACGCTGGTGATCGAGTCGGCGAATCGGAACGCGCCTGCCTTAGAGCTTTTGCGATAGCCGCCGATTGCCGTCAGGCGGCGACGAGTCAATGCGACAGTGGCTGTCGCCATTTCACTGCGCCTCCAAAGCGTGACGCGAGACCTGGGCGACGGCGAGCTTACCCACGTTAACCTCTCGGCGGCCCTTGAATCATTTGATACAACCAGATCAAGAGCCCGTAAGTGCCGACCAGCGCGACCGCGATCATCGGTGCCAACACCACGGTTAAAAATAAAAACACACGCTTCTCGCGGGAGCGACTCTCGGTAAAAACGGGATCGGTCGAACTGTCCATTGCATTTCTTTCTGCGCTGCACCCGCGCTAACGCTGGATGTTTTGCTCGATTTCTGCTGATCGTGCGCTTTGGTTTTTTCGATGCAGCTTGCGCTTTGAGCTCGCGCAAGTCGGCACCGATGAATCAATACCAATCCACGATAATCGTCAGACCACATGCTGTCGGTGCGCTGACGCACATAGCGCCATCTGCGACAGATCCGAGCGCCTCGCGTCTTTTTTTACTGATCCTAACGCTCATCACTGGCACCACAGCCAGGATGGCACGGCGGTGAAAAGCGATCTGGCGTGAAACGCTCAGTGCCTGAACCGAGATCAAGCACGGCTAGCGGTCGATCGGTCGGTGTGTGCGCCGCCGCAGTGGCCGCAGGCACAGAGTCGGCACCTGTTACCGCGTCCAGCGACATTCTGGTGCTTGGCGCGTCTTAAATACAGGTGCGTGGTCAGCGATCTTCGTCCGTCGCCTGCGGTTTTTCAATGTCACGCCTCGTGCTGGGCCCAGCAAACGAATCGCGAATGTCGCAAGTCCGCGCAGGGGATTTCGCACGCGTTAACTTGCCCGGAGCATTCCCTGTTTCGCTCGCCGGGATCAACGTCAACCGGTCAAGCTGCGAAGCCTTTCATCCCCGTACGCGTTGAACTTCTACTCAGTCGGATAAGTCATCTTGATGGGATCAACCCATGCATCGAATTCCGCCTCGGAGATCAGACTCAATGCGACGGCAACTTCTCGCAGATTCTTGCCTTCCCGCAGCGCTGTCTTGGCCACTTTGGCGGCATTGTCGTAGCCGATGTGCCGGTTCAGCGCCGTCACCAGCATGAGGTTCTTGTCCAGATTGCGCTGGATCACCGACAGATCGGGCTCAATGCCACGAGCGCAATGCACATCGAACGAAACACAGGCATCCCCCAGCAGATCAATACTCTCCAGCACGTTGTGCACCATGACCGGCTTGTAGACGTTGAGCTGAAAATTGCCCTGACTACCTGCGAACGCGGTGGCCGCATCGTTACCAAACACCTGAACGCACACCATCGTCAGCGCTTCGCATTGCGTCGGGTTCACCTTGCCCGGCATGATGGACGAGCCCGGTTCGTTTTCGGGAATGTGGATCTCACCGATGCCACAACGCGGGCCGCTGGCCAGCCAGCGAACGTCGTTCGCCATCTTCATCAAAGCACCAGCCAGCGTGCGCAAGGCCGCAGACGTATTGACCAAAGCATCGTGAGCAGACAGAGAGAAGAATTTATTGTCCGACGACCGGAAGGGTGAGCCCGTGATTTCGGCAATGTACTTGGCGCAGATGTCGCCAAAGCGAGGATGCGAGTTCAAGCCTGTGCCCACCGCTGTGCCGCCAATGGCCAGGTCATACAGGCCGTCCATCGTTGATTTCAAGGTCTTGTCCGCGAAGTCGATCTGCGCCACCCAACTGCCTATCTCCTGCCCGAGCGTGATCGGGGTCGCATCTTGCAGGTGGGTGCGGCCGGTTTTCACCACATCAGAAAACTGACTGGCTTTCGCGGAAAGCGTGTCGCGGAGTGACTTCACCCTGGGCAGCAGAGTGTGCTTGAGTTCTGCCACCACCGCAATGTGCATAGCTGTGGGAAAGGTGTCATTTGACGACTGCCCGCAATTGACGTGGTCATTGGGGTGCACTGGCGATTTCGAACCGATGACGCCGCCCATGAGTTCGATGGCTCGATTGGCGATCACTTCGTTGGCGTTCATGTTTGACTGGGTGCCCGAGCCTGTCTGGAACACCACTAACGGAAAGTGATCTGTCAGTTTGCCTTGAATCACTTCGTTCGCAGCCTGCGAGATGCACTCGGCGAGTTCTCGCGGCAATTGACCCAGCTCCGCGTTGGCGATGGCCGCAGCCTTTTTCAGGATGGCCATAGAGCGAATAATCGGGAATTTCCACCGAAAACGGTCGACGCCGATTGCGAAATTCTCCAGCGACCTCTGGGTTTGTGCACCCCAATACCTGTCGGACGGGACTTCGATATTGCCCATCGAATCGGATTCAAGACGCACGCTATTCATGAGGTTCTTTGAGGTGACTGGTCTGACTAAAACGCGGCTCCGCGTCCACCCTACGCGCCTGAAAGTTACTCATTGCGCGGGCATTGACGTCGGCTGACCGGTGGACGTTAATTACGTTTCGCGATGATAACCACCGGGAACGCCGTCCTTTGATAGTACCCATTGCCACAGCTGAATATCGCGGGCACGGAAAGCGCCTGCACACGACAATAAATAGTAGCGCCACATTCTGTGAAATCGCTCACCCAGTCGTTCCTCAAATCGCGGCCAGGCGTCCTCAAAATTCTTCCACCAGGCCATCAATGTTCTGTCGTAATCGGCACCGAAGTTGTGTACGTCTTCCACGACGAATAGATCGTCAACGGCACCGCCGATTTGACCAACCGACGGCAGATCGCCACCCGGAAAGATGTATTTCGAGATCCACGCGTCAGTAGCCGCCTTGCGTTGATTTTTTCCGATAGTGTGCAGCAGGAACAGGCCTCCCTTGCGAAGGCAGCGATGAGCGACTTGCATGTAAGTTCGATGATTTAGTCGTCCCACATGCTCGAACATGCCGATGCTTGCTATCGCGTCGAAACGTTCATCGAGTTCCCGATAGTCCTGAAACCGAAATTCCAGCGGAAGACCCCGATAGCGATTGGTGGCCCAGGCGATCTGCTCGCGAGAAATGCTGATGCCAACGGCTTCCACGCCATAACGTTCCGCAGCGTACGCCATGAAACTGCCCCACCCGCAGCCTATATCCAGTATGCGCATGCCTTTTTGCAAGCGCAGTTTTCGGCAGACAAGTTCAAGTTTGTCCTCCTGTGCCTGAGCGAGATCGCGCGCGGTTCGCCAGTAACCGCATGTGTAGGTCATGCGGGGATCGAGCATAGCGGCGTAGAAGTCGTTGCCGATGTCATAGTGCATTTGTCCTACCCTCTCGGAGCGAAGGGGGCTCTGCGGATTGACAAGTTTCGCAACGAACACATTAAACATGAACCGCCAGGGCAGATAGTTTGCCGTATTGCGACTAGCGAGCAGTCGTGCGAAGAACTCGTCTAGACGTTCGACATCCCAATGCCCATCCATGTAGGTTTCGCCAAGACCAAGGCCACCGTAGACTAAAACTCGCTCTAGCACACCACTGTGTTTCAACTGCATGTCCCAAGGACGGGAACCGTCGATTTTGATGGAGGCGCGGGCGAGCAGGTCGCGGGCCACGCGATGACTTCGTGAATCGGCATCGTTGATCCGTCCCGAGTTGGTTGCTATGGCTTGCGAGCTCATGTTGATCCTTTCGACGAACCTTTGCCAACCCTGTCACGCTACTCCGTACTCCATCGATTGTTCAGCGGTTTCAGCTGGATAGCCCGACGACTTAGCTGACGATTGGCCTGTTCAACTATAGTGCGCAAGCAAAATGCGTAGCAGTCGCAATTTTCCCTACTCCGTGTAGGATATTTCGCACAAACATCAGTTGATCCGGCTCGCATACGCGGCACAAACGCTCGGCACTTGGCCTTCACCTGAATACCTTAGCTGCGGCGGAACAGTGCAGCGCGGCGCGGTACAAGCTAATAGAGCTTCATTGCATCGCGCCACCGTCGGCAAGTGAAACCGCGCGCGTTGGTACAGCGACAATCAACCAACTCATAGCGGATGCGCTTCGATCAGGCCGAGGCAGCATCAGGTCAGGCTTTGGCAGCAGAGTGAAGCCTCGCGAGCCTCTGACAGCCCTTAAATGGACATCAATCCGCGCACGCCATCGGCCTCCATATCGGCACCGTGTCCGCGCTTGATTACTTCGCCGCGCTCCATCACGATGTACTGATCGGCGAGTTCTTCCGCGAAATCATAAAACTGTTCCACCAGTAAAATCGCCATGGTTTTGCGGTCTGCGAGCAGGCGCAATACGCGGCCGATGTCCTTGATCACGTTTGGCTGAATGCCTTCGGTTGGCTCGTCGAGGATTAGCAGTTTTGGGTTTGCTGCCAGTGCGCGTGCTATGGCTAGTTGCTGTTGTTGCCCGCCCGAAAGATCACCGCCGCGCCGACCCAGCATCTGCTTGAGCACAGGGAACAATTCGTAAAGCTCGGTCGGAATTTGTGCGCTCGCGGACTTGTACGCGAGGCCCATTTTCAGGTTGTCTTCAACCGTCAGTCGACCGAAAATTTCGCGGCCTTGCGGGACGAATCCGATGCCGCGACGCGCGCGCTCATACGAGGTTTGCTTGTGGATCGCCTCACCGTCAAGCGTGATGCCGCCCGCCTTGATCGGAACGACACCCATGATGCTTTTGAGCATGGTCGTCTTACCTACGCCGTTACGGCCCAGCACGACCGTGATCTCGCCGATCCGGGCGTCAATCGAGACGTTTCGCAGGATGTGCGAGCCGCCGTAATACTGGTTGACGTTTTTTAGTTCAAGCATGATGCTGCGCCGTCAGCGTATTTGTGGGAGCGGTTCCACCGCGAGATTCGTGGCTGTCGGTCGCGCGCAGTCGCGGTGGAACCGCTCCCACAAGAGCAGCGTCAAGCAGAAAACTAGCGGCCAAGATACACCTCCACCACGCGTTCATTCGCCTGCACATCAGCAAGCGCGCCTTCCGCGAGCACGCTACCTTCGTGCAGTACGGTCACGATTTTTTTCTTCTCACGCTGGCCACCGTTGACCAGTTCACCGATGAACTTCATATCGTGTTCGACGACCACCAACGAGTGCGAGCCTTCGAGCGACAGGAAGAGCTCAGCCGTGCGTTCGGTCTCTTCGTCGGTCATGCCAGCGACCGGTTCGTCGAGCAGCAAGAGCTTCGGATCCTGCATCAGCAGCATACCGATTTCTAGCCACTGCTTTTGCCCGTGCGACAGAACACCCGCAGTGCGCGCACCGTTATCGCGTAGGTGAATCACCTTGAGCATTTCTGCGATGCGATCCGTGTCGCTGCTTCCGAGTTTGTGCATCAATGACGCGCGAACGCGTCGATCCATTTTTAGCGCGAGTTCGAGATTTTCAAACACGCTGAGCTGTTCGAACACGGTTGACTTTTGAAATTTGCGCCCGACACCACGCCCTGCGATTTCGCTCTCTCGCAGGCGCAGGAGATCGATGTTGGTACCGAAAAACGCGCGCCCGCTATCGGGTTTCGTCTTGCCAGTAATCACGTCCATCATCGTCGTCTTGCCCGCGCCATTGGGGCCGATGATGCAGCGCAATTCGCCGACTGCGATGTTCAGGGTCAACTGGTTCAACGCTCGAAAACCATCGAACGAAACCGTGATGTCGTCGACGTACAAAATGCCACCGTTGCTGGTGTCCACGACATCAGAGCTGACCACGTGACCGAAGCTCGCCGCCTGACCGCCGGAGTCACCTGACGCGCGATTGCCTGCCAGTCGCGCGATGTAGGCTTCGCGACGTTTGCTCCCTTCTTCCAG
>JAYSUK010000148.1:0-4805 GCA_043719085.1 Burkholderiales bacterium | reverse complement strand
GGTAAAGGGCTGGATCTGGGGGCGGTGGAGCGGGCCGTAATGTTGTCGAAAGAGAAATATTGCTCTGCAACAGCGATGCTCGGAATGACCGCGAAAATCAGCACCGAAATTGTCCTGTCCGAGGTCTGATTCGGTAATTAGTCGATGGGTAATTTCGCCGCCTTGAACCGTTCTTCCAGCTCCTGGCGCACCGTTTTACGCAACGCTGCGCCTTGCTGGCGCTGCTTTTCTTCCCGCGAAAAGGGGCGCAATGGAGGCACCGCGATAGGTTTGCGCGCGTCGTCGACGGCCACCATCGTGAAGTAGCAACTGTTTACGTGGCGAACCTCCTGCGTGCGAATGTTCTCGGACACCACCTTAATGCCGACTTCCATCGATGAGGTGCCAGTGTGATTGATGCTGGCGAGAAAGCTCACCAGCTCACCCACATGGATCGGCTGCCGAAAAATCACCTGATCCACCGAGAGCGTGACTACGTAGCTTGACGCATAGCGACTGGCGCAGGCGTATGCCACTTGATCGAGAAACTTGAGAATGGTGCCACCGTGAACGTTGCCTGCGAAGTTCGCCATGTCAGGCGTCATCAGGACGGTCATCGTAAGCTGGTGCGAGGGGAGGTTCACGGCGCTGCTCGTACGGGGGAGTTGCGATGGACGATAGCTTAGTTGGCTTTCGTGTTGCTCCCGATCGAACTTTTGCGCGCGCATCCACTCGCGCCACACGCTACAACAGACTGAATTTGTTGACTAGAAAAATTCACACCATTCGTCTTTCCGCCCCGGCCTTCGCCGGGGTGACGGCCAGGCGGGAACCCAGCGATTTTGGCAGGGGCGTGCGACTAGTCCCCCTTGATATTGCCATCCTTGATCACCTGCGTCCACATCGCGACCTCGGCGCGAATGGCCTGCGCAGCTTGTTCGGATGTTGTGTAGGTGGCGTTCGCCCCCTGCGCGAGCATCGAATCTTTCACGTCCTGTTGCTCAAGAATCCCCTTCAACGTGGCATTCAATTTCGCAAGGATGGGTGCGGGTGTTGCAGCGGGCGCGAGGATGCCGAACATCGAGCTGACGTCGAATCCTTTGAGCCCTGCCTCGGGCGCGGTGGGCACACCGGGCAGCGATGGAATCGGCGCTGCGGTCGCGGTGGCCAGCGCGCGCAGCTTGCCCGCTTTGACGTGACCATGCGCGGCGGGCGCGGTTTCAATCATCATCTGCACTTGTCCGCCAATCAGGTCCGTCATCGCCGGGCCGCTGCCTTTGTACGGCACATGCAACAGCTTCACGCCGACCAGTCGCTGAAACATTTCGCCCGCCAAATGTTGTGGTGAACCGTTGCCGCTTGATGCGTAGGTGATGCTGCCAGGGTTGGCTTTTGCCAGCGCTATCAACTCGGTGAGCGTGTTCGCCTTTACGCCTGGATTAACGACGAACACCAGCGGTACCCGACCCACGATGGCCACCGGCGCAAAACTTTTCTCCATGTCAAATTGCGCGGTCGCTGCTGACAGCACACTGCTGATCGAATGACTGGTCAATGCGCCCATGAGCAGCGTGTAGCCGTCCGGTTTTTCTTTGGCAACAATCGCCGCACCAAGGTTGCCCGTGGCGCCCGCACGGTTGTCCACCACCACGGTTTGCCCGAGTGCTGTGGTTAACTTTTGCGCCATCACGCGGCCAATCACATCGGTCGCGCCGCCCGGCGGATAGGGCACGATCAGCCGAATCGGCTTGTCGGGATACTGCGCAAACGCAGCGCTGCTGGCGAGCAGCAACGTCGCGGTCGCGCTCACCAACATGCGAGTTAAACCTAAGATCGTGGGTCGGGATAAAGAGCGTCGCATGTGAGCCTCCAAAGTGCAGCGTGGTGATCAACAGTGCGAGTATCGTTCGCAACGGTCAATGGTGACGACCCAGCGTGGCGCAAACGGAACTCGGGTTGAATCGCTATGCCCTATGCAACCGGAAACTCGGGTAATCTCCACTCCCACTTATCTTCAGCGCTGCGTTTGAAAATGGCCTACTTACTCGACTCACTCTACGCCCAAGCCGACGAATTCGTAGCGATTCGTCGTGATATTCACAGCCAGCCCGAGCTGGCGTTCGAAGAGTTTCGCACTGCGGACCTCGTGGCTGAGCGGCTCGAAAGTTACGGCTACACGGTTGAGCGCGGTATCGGTGGCACCGGCGTGGTTGGGCAATTAAAGCGCGGCACTGGTGACAAATCGGTGGGCCTGCGGGCGGACATGGATGCGCTGCCGATTGTTGAGACCAACACCTTCGGCTACGCGAGTCAACGAAAGGGCGTGATGCACGCCTGCGGTCACGATGGCCACACTGCAATGCTGCTCGCTGCCGCCAAATACATCGCCGCCAAGGGCAATTTTTCAGGCACCTTGAATCTGATTTTTCAACCCGCGGAAGAGGGCAGGGGCGGCGCCAAACGCATGATGGACGAGGGGCTCTTCGCCAAATATCCGTGCGACGCGATCTTTGCCATGCACAACGCGCCGGGCGAGACCGCGGGCAGCTTGCTGGTGCGCGATGGTGCGACGATGGCTTCCGCCGACAACGTCACCATCACGCTGCACGGCTACGGCGGGCACGGCGCGTTTCCGCACAAAGCGGCCGACCCGTTGGTGGCCGCAGCGAGTTTGGTCATGGCGTTGCAGACCATTGTGTCGCGCAATGTTGATCCGCTGCTTAACGCAGTGGTGACTGTGGGTGCGTTGAATGCAGGCATCGCCAACAACGTGATTCCGCAAACGGCAACCATGAAATTGTCGGTGCGCGCGCTGGATCGCGATGTGCGCAATCTGCTTGAAAAGCGAATTTGCGAAATCGCCAACGCGCAGGCGGCAAGCTTTGGCGTGCGTGCCGAGATTGATTACCAGCGCAACTATCCCGTGCTCGTCAACACCACGGTTGAGAGCGAGTTTGCGGTCAAAGTGGCGCGTGAGTTGTTGGGCGAAGATCGGGTCAAGTGGAACATTCCACCGCTGATGGCATCGGAGGATTTCGCGTTCATGCTGGAGCAATTGCCCGGCTGCTATCTCTACATCGGCAATGGCGACGGCGACAGCGCAGGTGCCTGCATGGTGCACAACCCTGGCTACAACTTCAACGACGAAAACATCGGCGTCGGCTCAGCGTATTGGGCGTTGCTGGTGGAGCGCTATCTCGTTTGATCCGCGTAGGCTGGGTTGACAAACCCAGCGACCTACGGCCGAAAGCCGGTTGTCGGTAAATTCCCTGAAACCTTTGTGGAGAAAGGGTTTCGGCCACAGCCGCTACACTCCGACAGCAGCATAAAAATACGCTGATTAATGAGTCAGCCAAATGCGTCCTGTGTCCGCCGGTTTGACTCCCTCTCCCTGGGGGAGAGGGCGGGGGAGAGGGTGATCGACATACGAGCAAAGTCCGTGTGCAAAGTCCCTCACCCCAACCCTCTCCCCCGGGGAGAGGGAGCCCGCCGAACCGGTCATATTTTATTGACTGAGTAATAAGTCCATGTTCGACCGCATCCGCGAAGACATTAGCGCCATTCGCAGCAAAGACCCAGCGGCCACCTCCGCCCTGAATGTCTGGCTGTCGTATCCGGGCTTTCACGCCATTCGATTTCATCGCATCGCCAACGCGCTGTGGCGTGCGGGCTTCAAAACGTTGGGGCGTTGGGTGTCGCATTGTTCGCGTTTTTTCACCGGTATTGAAATTCATCCGGCCGCCTTCATCGGTCGCCGCGTGTTCATCGACCACGGCATGGGTATCGTCATTGGCGAAACGGCCGAAGTGCATGACGACTGCACCATTTATCAGGGCGTCACGCTGGGTGGCACCTCGTTAGAGCGCGGTGCCAAGCGGCATCCCACCATTGCCCGAGGTGCGACTGTGAGCGCGGGCGCAAAAGTGCTCGGCAGCTTCACGGTGGGCGAGGGCGCGACGGTGGGCTCAAATTCGGTGGTGCTCAAAGCGGTGCCACCAGGTGCCACGGCGGTGGGCATTCCCGCACGAATCATCACCGCAGAAACTAAAGACAGTCGCGAATCAACCGCCAAGAAAATTGGCTTCTCCGCATACGGAATTTCGGCTGATTTAGACGACCCGCTAGTGCAGGCCATTCACAAACTGCTCGACCACAGCGCCGCACAGGACGCGCGCCTGAACGCCATCTGCGCAGCGCTTGCGAAACAGGGTGTGGACTGCGCATCCCTCGGTGGCACGCCAGTGGATGCCAAGGCGATTGAAAAACTGATGGACGCGGATTGAACGATCGCCGCGTGACACGTCTCGGCGCTAAGGCGCTGCATGACATCGCCTGGATCAGTTTCGGCGGCGGAGGGCGCCGCACCTTCGTGTTTTAACCGTCTAACCATCTCGCTACGCTGCGAGCCTCGCGCTTGCCAGACGATTTAGGCTGATACCCTGTTCGGCCGCCTCCAGGGCGAGGGAGCGATGCACTTCTGGGGGAATGCGCACCCGAAATTCACCGCTGTAGCGTCGCTCGGCGAGAGGTTCGGGCGCGGGCTCATTGAGCTTCAACATATCGACCACGCACTCGGCGACCACCCTGCGAATGCCAGCGAGCGCAGCCTCTGGCGTGCTGGCGAGCCAGGATAGTGAAGCGAACTCTGCGCACAGCCCAACGTACTCGGCGTCTTCGGGCGACCAGGTCACACGGTACGTGTAATGATCGTGCGGCACAGTCAGCGTCTTCGCCTCCGCCTCCGCCTTACGCTTCGAAGGCTTGCGTGATGCCGCTTGTAGTCCGGTTTTGCTCATCTCGATGGTTCCTGCAATTTGTCGAGCGCC
>JAYSUK010000147.1:0-1787 GCA_043719085.1 Burkholderiales bacterium | reverse complement strand
CAGGCGATTGATGCGCGGGCGATTGCGCGGGGCCTGCAAAGCGCGCCGACAGACACCATTTTGTTTGCCGCACCGCATACGTTGTCGCTGACGTTTTTCCCGACGTGGTTGCATGTGTTGGAGAAAAAACTCGGTCGTGTCAAAGCGAAATTGGTCGCGGCCAATGTGCACGACGCGGTGATGAGTTTGGTCGAGGGCAACTGTGATTTGTTGCTCTGCTATCACCACCCGAACCAGCCTGTGCAATTGGACGAATCGCGCTATGAAATGGTGGTGCTCGGCACCGAGACCATCGCGCCGTTTTCAAAGACCGACAGCGAAGGCCGTGCGCTGTTCACGCTGCCCGGCAGCGACGCGAAGAAAATACCGTATTTGTCGTACACACCGCAGGCTTATTTGGGTCGTATGGTGGAACTGATATTGCAGCAGACGCCGTTGCGCGCGCATCTCGATTGCGTGTACGAAAACGATATGTCCGAAGCGCTGAAAGTCATGGCACTTGAAGGGCACGGTCTGGCGTGGTTGCCCGAGAGCGCGGTGACGCGCGAACTTAAAGCCAAGCGCATTGCTCGCGGCGGGGACGCGCACTGGACGGGCACCATGGAGATTCGCCTGTATCGTGAAAAGGGCGCACAGCGCGAAGTGGTGGACGCGGTGTGGAATGCGGCCTGCGGTAGATAGGCCAAAGCCCTCGCCATGTTGACGCTGACGGCCATTGGCGTGGGCGCGGTGTTAGGTGCATGGGCGCGCTACGGGTTGACCGTGTGGATGAACGGGCGCGGCTGGGTGCCGTGGGGCACATTCGCTGCGAATGCGGTGGGTGGTTTGTTGATTGGCTTGGCCATCGCGCACCTTTCTGCCAACCGCGATGCGTCGCCACTGTTGCGCTTGTTTTTTGTCACCGGCTTTTTGGGTGCGCTCACCACTTTTTCGACCTTCAGCGCCGAGGTGACCGCTCTGCTGCTGGACGGTGCGCTGCTGCGCGGCGTGATGCTAGCGGCGCTGCATCTGCTGGCGTCGCTTGCGCTCACCGCAATCGGAATCGGGCTCTACAAAGCGGTTGCAGGCGTGTGAGAATTGCCTCGGAAGGCGCTGAATGAATCGATTTCTGTTCGCCCCCGGGCATCAAAGGGGCAGGCTCTGAGTAACGCGTCCTTCGACAGGCTCAGGATGATCGTAAGTCTGAAACCCGCAGATAGCCATCAAACCCTTCACTACGTTTAGGTCGAACGGGATTAAATCCACGACGCCCTAAGCCACCCCACCTTATTTTTTTGCTTCACAGAGGAATTCACATGACTACGCAAATCCGTTTTCACGAAACCGGCGGCCCAGAGGTGCTCAAATTGGAGACCGTCGATTTGCCGCTACCTGGCCCTGGCGAAGCAAGGGTCCGTCACAGTGCCATCGGTGTGAACTTCATCGACACGTATCACCGCACCGGCTTGTATAAAGTGCCGATGCCATCGGGCATTGGCAAAGAAGCCGCTGGCGTGGTTGAGTCGGTGGGCGAGGGGGTGTCGGCAGTGGTGCCGGGAGACCGCGTGGTGTATTGCGACGGGCCACTCGGCAGCTACTCAAGCGAACGCAATATCGCTGCGGGCGTGTTGGTGAAGTTGCCGCAATGGGTGAGTGAGCAGCACATCGCAGCTGGGTTTCTTCGCGCAATGACGGTCGAATATTTGTTGACGCGCACCTTCAAGTGCAAAGCTGGCGACACCATTCTGTTTCATGCGGCGGCCGGTGGCGTCGGACTGATAGCCAGCCAGTGGGCCCGCGCGCTTGGC
>JAYSUK010000146.1:0-1808 GCA_043719085.1 Burkholderiales bacterium | reverse complement strand
GCCACCACCCTCTCCCCAGCCCTCCCCCCCGGGGGGAGGGAGCAGCAGCCCCGTTCCTACCGCACCATCTCAACCGAGGCCCAACTTGAAGCAGTAATCACCGCCATCAACGCCGCCGAGCTCACCTGCTTCGACACCGAGACCACCTCCCTCGAACCAATGACAGCCAGAATCGTTGGCCTGTCGTTCGCTTGGCAGCCGTTCGACGCGGTCTACATTCCGCTCGCGCACCGCTACCCCGGTGTAGCGGAGCAATTGCCGTTCGACGCAACGCTTGCACAACTCAAACCGTGGTTTGAAGACGCCAGCAAAAAGAAGTTGGCGCAGAACGCCAAATACGACGAACACATTTTGCTCAACGCGGGTATCCAGGTGCGCGGGGTCGCCCATGACACGCTGCTTGCGGATTACGTGCTCGAAAGCCACAAGCCGCACGACATGGACTCCATGGCGATGCGTTTTCTCGACGAGAAGACAATCAAATTCGAGGATGTCGCTGGTAAGGGGGCGAAACAGATTGGCTTCGATGAAGTAGACATTGAACGCGCGACAGAATACAGCGCCGAAGATGCCGACGTGACCCTGCGATTGCACCACGCGATCTACCCGCTTGTTGCCGCAGACGCCAAGCTCAACTATATCTACGAATCCGTCGAGTTGCCCACGCGCGAAGTGCTGGTGCGCATCGAACGCAATGGCGTACTGATCGACTCCGCGCTGTTGCAAAAGCAGTCGCACGAGCTGGGTTTGCAGATCAACGCACTCGAACAAAAGGCGTTTGAGTTGGCGGGTCAGCCGTTCAATCTCGGCTCGCCCAAACAACTCGGCGAAATCCTGTTCGGCAAACTCGGCATTCCTGTCAAACGCAAAACGGCGACCGGTCAACCTTCAACCGATGAAGAGGTTTTGTCGGAGTTGGCAGAAGATTATCCACTGCCAAAATTACTGTTGGAACACCGCTCGATTTCAAAACTGAAGAGCACCTATACCGACAAGTTGCCAAAGATGGTGAACCCGCATACGGGGCGTGTTCACACCAATTACGGACAGGCCACGGCGATTACCGGACGCCTCTCAAGCAACGACCCAAACTTGCAAAACATCCCCGTGCGCACGTCGCAAGGCCGCGAGATCCGCAAGGCGTTTATTGCGCCTCCGGGCAGCGTGATCGTGTCCGCCGACTACTCCCAGATCGAGCTGCGCATCATGGCGCACATCTCGCAGGACGCGTCGCTACTCGACGCGTTTGCGAAAGGCCTCGACATTCACAAAGCCACGGCGGCAGACATTTTCAGTCAGCCGATTTCCGAGATCACCAGCGAGCAGCGCCGATACACCAAGGCCGTGAACTTCGGCCTGATTTACGGCATGGGCGCATTCGGTCTTGCGTCGCAACTCGGTATAGAGCGAGGTGCGGCTCAGCAATTTATCGACAAGTATTTTGCACGCTACCCCGGCGTGGCGGAATACATGCAGGCCACTCGAGAATCGGCACGCGCCAATGGGTACGTTGAGACGGTGTTCGGGCGTCGACTAACGCTCACGGACATCAACGGCGGCAACGGCCCACGCCGTGCAGGCGCTGAACGTGCCGCCATCAATGCGCCAATGCAGGGCACCGCAGCTGACCTCATCAAACTCGCGATGATCGCCGTGGATGCGTGGCTCAGCGAATCTAAACTGCAATCAAAACTCGTTATGCAGGTGCATGATGAACTGGTGCTTGAGGTGCCGCAAGACGAGCTTGAAATCGTCAAGAAAATGTTGCCGGAACGCATGACCAGTGTGGCGCAATTGCGTGTGCCGCT
>JAYSUK010000145.1:0-1809 GCA_043719085.1 Burkholderiales bacterium | reverse complement strand
GCGTACTGCCAGCGCGAAGGACTTAAGCCCACCACCTTTGATTACTGGCGACCGCTGATTACGTTGGTTCATGCCGAAGGCAACGCAGTGAATCAATCGGTGAGTGGAAATGACATCACGCTGGTTCCGGTGAAGGTAGTGGCCCCAGGCCACCCTGTCGATTCTGTCCGTGACGTGCCGTTCGAGGCGATGGCCCTAGGCCAGTCACTCAAGTTAAAGAGTCCGTCCGGCTGGGAAATGCAATTGCCGGCGAGTGTTGATCCCAAATGGCTGATCGCCGTCTTACGTCAACTTCCATGATGCTGCAGCCGCAACAGGTATGGTTGGCGATTCAGCCGGTCGACATGCGCCTGGGTATCGATGGATTATCGTTGTTAGTGCAAGAAGCCCTCGGGAAGGCGCCTTGTGACGGTAGCGCCTATGCGTTCCGAAACCGGCGCCAGAATCGACTCAAGCTACTCATCTGGGATGGCGCCGGCGTGTGGCTGGGTGCGCGCCGCTTACATCGCGGCCGCTTCATCTGGCCGCACACAAGCGACGTTATTTGCACCCTGAATCAGGAACAGTGGACCTGGCTTATCACCGGTGTCGACTGGCAAAAACTATCGGCGCAACCACTATCGCATTGGCGTGTGTAAAGGGCGCGACACCGTGTTAATATAGTTGAGTTAAAACGCCTATTCATGCGGCTTTCCGACCGATTGTCGGGTATAATTGTCACATGGATTTAGCCGCTGAACTGGCCCGATTTAACCCCGATCCCGCACTGGCGAATTGGATCACTGGCGCCGTTCAGAACCACATCAATCAAGCACAGCAACAAGCCGCTCATGCGAGCGCTGAACTGCGCACCGCGCAAACTAAAATCCAAGCGCTGACCTTAGAGCTGGCACACTTACGCCGGATGCGCTTCGGTGTGCGCAACGAAGCCCTGACGGTTGAGCAGCGTGATTTATTCCAGGAAACCCTGGCCAGTGATTTGGCAGCGGCCGAAGCCGAATTGGCCAAGCAGCAGGCGAGCGTAGTGCCGAGCGAATCTCAAGTGCCCCGCGCACCGCGTCCTCGTGCCGGTCGTCAGCCCTTACCCGATCATCTGCCGCGCATCGAACATCGCCACGAACCGGAATCGTGTACCTGTGGCCAATGCGGAAATGATCTCACTAAGATCGGTGAGGACATCAGTGAACAACTCGATGTCGAACCGGCGCGTTTCTTTGTCCATCGCCACATCCGCCCGCAATACGCCTGCCGTAGCTGCGAGACGGTATCGGCCGCGCCGATTCCAGCGGCGGTAATTGATGGCGGCCTCGCCGCCGTGGGGTTGTACGTCTGGATACTCATCGGCAAATATCTGGACCATCTGCCGTTATATCGATTAGAGCAGATAGCAGCACGCAATCAGGTCATCCTGTCGCGCTCGACGATGGCGCAGTGGGTCGGCCGCATCGGGGTGGCCTTGCAACCGCTGGCTGATCGCTTAATAGAATTATTGCTCGAACGCAACGTACTGCATGCCGACGAAACCCCGGTGGCGCAGTTGGATCCGGGCAAGGGCAAGACCCATCGAGCGTATTTGTGGGCGTATCGAAGTAATGTGCTTCAGACCGGCCCGCCGATAGTGGTGTTTGATTACCAGATGAGCCGTGCGGGGCGTCATGCACAGGATTTCCTTGCTGGATGGCGTGGTCATCTCATGGTGGATGATTTCAGTGGTTACAAGGCGTTGTTTACGGAGGGCGTAACCGAGCTCGGCTGCGTTGCGCACGCGCGCCGGAAATTCTTCGATCTCAATGTAGCGCAGGCCAATCC
>JAYSUK010000144.1:0-1815 GCA_043719085.1 Burkholderiales bacterium | reverse complement strand
GCCCGGCAATTGCATGTATGGCTGGCACGAAGAAACCGGCGCGGTGAGCCCGTTTAGAAAGCCGTCGAACAACGGTAACGGCAACACCCGGGATCGTCTGGGTCGGCTTGTGACCTGTGAGCATCTCACCCGCCGCGTCACGCGCACTGAGCATGACGGGCGCATCGTCACGCTGGCCGATTCGTTTGACGGCAAGCGCTTGAATTCACCGAATGACGTGGTGGTGAAATCCGACGGCTCGGTGTGGTTCACTGATCCGTCGTTTGGCATTCTCAGTTTCTACGAAGGAGAAAAGGCCGAGCCGCAATTGCCGACTAACGTTTATCGCATCGATGCGGACGGTTCGTTGAGCATGGTGGCTGAGGGCATCAATCAGCCCAATGGACTGGCGTTCTCGCCTGATGAATCACTGCTGTACATCGTTGAGTCACGCGCCACGCCGCGCAAAATTCTTGCCTATGACGTAATCGATGGCCGCACACTCGCTAACCGCCGCACCCTCATCGAAGCAGGCGCAGGAACGCCCGATGGCTTTCGCTGCGATATCGAAGGCAATTTGTGGTGTGGCTGGGGCATGGGCAGCGCGGGCCTTGATGGCGTGCATGTGTTCAACCCGCAAGGCAAATTGATCGGCCGCATCGATCTGCCGGAGCGTTGCGCCAACCTGTGTTTCGGCGGCGTTCATCGCAACCGTCTGTTTATGGCTGCGAGCACCTCGGTGTATTCGCTATTCGTCAACACTCAGGGCGTGGGCTACAACTAGCCTCGTTCGCTCTTGCAGCATTGATTGCAAGAACAAAAAAAGACTGTCCTAAACTTGTCGCTACGCGCGCGACTTTGACGCGCGCGTGGCTCGTGAGCCAGCCTGCGGCATGACTTGCAGCGCTTTTCTGATCGTGTAGTTGACCAGTGTTCGCGCGGCAATATGCCTTTGACATATATCTACATGCTTTGAAAGCGTTAAACTGGTGAGGACATAGTTTCAGCACCGCGCCGGTGCCGATACAAAGCCGCACTGAATGCGGGTCTGAACGGCGCGTAATCCCTTGAATTGCGCACCATGCAGGCTGCAGCAGCGCTCTTGCCAGTAAGTCGCTGAACCGCATTGAATGCTGCAGCAACCAAACACAAATTTTTCTCATGACAACTTTTTCTGCGTCACGCCGCCAACTTCACAAGACCGGAGCCGCTCTGGTTCTGGGCTCACTCGTTCCCGTGCAGTCGGCATCGGCGGCGCGATTGTTGCCAGGCCCGAATGAGGGCGGGCCGCCGCAGGTCGACCCCGCGCCGATATCCTACTCGGCGTCAATGCGACGTCCGACGGGTGGCGTCGAGCCCACCATTCGTGGCTACGCAAAGCAAAGCTCGGTCAAACAAGGCGCATCCATTTCGTTCGCGTTTTCATCGATCAATGCGATCGCTCCTACGAGCTACCCAGTACGCATCATTCGCCTCGGTCAAACCGATGTGACGTACTACACCGGCACCGAAAAAATACAAGCACGCAAGATTAAAACTACGGACGATCTGGCGCAGGATTGGCCCACCACCTTTTCAGTGCGCATCGGCTCAAGCTGGCCAACCGGCATTTATGTGGCGCGCGTGGGCGACAGTTTGGCAGACGCCCCAGACGTGATTTTTGTGGTGCGCGCGGCACGCGCCGGCGCAACCAGCTCGATCGTAGTGCAGCTGCCCACGGCCACCATCAACGCCTATTGCAATTTCGGCGGCAAGAGTTTGTACTGGTACAACTCGGTGCCTCAGCCCGCGCCCAAAGTCTCGTTTGACCGCCCCCTGCAATCGGACGGGCGGTGG
>JAYSUK010000143.1:0-4910 GCA_043719085.1 Burkholderiales bacterium | reverse complement strand
ACAGGATGCGGTTGACCACGAAACCGGGCGAATTTTTTACCGTGATCGGCGTTTTGCCGAGCGCTTTGGCCAGTTCCTGCGCGGTGGCAATCGTTGCGTCACTAGTGGCTAAGCCGCGAATCAATTCGACCAGCGCCATCATCGGCACCGGGTTGAAAAAGTGCATGCCAACGAAGCGATCTGGACGCTTCGTTGCGGCGGCCAGTTGCGTGATGGAGATCGACGACGTGTTGGTCGCGATGATCGTTTCGGGTTTCAGCGCGGCGTCGAGATCCTTGAGGATTTTGACTTTAAGCGCTTCGTTTTCGGTCGCGGCCTCGATCACGTAATCGCAGGCGGCGAGATCGGCGAGCGTGGCGGTGGTCTTCACGCGCGCCATGGCTGCGGCCTTCACCTCCGACGTGATTTTTTCTTTCTTCACGAGACGGTCAAGGCTGCCGCTGATGGTCGATACGCCGCGTTCCAGCGCCGCAGGATTCACGTCCAGCATCAGCGCGTCAATGCCGACGATAGCGCAAGCCTGCGCAATGCCGTTGCCCATAGTGCCGGCACCGACGATGCCTACCAGTTTGATGGTCATGATTTCTTTTTCCTGATGCTGATGGTGTTGCTGCAATTTTACGAGGCAAGTTTTGCGAGTCGCGGTGTGTTGCAAAATGCTGGCGATGACACGAAATAATTTGATGGTTGGCGTGGGGGCCGCACTGGGTGCGGGGCTGATGTGGGGCTTAGTCTTCGTTGCGCCGCTATTGTTGCCCGACTATCCTGCCACGCTTTTGACTTTTGGGCGCTATCTGGCGTTCGGATTGGTGACGTTGCCGATTGCATTGTGGCAGCACGAGAAACTGCGAAAACTGACTTGGGCCGATTGGTGGCTGGCGACCAAACTTTCGGTCGTTGGAAATATTGTGTACTACCTCGCGCTGTCTGCGGCGATTCAGCTGGCCGGTGCGCCGTTGCCGACGCTAATCATTGGCACCTTGCCGGTGGTGATTGCGGTGTGTTCTAACCTCGCTGATCGACAGTTTTCGTGGGCGCGGTTGTTGCCGTCTCTGGTGTTGATCGGGCTCGGTTTGCTTTGCGTAAATGCCGATCAAATGGGGCGGCTGGACGCAAAAAATACCTTGAACGCTTACCTGCTGGGCGCGGCGCTTGCGGTGGTCGCAAACGCCGCCTGGACCTGGTACCCGATTCACAATGCACGCTGGCTGCGAGCGCATCCATTTCATACATCCATGACGTGGGCGACAGCGCAAGGCATGGTGACCTTACCCATGGCCGTGGTCGGATTGTCAGCCTCCATTGTTTACATGAAAGCGACGGGTGACGTGAGGTTTGTGAGCTCACTGTGGGGGCCACAGCCTCTCAAATTTTGGCTGCTGATGCTAGTGATCGGGTTCGCGGCTTCATGGCTCGGCACGCTGCTGTGGAACATCGCCAGCAAAAACACACCGACAGCGCTCACCGCCCAATTGATCGTATTTGAGACGCTGGCTGCTTTGGGCTACGCCTATCTCGTCTATCAGCGTGCGCCAAGTGGGTTTGAGCTGTGCGGAATCGCGTTTTTGATGTTGGGCGTGGTGGTGGGTGTTAGAGCGCTCTCGTTGCCCTCAAGGGCCGTCTAACCGCTTCGCACGATCACTAGATCAAAGCGCGCCGAAAGCGCCTCGCGGGTGCCGTCGCGGCTTGCGGTTGGGGTGACAGTCAAACGATCACGCTCCTTTGAGAAGCCGAAGTTGAAACCGCGCTCCGTGTTGTCGCCTGAAAAATACATCTGGGTGATGAGCTCCTGATGCCCCGATGCGACCACTTTGAAGTGCACGTGAGGCGGCCGACCACCGTACAGCGCTGGCTTGATGGTGCGGAATGCATAACGACCCTCGGCATCGGTCTGAGTGCGACCAAACCCCTGAAATCCGCGTTGGGCGGGGCCTTCACCGTCATCGCCCGGGTGTCGATATTTGCCACGGTCGTCGGTGTGCCAGATGTCTATAGTCACGCCGGATAGAGGCTTGCCGTCGATTGTCAGTACGCGGCCCGTCAAGGCCAGGGGCACGCCTCGTTCGAAATTTTTGCCCGCAAACGTGATTAGGTCGTTATCAATTTCACCTGTCCAACGCGGTGGATAAAACGGGCCTAGCGCATCTTGCGGCGTCGGTTTCAACGTGTTTGCCTGCCCCACCGTGCGGCTGGGGAGCAATGGAGCCGCGGCAAGCAGGGCAAGCAGTTGACGGCGCAGATTCATAGTGAAGCTTTCGTGAGGTTGCCCAGAGGCTGACTAGCCTTGAGAGCGGTCGGCAACACAGGAGTTCCGCGAGGTGCCATCAGTATTTACGCAGCATGAGCCGCAGATTCTCGCTGGTTCGCGCTGCACTAAGCAAACCAGCACCCTATAACTTCACCGCTGGAAGGCAACAAAAACGGGGCATGCAACCCACACGGTGCCTGTTCGACCGAGCGAACACTGAGTCAGGCAGCACCACCGTCGACACGAAGTCGACGGGTTGCATCGCATTAGCCGATTTTTCCGTCGCTATTCAGGTCCTTGCCGGTCAGTTTTTCGGCCGCTGCGACGGCGGCGTTTCCTGCCGACTTTGCTGCATTACCGACGCTGCCCGCCACACTTACGCTGCCGTCGGCGATATCGCTTG
Organism: Burkholderiales bacterium; assembly: GCA_043719085.1. Taxonomy (GTDB): domain Bacteria; phylum Pseudomonadota; class Gammaproteobacteria; order Burkholderiales; family Casimicrobiaceae; genus Casimicrobium. The sequence goes on along the minus strand of JAYSUK010000143.1, from coordinate 2,259 downwards.
CCATTTCTTTTGCTTTACCGACCGCAGTGTTTGCACCGTCAGTTACGGTCGAGCCCACCGCGGCGCCGGCGCCTTTAGTGGCATCGAGTGCGTTGCCTGCAACTTCCTTGGCCTTGTGGGCTACGAAGGTGGCGCCGTCAGCCGCCGCATGACCTGCATCTTTTGCTGCGGTTGCCGCCGCACTGGCGGCCTCTTTAGATTTATCGATCACAGCAAGGGCGGCGTCTTTGGCTTTGTCAAACAGACTCATTGGAGGTTCCAGAAAAAAGGGGGAAGGCGAGTGTAGGCGTGAGTAGCACGAGCAATGTGCGACAGCAGCAAAAATCAGATTCGTCCAGTGCTTCCGCGTGCATCGCGAAACAGACAAAGTATCGTTGGGCTGCTCCACGGTAGTTCGAACCGAGGCAGTGAAGTGAAACGCTACCCGCGTGCCAAGACGCGCCTACACGTACACTTGTGGCCATGTCTAGAGCCAGCACCTTGTCGCGACGCAGCATTGATGCCGAGCTGGCGCTCTTGCGCGCCGCGCCGCAGTTGCAATGCGCCGCTTCGGTGCCTCGGTGTGAAGCGTTGCTGGCAATTTATCGAGAACAGCTCTCGTTGGACGAGTCGCTCTATGTGCTGCGTATCGGCGCGTCTGGGTGTCAGGCAGCGGGCCGCTGGTTAGACGGATTGCGCATGGCGCAGCGCGGCGCAGATCTGGCAACGCTCAAACACAAGCCCCCGGACAAAATCGCATTTCTGGCCATCATTGGCAACGTTCATTCGTTTTTGGGCAATGCGCATCTGGCGATTCGGGCGATGCACGAAGCGATATTTATCGCCGAACAGGAGCACCTGGTTGAGGATCAGATAAAGCTTTTGCTGGGACTGGGCCCAATGTATAGGCGTCTGGATCTGTTTGACATTGCACTCTCCTTTCATCAACGGGGTCATGAGCTCGCCATCGCAGGCAACTTCGCATCACTGCAAGTTAGCGCACTCAACAATATCGCCGCCACGCATTGCGACATGGGGCAACTTGACGCGGCCATGCGTGAGGTCACCTCTGCATTAGAGCTTGCTGCAGCACTTCCTGATTGCCCCTGGTTGCCTTACCTGATCCACACTAATGCAGAAATATTGGCCGCCAGCGGGCGCTTGAACGACGCGGTGGCCGAGGCTGATCGGGCGGCAGCGCTGCTGCGCGCTCAACCCAATGTGCCCGTGTTGCTGCGGGTGTTGATTAACGCGGCATCATGGCTGATAGCGCTCGGAAATCACGAACCGGCTGCACTCCGGCTGCAAGAAGCTGGAGCGCTACCGAAAGAACGATCACTTTTTGAGCTGCGAGAAGAGCTGGCGCTCGTCCGCATCAGTCTGGCGCGTGCACGCAAGCAGTCTGTCAATGCGCTGGCGGCATTCGACGATTATTTGATTGCGCGTGACGACGGAAAGAAAATCCGCCTGGAAAGTCAGCGCATTGCCACCCATTTTGTGGAAGATCTCAAACGCATTGAGGCGCACGGGCGACGTGAATCGGCAGCGGTCAACGACCTGACGTTGCGGTTGATCGAAACGCAAGCTGAAGCGCATCGAGTTGCCCGCCAGAGTGCGCGTGATTCGCTGACCGGCGCACTCAATCGCGCCGCGTTCGATGCGGCCGCCAACCGGGCAGCCGGAGCGCTTCTGCAGCAGCCAGTCGCACTGGTGATGCTTGATATTGATAATTTTCGCGATGTGAATAGTCTAAACGGCCACCCGGCGGGCGATGCGGTACTCAAAGTCGTGGTGGAGCGGATGCGCCAGGCCCTTCGCACCAACGATCTGATCAGTCGCTATGGTGGCGATGAGTTTTTGTTATTGTGTCCCGGGGTAGGGCCGCGTACCGCAGCGGTGATCGCAAGTCGCGTGCTGATGTGCATCGCGACCGAGCCGGTTGTGTATGCCGGGCATCGCATCCACGTGACCGCGAGCCTGGGTGTGGCCTGCACCCAAACTAGCCGCCTGGCAACGCTACCGTACTTGGTCAAGCGCGCCGATGCGGCGCTTCGCCGCGCGAAACTGGCCGGTAAAAATCGCTCGGTGATCGTGCGGGTGAACACTTAGGTTTGCGTCGCTACTGCTACGCCTTCGACAACACGTCGCGCAGCACCGTGACCATATGGTCGACATGCGATTTTTCGCTAATGAACGGCGGCGCGATGATCAGGTTGTCGCCGGTGCTCTTGATGTTCACGCCTGCGTCGTAAAGCTGCTTCTGCATCTCGTGACCACGAG
>JAYSUK010000142.1:0-4915 GCA_043719085.1 Burkholderiales bacterium | reverse complement strand
TGCACCTTGCCGTAGAAGCCCACCTCATCGGTGGCAAGCCCGGTGAATATCGTGAACTGCCACAGCGGACGTGCGCGGTCCAGCAAGCGCGCATGCTCCTTCGCCACGGCCGACTCAAGCTGGCGCATTGTGCCCGGTTTGGGCAGCTCGATGTGCTGCACGTGGTAGCTCAGATCCACCTCCGCAGCCGGAGCCCAGCTCGGATGGCCGAGCCCGAACCGCGCTGGCTCAATCACATGGGTGAACAGCGGGGCCAGATGCAGCCGCTTCTTTAAATGCGCAAGCACCGCCTTTGGAAAGGTGCGCTTCAATTTGGGCGGCACTTCGTACACGCACAAGCTCGACACATGCATCGGTTGCTCGGGCGTCTCCAGATACAGAAACGATGCGTCTAGCCCAGATAGCGTTGCTTTAGTTGCGTTGGCCATGATGCGTTCCTCCTGCTAGCGAGGATAGACGAATTCGTGTGCAGATGTAGGCGTGGCTCTGCTGCGACCGGCCTTGCGTGGTCGCGGCAGAGCCGCTCATGCAGGGTAGCGCTACACGCAGCGTCCGCCGTCCACTTCAAGGCAAGCGCCAGTAATGAAGTTAGCTTCATCGCTGGCCAAAAAAAGAGCCGCGTTGGCGATATCGAGAGGTGTGGATAGTCGGCCCATCGGAATGGTGGCCTTGAACATCGCGCGCTTCTCCGGCGTGTCTTCGCCCATGAAGGTGGCGAGCAGTGGCGTTTCACCCGCGACCGGGTTGATGCAGTTGACGCGGATGTTGTCCTTCGCCAGTTCAACGGCCATCGATTTGCTGGTCAAAATCACGGCACCCTTTGAGCCGTTGTACCAGGTCAAACCAGGCCTGGGCCGCACACCCGCAGTCGACGCGATTTGCACAAAACAGCCGCCGTGCTGTGCTCGCATCAGCGGCACGCAGTGCTTCGCCGACAGATAAATCGACTTCACATTCACCGCGTAAACGCGATCAAATTCCGCCTCATCAACGTCAAGCATCGGCATGTTTTTGTGCGACACACCTGCGTTGTTCACTACGATATCAATGCGCCCAAAGGCCACTAACGCCGCGCTAACCAGTTCATCCCAATCGGCAGATTTAGACACATCCGCCTGCTGCGCGACCACCGGCAAGCCTTTCGCGTGTGCCTGCAATTTAGTGGCTGCCATCTCAACGGCGTGCGCTTGAATGTCCACCAACATCACGCTGCAGCCCTCCTGCACGAAACGCTCAGCAATGCCGTAGCCGAAGCCTTGAGCGCCGCCGGTGATGATCGCGGTTTTGTTGTGTAGACGCATGGGGAATCCTTATTTTGTCAGGCGTTATGTAGGGTACGACAGACCCAAAGCGATAGCCGCCTCATTAAGCCGACGGTCACGGGTCCATAAGGTGGCAGAGCTGAGCGTACAGGCGGCCAGCAAGTGGATGTCGATGAAACTTAAGCCCAGGCTGAAAAGTTTGTGCGTGTCGATGTAGCTGAGCGTTTCGTGATGCTCGGCAACCGCTGCTGACGGCAGAGCCAACATCGTTTTCACCACAAAGTGCCTTCGGGCGATGCTGCCGCAGGCGATCTCACCAATCACGAAGGGGTGGCACAGCACATCGTGCTCGCCGAGCAGCGACGACACGGCGGGCTCCGCTTTTCGCAGGTGGTCAATCCACACCGAGCTGTCGAGAAGAACCACGCTGCGCTAGATTTTGGTCGGACGGCGGCGCGGTGCGGCCTTCGCGGTGCGATCTGTGCCGCCCAGTAAGGCCATTCGCCGAGATGCCTCACGTTGCACCAGATATTTAAGCGCTTCGTTGATGAGCGCGCCGCGCTCGGTAATGCCCGTCATCTCTTGCGCTTTCGCAAAAATATCGTCGTCAAACGTTACGGTGGTGCGCATGGCCATTACTCCAAAAATTGAGACTCAATTATCGCATCAATTGGATACATTTCGGGTGCAAAAATTATTCAGCTCTTGTCATTTTGCGGTTAAGACGTCAACAAAACTGCGGCCTGTATCCGACGAAAACAGCCAAAACATGACTGCGCAGTTCGCAAAAACGGTCAGCCAGTAGACGCCGCGAAATGATTGTTTGGCAGTTTTGTGGTTCAGCCGTTGCTGCGCTACTGCCGCGCCCGGCCATCCGCCAATCAACGCCAACAGATGGAGCGTGTTTTCTGGCGTGCGTCGTCGCCCTGTCCGCGCTGCGTGTTTGTCGCCGCTGTAGACGCCGTAGGTGACCGCACTCAACACGATGATTGCGATAGTGAATATCCACGGAAGCTGCCTAGCGACAGTAGCGATGCACAAGAGCAGAATCCACAAACCCGCGAAGTAATACGCAGCCGATCGAGCGACCGCGCGTTGCTGCGCTTGTTGTTCAAGTTGCACGTGCTGTTGAGGGGTTGGCACAAGTGCGACGTTGATCGCGCAAGTGCGTCCAGATTTGTCTCGGCCCATCTCAAAGGTGATGAGGTCATCGGATTCAGGACGGCGTTGCCGATTTATGAAATCGTTCATGTGATCAAAAAACTTCATGCCGCCGGCGTTGGGCAGCACATAGCCGAAGCCTTTTGCATCGTTCCACTCGACAAGCTTGCCCTGATAGCGCACGGTTTGTTAGCGCGTCGCCTTCAGCTACTCACTCCGCCTCAATCTTCGCAGCCTTGGTCAGCTGCGCCCAGCGCTTGATCTCACTGTCGATCAATTTAGCCAAGCCCGCTGCATCGGTTGAATCGATGTCGAGACCTGCCGCGTTCATTTTTTGTTTCACTTCGGCGCTGGCAAGCACTTTCTGTAGCGTGATGGTGAGCTTGGTTGCGATGTCTTTCGGCAAGTTGGCCGGCGCCATCAGCGCAAACCACGGCACTAACTCGTAGCCCGGCACCTGTTCGGTGATGGCGGGCAAATCGGGCAGTTGCGGTGCGCGCCGGGCGCTGGTCACGCCGAAGGCTTTGACTTTGCCGCCCTTGATTTGCGCCTGCGCGTTGCCGAGGTCGGCGAACACCACTTCGATGTTGCCGCCGAGCATGTCGGTGAGTGCAGGCGGAATGCCTTTGTACGGGATCATTTGCATGTCGCCGCCGATCATTGATGCGAACAAACTACCCGACACCCAAGAGCCGCTGGAGCCTTGACCGAAGCGCACTTTGCCCGGATTCGCTTTGACGTAAGCGATGAACTCTTTCAGCGAATTGGCGGGCACTTTGTCGTTGGTGATCAGCACAAACGGGGTGGTGGCCGCCTTGCCGATTGGCGTGAAGTCTTTGACCGGGTCGTAGCTTAATTTTTTAATCAAACTGGTCACGGCCGCCTGCGTGGTGCTGGTGGTGACGAGCAGCGTGTAACCGTCAGCGGCGGCGTTCTTTACCTCAGTCGCGCCGATGGTGCCCTGCGCACCCGCTTTATTGTCGACGACGATGTTTTGCCCAAGCTCCTTGCCCATCGCTTCGGCGAGCACGCGACCGACGACATCAGTCGCGCTGCCTGCGGGGAAGGGGACGACGAATTTGATGGTCTTGGTGGGGTAAGTCTGCGCGAAGGCAACCGGTGCAACGAGCAGCAAGGCGCTGGCAACGAGGGCGCGACTAATGCTACGGATAGGGCGAAATTGCATGAAATTCCTTCTGAGTGACGATAGGGATTAGGCTCAATTCTAGGAAGCCGGGGCGCGCAAAAGGCGGCGAAAACCCGATCCTGAGTGAATAACTTTTGGGCGAAAACCTTATTTATATTGGGTTTAGCAGCTCAAATAGCTATTTGTCGACTTTTAGACAAATAGCGCTTTAGCCCCAATAAAATATACGTTTCATGGATAAGCTGTAAACCGCAAAATAATTAGTGGAAGTCATTTCCATCTGATGAAATTTAATTTAGAATTTGAACGACGACGTGCGATAAACGCACTTTTTTATGGTGCAATGCACACACGCGACAATAAAGCGCAAGCCGCTGTGACAGGGGTTTGACGGCGATGTGCGCGAGCATTGCAATGACGATTAAAGGAGGAGCAACCATGCAGAACACTAACCCTAACGCAGCCACCAATCCGGGCGATCTGGACCCCAAAGAAACCAGCGATTGGCTCGATTCACTGGACAGCGTTATCGCCAATGAAGGCTACGAACGGGCGCATTACCTGCTCGAAGCACTGTTCGACAAGGCGCGTCGCACCGGCGGCAACGCGCCGTTCTCGCCAAATACCGCGTACCTAAACACCATCCCCACGCATCTGGAGGCCAAGAGCCCCGGTGATCATGAGATGGAGCATCGGCTGCGCAGCTACGTGCGCTGGAACGCGGCGATGATGGTGTTGCGCGGTGGCAAAAAAGATCTCGAACTTGGCGGTCATATTTCGTCATTCGCATCCGCTGCGACGCTATACGACGTGGGCTTCAATCACTTCTGGCATGCGCCGTCTGCCGACCATGGCGGCGATCTTGTGTACGTGCAGGGCCACAGCGCGCCGGGCGTGTATGCCCGCGCCTTCATGCTCGACCGTTTGTCGCAGGATCAGATGGATAACTTCCGTCAGGAAGTCGACGGCAAGGGCATTTCGAGCTACCCGCATCCGTGGTTGATGCCGGACTTTTGGCAGTTGCCCACCGTGTCGATGGGCCTCGGCCCTCTAATGGGCATTTATCAGGCGCGCTTCCTCAAATATTTGCATGCACGTGGTCTCGCCAACACCGAAGGACGCAAGGTCTGGGTGTTCTGCGGCGACGGCGAAATGGACGAGCCGGAATCGCTCGGCGCAATCAGCATGGCGGGCCGCGAAAAGCTCGACAACCTGGTGTTTGTTATCAACTGCAACTTGCAGCGCCTCGACGGCCCGGTGCGCGGCAACGGCAAGATCATTCAGGAGCTCGAAGGCGACTTCCGTGGCTCTGGATGGAACGTGTTGAAGCTCATCTGGGGCGGCT
>JAYSUK010000141.1:0-4937 GCA_043719085.1 Burkholderiales bacterium | reverse complement strand
ATGATGTTGAAGGAATTGGCGGATGCCGCCGACATGCCTGCCGCCAAGGCGCACGCCTATCTGGTGAGTTTTTGCAAATTAGGCTTGATGGAGCAAGACGCGGTTACAGGGCGCTACGACCTCGGTCCCCTCGCGTTGCAATTGGGCCTGGTCAGTCTCAATCGCCTCGACGCCGTAAAAATCGCCACCGCGGAAATGGGGCCACTTAGCCAGCGCACGGGCCAATCCACGGCGATTGCCGTGTGGGGCAACTATGGTCCGACCATCGTGCGTTTCGAGCAATCAGTGCGGCCCATTCACGTCAATATGCGCACCGGCACCGTGATGGCGCTCACGCAAACGGCTACGGGTTATGTATTTGCTGCGTACGTTTCACCCGCAGCGATTGACGCGGCGCTCGCCGCGACCTTTACGGATGGCAAACAGCGCACGGCTGCAGCGAAGTCGCTGGCAGCACTAGCGCCCGAATTTGCACAGGTTCGCCACCGTGGCCTCGCGCGCGCGAAAGGTAACCCGGTGCCCGGTGTCAACGCATTCTCCGCGCCGGTGTTCGATCACAATGGAGAAATTGCACTAGCGCTCACGGCGCTGGGCTCCGCCGCAGAGTTTGACGTCTCATGGTCGAGCCTGATTGCCAAGGAAGTAAAGGCGACCGCGAGTGCGATTTCAGCGCGGCTGGGGTATCTTGCGCAGCGCGTCTCCTAATCCTCAACAGGGCCGCTGCAACGAACCAGACAGTCGATGATTGTGCTTCGAGCTACTTTGGAGGTACTGTGACCTGCAGAATTCGTCGTTGGCCAGCTAATCTAATTTGACCCCGGCTTTTTCACCAGCTTCGCGTATTTCGTGACTTCGCTTTTGAAATAGGACGCTGCAAACTCTGGCGTTGAAATCGAAATGGCGTTGCCCTGTTTCGCCATGGTTTCCTTGACTTCAGTGGACGTAAAAGCGGCAATAAACGCCTCGTGAATTCGCTTTACTTCTGTGCTGGGCTTGTACCGGTGACACGAACGCGTTGATCACGCCTAGCGCCAACGCAATGAGCACTATCTGCCGATGATGAGCTTTTGATTTGAACATGATGAATTCCTCCTTAATCGACTTGTATTTATGGAAACGCCAAACAATTGATTGGTCATCCTGAGCGAATGTGAAGGATCATGCGACATGCAATGATTTCAACCGCTTAGAACCCTCTTCGCGCGCAATCTGATCCTTCGCTTCGCTAAGGATGACATTTCCCGCTACGCCACCACACCCTCAGCCAGCAGCCTATCCATCTCGGCGTCGTCAATGCCGATGCCTGCCAGTAACTCGCGCGAATGTTCCCCAAGCATCGGCGGATGCAGTCGCACCTGCAAACGCTGCCCATCCATCGTAAACGGAAACAGCGTCGTTTTTACGGTGTCGCCGGCACGCACTCCATCGGGTAGGCGCACGTCCGCGAGGCCACCGGTCGCGATGAGATGCGGGTCTTCGTACAAATCTTCCGGTTTGCGAATGGGCGCGAATGGCAGTCCCACTTTCTCGAACAGCGCGGACAGCGCTGGTGCAGAGTGCAACGACAGACGCGTTCGCAGTGTCGGCAGCAACGTGGAGCGCATCGTTACGCGCTGATTATTCGTGGCTAATGACGGGTCGTTTTTTAGATCGTCGAACCCTAACGCATCGCAGAATGTGAACCACTGCGCGTCACTCACCGCAGCGAGAAATATCTGCTCGCCGTCCTTCACCGTGAACACGTCGTACACCGCCCACGGGCTCACGCGCGCGGGCATCGGCGCGGCGGCAATGCCTGTCATCGCGAATTGCAGCATGTGTTGACCGACGAGGAACACGTTGTTTTCAAACAGTGCCGATTGAATCTCTTGACCCTTGCCGGTGATGCCACGCTGGACCAGCGCGCCCAATGCACCGATCGCGCCAAACATTCCGCCCATGATGTCGTTGACGCTGGTGCCCGCGCGCAGCGGGTCGCTGGGCCGACCGGTCATGTAGGCGAGGCCTCCCATCATTTGCACCACTTCGTCGAGTGCTGTGCGGTGGTCGTATGGGCCGGGCAAAAAGCCTTTGCAGGTGACGTAAATCAGGCGCTCGTTGGTCTTGCAGAGCGACGCGTAATCGAGGCCATATTTGACCATCGTGTCGGGCTTGAAGTTCTCTGCAACGATGTCAGCGGTGGCCGCAATTTTGCGAGCGAGCGCTGCGCCTTCGGGCTTATGCAGATCGATGCCGATGCTTTTTTTATTGCGATTGAACATCGGGAAAAATCCCGAGCCTGCGCCAAGCAGGCGACGCGTGCGATCACCTTCAATCGGCTCAATCTTGATGACCTCGGCACCCATGTCGGCGAGCACCATACCGCACGTCGGCCCCATGACCATGTGGGTGAATTCGACCACGCGCAAGCCTGCCAGCGGCAGGCGTGCGCCCTTCTCGTCCGGGAGGCCAGTTAGGGGTAGGGATTTGGTGACTGTCATATCAAGGATTCAATCTACTCTCGTCGTTCCTGCAAAGGCAGGAACCCAGAGACTTTTGTTGGTGGACTAATTTTGCAAGGCGAAGAAAGGCGCTGGGCCCCTGCCTGCGCAGGGGCGACGAAATAATGTCATGCGGCGATCTTCATGGTCGCGCCCGATTTCGGCACACCCGCGCGCCATATCGAACCACCCAACTGTTCGCCCGCGAGCCACGTCGCCACACGCTTGCGCAACGCAAGCAACGCAGCCAAATCGATACCCGTGTCGTAGCCCATGCGCGTGAGCATAAACACCACGTCTTCTGTTGCTGCGTTGCCACTCGCACCGGGTGCGTGCGGGCAGCCCCCGATGCCTGCGAGGGACGTGTCAAATTTACGAACATCGACATCAAGCGCGGCGAGCGTGTTGGCGAGTGCCAAGCCACGCGTGTCGTGAAAGTGGCCGCAGGTGAGTTTGTCGCTTTGCGAACCCAGCGCGCGAAATGCCTTCTCGAACAAGCGCCTCACCTGCGATGGATCGGCGTAGCCCACGGTGTCGGCAAGGCCCACGCGCTCAGCGCCTGCGTCAAGTGCTGCGTGCAACAAACGAATGACTTCATCCTCCGACACCTCGCCCTGAAGGGTGCAACCGAAGGCCGTGCTCATGCCAACTTCGATAATTGTTTTTGAGCCTGCGGCATCGCGTGCCGCGCGAATATCGGCAATTTGCTGGATCATTTCATCGGGCGTTTTGCGCACGTTAGCGGCGCTATGTGCAGCGCTGGCCGAAAGCGGCACCAGCATCGAATGCACGCCAACGTCGATGGCTCGCAGCGCGCCCTTCAGATTGGGCACCAGCACTGACGCTTCGAGGCCGGGCAGTGTCTTTGCATGCGCCACCAGTTCAGCGGTGTCGGCCAGCTGCGGCAGCAAGTGAGCGGGTACAAACGAGCCGACCTCAATCTCCCTCTGACCGGCGGCGTATGCGGCGCTAATCCATTCGAGTTTGTGCGCTGTAGACACAATGGTCTTGATGCTCTGCAAGCCATCGCGCAAGCCAACTTCGCGGACGGTGATTTTTTGGGTCATGGTGATGAATCTTTAGAAGGCCGCGTTGGGTCGCGGCGGAGCCGCTCTTACAGGACGTTGTATTCTAAAAATTCTTTATAAGTTGTACGAAGATAAATTGTCGCGCTTATCATTCCGAAACGGAACTTCTAACCTAAGTCATGCGCGACCTTGATCTAACCACCATGCGTCTGAGGTGATGCTCGGGCGCGCGGCGGCAGCCGCGGGCAGGCGTGTACGACATCGCGTAGTGGCCACCAATTTTGAAGCGGCGTTGCGCGTGGTGCGCGCCAATCTTGCCATCTCGGTGGTGCCGCGCGAAGCGGCCGGGGCCTATCTTGAGGTGCACGGCTTGCGCTGCATTCCGCTCGATGAGCCGTGGGCGCAACGGCGGTTTGCGATTTGTTTTCGTGGCGTTGACAGCTTGTCGGCGGCAGCACGGTTGTTGATTGAGCATTTGCGGCGCGATGGGTAGTGGCAGATGGCGCACTGTTACCCTCTACTTTTTGGTGGCGTCAGCTGAAGGGAAAACATGTCGAACGCACTATCCGTGGTGATGCTCGGGGCGAGCGGCGCAGTGGGCGGGGAGGTTGTCAAATCGCTGCTTGCGCAATCGCGACTCATGCAACTCACGCGGCTAACACTGCTTGGTCGCCGCGAAATTGTGTTGCCACCATCGGCCAGTGGCAGCGTCGTGAAGCAATATCGGATTGACATTGATGCCACCGACACCTGGGCCAAGTTGGTAGCGAGCCACGACTGCGCGGTGTGTACGCTGGGCGTCGGCGAGCCGTCGAAGATGAGCAAAGGCGAGTTCGTGCACATCGACAAGGGCGTTGTGATTGCGTTCGCCACGATCTGCAAACAAGCCGGCGTCAAACATTTCGAATTGCTGGGTGCGGCGGGCGCAGATTCGCGCTCAAAGTCGTTTTATCTGCGAACTAAGGGTGAGTTGCGCGACGCATTGGTGTCACTGAATTTCGAGCGACTGAGCCTTTTTCAACCGTCAATGATTTTGACGCCGCACAATCGCTACGGTGTGTCGCAGGCGCTGATACTGAAGTTCTGGCCTGCGATGTCGCGTTTGATGATTGGCCCAACACGCAAATACCGTGGCGTTCGTGTTGAGACGCTGGGTGCTGCGATGGCGAAGAATCTCGCCACAGTGGGGCGTGGCAACGAGACGCTGCACTGGGATCAATTTCAGCGACTCGCCGAGGCAGAGATCGGCTAATAGCTTTTTACGTTAAAGCCCAATTTAATTGGGCTTTAACGCACATTTAATGCAATATTGACTTCAACAAATTTCTGCTGCTAGGAGTCTGCGCGGCAGAAGCTGGATTGTGTCGACGAGCGAAGGCTCTCAGGCGTTGAATGGTGATGAGCACAAGCTACCTACCGTACGAGCCGC
>JAYSUK010000015.1:0-6671 GCA_043719085.1 Burkholderiales bacterium | reverse complement strand
CAGGCCGACATCCTGAAAGAAGACCAGGGCCAGAACACCTGCATCTTCTCGACCGAGTTCAGCCTGAAAGTCATGGGCGACATCGCGCAGTATTTTGTCCATCACAACGTGCGCAACTTCTACAGCGTGTCGATCAGCGGTTACCACATCGCCGAAGCCGGTGCGAACCCGATTTCGCAGCTGGCGTTCACGCTGTCGAACGGCTTCACGTTCGTCGAAGCGTATCTGGCGCGCGGCATGCACATTGACGACTTCGCGCCCAACCTGAGCTTTTTCTTTTCCAACGGCATGGACCCGGAATACACCGTGATGGGCCGCGTCGCGCGCCGCATCTGGGCCGTGGCGATGAAAGAAAAATACGGCGCCAACGAACGCAGCCAGAAGCTGAAGTACCACATCCAGACCAGCGGCCGCAGCCTGCACGCGCAAGAAATCCAGTTCAACGACATTCGCACCACGCTGCAGGCGCTTATCGCGATTTATGACAACTGCAACTCGCTGCACACCAACGCGTTCGACGAAGCGATCACCACGCCGACCGAAGAATCGGTGCGCCGCGCGATGGCGATCCAGCTCATCATCAACCGCGAATGGGGCCTCGCCAAAAACGAAAACCCGAACCAGGGCGCGTTCATCATCGACGAACTCACCGACCTCGTCGAAGAAGCCGTGCTCAAGGAATTCGAAGCCATCAGCGAGCGCGGCGGCGTGCTTGGCGCGATGGAAACCGGCTACCAGCGCGGCAAGATTCAGGAAGAGTCGATGTTCTACGAACACAAAAAGCACGACGGCTCCTACCCCATCATCGGCGTAAACACCTTCCGCAATCCGCACGGCGACGCAGTAGCCGACACGGTAGAACTCGCGCGCTCAACCGATGAAGAAAAGCAGGGTCAACTCAAGCGGCTTGCTGATTTTCATGCAGCGCACAAGGTGGATGCGCCCGCTGCGCTGGCGAAACTCAAAGCCGTGGCGATCAACGGCGGTAACGTGTTTGCTGAATTGATGGAGACGGTGAAGGTTGCTTCGCTTGGGCAGATTACAGATGCGCTGTTTGAAGTGGGCGGGCAGTATCGGCGGAGTATGTGATGGCCAACACGAAAAAGCGTTCGAACGCGGAATTCACCAAGTAGATGGGGCCACTGCTAGAGGCGCTTCGCGATGTGGGTGGCTCATGCAGGCCCCGTGAGGCATCCGACTGGATAGCGCAAAAGCGCGGTTTATCTTCTCAAACCACAGATGCGGTTACGTCTTCTGGACAGGAGCGGTTCCACAATCAAGTGCAATGGGCGCGGCAATATCTCGTGTGGGAAGGCCTAATTGACAACAAACGCCGTGGCATTTGGACTCTCACTCCACGCGGCGCGGAAACCACGCTTGATGGAACGCAGGCCCGTGAAATATTCCTCAAGTGGGTGGCGCACTTTCAGGGAATTCGCGATAAGGCAAGCGACCAACAACCCGAGCCGACAATCACCGATGTACAACCGCACGTTGGCGACGAAGAAATCGCGGAGACCGACTTGCTCTCGACGATTCGCGCGCTTCCTCCGGAAGGTTTCGAGCAACTGTGCAGACGGATTTTGTACGAGTCTGGATTTACAAAAGTCGAAGTGACGGGACGATCACACGACGGTGGGTTCGATGGTTTTGGCATTCTTCACGTGAATCCGCTAATCCCGATGCGGGTGTTGTTTCAAAGCAAGCGGTACAACGAAAATACCGCTGTTTCTCGATCTGAGGTCGGTGATTTCCGCAACGCGATCATGGGTCGCGCTGAAAAAGGCATCCTTTTTACGACAAGCCGATTTTCCAGCGAAGCCAGCAAGGAAGCATCGCGAGAGGGGGTACTACCAATTGAGTTAGTAGATTCAGAACGATTGGTCGAATTAATGGAAGATCTCAAGCTTGGAGTAATCGAAAGGGTCGTCTTCGACGTCGATCACGAGTTTTTCCGGCAGTTCATGGAAATTGGCAAAAATAAGCGCCTCTGACCCAAGCACCGTCCACAAGCGACTCGTGGACTGCAATCGCGCGGCGCACCAACGGAACAGTTATTTGCGCGCGAAAAGACTCATTGGTTAATAGCCTCCACCGCCGCCTTCGGATCGTTCGACACAATCTTCAATAGCACCCGCGCAGGCCCAGTGGGTCGGGTGCGGTGTTGCTCCCAGTTTTGCAGCGTGCGCAAATTCACGCCAATCAATTTTGCGAATTGCGACTGACTGATGCTCGCCGCTTCGCGGATGGCACGCACGTTGACATCGGGTTCGGCAACTTCGGTGACCCGCGCGCCGCGCACAGATTTGCCCGCGATGTGCCGCTTCATTTCCTTCACGCCTGCGACGAGCTGATCGAAATGTGTTTTATCCATGTTCGCTTTCCTTCATATCCGTCATGAGTTTCGCAAGCGTTCGCACCTGGTCGGGCGTTAAGTCTTCGCGCTCGCTCTTCACGTAGCCGTAGATCAAGTAAATCTGAGCTTTTGCATCCTGAAAATAGTAGATGACTCTTGCGCCGCCGCGCTTGCCGCGCCCTTGGGCGAGCCAGCGTAGTTTTCGCAAACCACCACCGCCACGAATCACGTCTCCCGCTTTCGGCGACTGCATCAGCGAAGCTTGAAAGTGGCGAAATTCATCGTCATTCCAATGTTCGTCACGAAACGTGACGAATGGACTGAGTTCGATAAAAACCATTTCAATATTATACGCTTCTAGCGTATCTTTCGCGGCACGCTAATAGTGCACAGGCATTGCTGTCTGCATGAGCCAGACACCCAAAAGACCCGCACATCAATAGTGGTATCGACAGCCCACCACAACAATCTGCTCTGCCTCAACCGCGTAGACCAACCGATTCGCATCATCTATCCGTCGCGACCAAAAACCATTCAGATTTTCGCGCAGCGCTTCGGGTTTGCCGATGCCGTTGAACGGGTCGCGTAACGTCGCCTCGATCACTTGATTGATGCGGCGCAGTGTCTTCTTATCCTGCGTTTGCCACCACACGTAGTCCTGCCGCGCGGCGTGCGTGAACGCGACAAGCTTTCCCGCCTCAGCCATATCGACGACAGATTACTCAGCTGCAGCCAGTTTGCGCGCTTTGGCCTTACCCTCGCGGTATTGCGTGATCGACTTCTGGAGATGCGCCGCATTCGCGGGCACTTTGAGCAAGTGAACCGTTTCCATCATTGCGTCGAAATATTCCTGCGAGACGATGACCGCATTCGGCGCGTCACGGCGAGCAATTACCGTGTAATCAGCGTCAGAAATCACACGGTCAATGATGCCCTTAAGATTGCTACGCGCATCCGAAAAATTGACAATCTGCATGGGATTTCTCCGCGAATTGGAATTAACTTGTACAAATTATAGTACAAGTCATGCGGTTAAATAACCATCGGCGTAACCGCCCGTCCATAGCAACCACCGCGTCCGTAATGTAGCTAGCGCGGTTTGACACGAGATAGACCACTGCATCGGCAATTTCGCTGGGTTCTGCTGTTCGGCCCAGCGGGCGGGTGGCTTTGGCTCGGGTTAGCGCTTCTTCCATGCTGATGCCTTGTTGTCATGCCACGGCTTGCGTGCCTCGGTGCAGGCGCTCGGTGAGCGTGAGACCGGGATTGACGGCGTTTACGCGCGCGCCCTTGCTGGCGTACGCGCTAGTGAGGCCTGCGCTGGCGAGCATGAGCGCGGCGTTGGCGGATCCGCCAAACAGGTGGGTGACCGCCGCGACCTTACAGCCGGAGCCGATCACGTCGACCACCGCGCCGCTGCCGCGTTCGCCCATCTTTTTTGATGAGCGGATTAATGACGTGGATGTAGGTGAAAAATTTGGCCTGCATTGCGTCATGCCATGACGCATCGGTGAGTTCGGCGGCGGTCGTTCGCCTGGCGGCACCGGCGTTATTCACGAGCGCATTCACTGGGCCGAAATCGCGCTCTAACCCACCGAGCTCGTGGAAGCAGCCGTGGTCAAGAAATTCGAGCCCATCAGCGAGCGCGGCGGCAAGACTCAGGAAGAATCAATGTTCTACGAAAGTGGCCGAGCAGTAACTTTGAAGCATGTGAATCGAAAGCTGGGCGAGTTACGTTGAAAGGTCGCGGCGCATCCGGTGTGTCGCCCTGAAAATTGCCGGGCGCTGTTATCGCACAGCACCTTTAACGCGCACGTTGAGCAAGCGCGTATCGGGCAATTTCCATGAGCGCATCGATTTGCTGGCCGCAGCTTCAACCTGCGCGCAATGCCGCGACACGGTTGCACGTAGCTGGCGATTCCGACCCGCAGAAATCAGTGATGGCGCGCCAACGGCACGCCCCAAAAGCTCGGCAGCCCAGCCTAATGTTCGGTCGGCCAGTGCGGTAACGGTGGCAATTTTGGGTGCATTCATAGCGGTGCTACTGGCGAGAATTTGAAGATGTACGACTGTAGGCGCGACTCGATGTGCGACCCGTAGGACGCGCTTTCAATATGGTGTAGGCTGTGGACTACATGTCGCGCGTTCGACAGATACGAGCAGCTTCACCCAGAAAGCGAAATCACAGTGACCGCGTTCAAACGATTCTCACTCCCCGTTAAAGGAGCATCATCAATGCGTGCATTTCGAAATGTTTTTTCGTCACTATTGCTGTGCTGGTCGTCGTCGGTGTCCACGCGCACGACGGTGATCAGCGCGTGGAAGGCGCGCCCGCTGCAACGGGTGGCCCGCGCAATGTGGTCGAAGTCGTTGCCGAATAACTGGATTTTGGGGCAAGGTCGCCGGTATCGCTACCGCCACTAATGACACCATCTGGATGATTCACCGACCCCTCACGATAACCGAAGACGAGCGTGGCTCAACGTTCACACCGAAACGCTCGAAGTGTGGCAGCGCCGCGCCGCCGGCGTTGCAATTTGACCGCGCGGGAAAGTTGTT
Source organism: Burkholderiales bacterium (assembly GCA_043719085.1). Lineage (GTDB taxonomy): Bacteria > Pseudomonadota > Gammaproteobacteria > Burkholderiales > Casimicrobiaceae > Casimicrobium. The sequence continues at coordinate 1,756 of JAYSUK010000015.1, read as the reverse complement.
GCGTTCGCGGGGCGGCAAGGGCGACGGTTTGACTGGCGGATGAAGAGACGATTCATCCGCACTCAACTACAGGGGTGTCACTCGACTTCTGCGCGCCCATTGTCATGATCGGATCGGTGAGTGACTAAGCGCTTGCGATAATCGGTGATGCCTGCTTCCGCCACATCGCCACAGCCTTACGCCCATCTCACGCCTGACACGGTTCTTAATGCACTGGAGTGCTGCGGCTTGCGCGGTGATGGGCGGTTGATTGCGCTGAACAGTTACGAAAATCGCGTGTATCAGGTATGGCTGGAGGAGCCCTTGCCTACTGGGTTAGGTGCAAGCGTGGTGGCGAAGTTTTATCGACCTGAGCGCTGGTCGACCGCGGCGATTCTGGAAGAGCATGCGTTCGTGGCCGAGTTGGCTGAGCGAGAGATTCCGGCGGTGCCGCCGCTCACTTTGAACGGGCGAACACTGCATGAGTTTGAGGGCTTTCGCTTCTCGGTGACGTCGCGTTTATCGGGGCGTTCGCCGGAGCTCGACAACGATGATGTGCTGACCTGGATGGGGCGGTTTATCGGGCGCATTCACGCGATTGGCAGGCTGCATCCGTTTGTTGAACGCCCTACCCTGGACATTCAAACGTTCGGCGTTGAGCCGCGTGAGTTTTTGTTGGCGAACGATTTCGTGCCCCCAGATTTATTGCCCGCGTGGTCGAGCGTGAGTGCGATGGCGCTGGACGGGATTCGCGCGATATTTGACCGGGTCGGCGCGTTCAAGAATATCCGGCTGCACGGCGATTGTCACGCCAGCAACGTACTTTGGGCCTCGCACAGCGCACCCGGCGCGGGTGGCGGCCCGCACTTCGTCGACTTCGACGATTGCCGCATGGGGCCTGCTGTGCAGGATTTGTGGATGATGCTGTCGGGGGATCGCGAGGCGATGGGCCAGCAACTGCGCAGCATCATCTCGGGCTACGAAGATTTTTGCGAGTTTGATGACAACGAACTGGGTTTGGTCGAGGCGCTGCGCACGTTGCGCCTGCTGCACTATTCGGGCTGGATCGCGCGGCGCTGGCATGATCCGGCGTTTCCTGCGGCGTTCCCATGGTTCAACACGCAGCGCTATTGGCAGGATCGGGTGCTTGAGCTGCGCGAGCAGATTTCGGCGATGCAGGAGCCTGCGTTGCAATTGGGTGGCTAGCGTTGCTGACGTAGGGTGGGTTAGCGGCACGTTCGCAGGAAACGTTGAATCACGGCGAGCTATGCGTGCCGCGTAACCCGCCGGTCGCGGGATTTGGCTTGCGAAAGTTTTCTCGGATTGATGGGTATCGCTTCGCTCCACCCATCCTACGCGCTACCCGGTTGAGTTTCTCAAGTCTGTCTCCATATCGACGAAACAGCGTGCTAACGTCCAGCTCCGCGTCATCAAAAAACCCGACCCCACAGATATTGATATGAGCAGCTTGCAGCAACGCCTTAGCGCACTTTCCTCTGCCCAACTCACTGGCATGCGCCGTGGCATTGAAAAGGAAAGTTTGCGCTCACAGCCGAGCGGTGGATTAGCGCTGACGCCGCATCCTGCGGCGCTCGGCTCGGCGCTGACGCATTCAAGAATTACCACCGACTTCAGCGAATCGCAGGTTGAGTTGATCACCGGCGTGCATGCAGATGTCGAGGCATGCCTTGAAGAGCTGACGCAAATTCATCAGTTCACTTACCGCACGCTTAAAGATGCCGGCAACGAAATGCTCTGGGTGTCGAGCATGCCGTGC
>JAYSUK010000140.1:0-4967 GCA_043719085.1 Burkholderiales bacterium | reverse complement strand
TAGGCGACCGCGCGCAGGCCGTAGACGATGCAGCGCTGGCTGCAGTAGGATGCTAGATTCGGAGTCAACATGAATTCTCCGCTTGCCCTCATCGTCATCGTGCTCGCCGCCAGCGTGCTGTCGGTGGGGATTTGTCGGCGTTTGCGCTTGCCGTCGTTGCTCGGCTACCTGATCGTCGGCATGCTGCTGGGGCCGCAGGCCTTCAAGCTGATTCCGGATTCGGCGCAGGCGAAGTCCATTGCTGAATACGGCATTGTGTTTTTGATGTTCTCGATTGGCCTTGAGTTTTCGTTGCCGCAGTTTCGTTCGATGCGGCGACTGGTGCTGGGTTTGGGCGCCACGCAGTATGTGCTGTCGCTGTTGCTGTTTGCGGCCATCGCACTGGCGTTTTCGCAAACGCTGGCCTCGGCCATTGTGCTCGGTGCGGCACTGGCCATGTCGTCCACCGCCATTGGCATAAAGCTGCTGGCCGAAAGAAACGAGCTGTCGTCGCCGGTCGCACGACCGGTGATTGGTGTGTTGCTATTTCAGGATCTGGCGGTAGTGCCGCTGTTGATTTTGCTTCCCGCGCTGGGCGTTGGAAGAGGTATGAGCATGATCGAAGTTGGCTGGATTGCGATCAAGGTGGCCGTGCTGCTGGGACTATTGCTGGGCTTTGGGCAGCCGGTGTTGCGTGCGTGGTTCCGCATCGTGGCGCAGCGTAAAACCAGCGAGCTTTTTATGCTCAATGTGTTGCTGGTGACGCTGCTGTTGGCATGGCTGTGTCATCTGGCCGGCTTGCCGCACGCGTTGGGCGCGTTCGTGGCGGGCATGCTGATCGCAGAGACAGAATACAAGCTGCAAGTAGAAGACGACATTCGGCCATTTCGCGATGTGTTGCTCGGCATGTTTTTCATATCAGTAGGCATGCAACTGGACGGCGGATTCGTCGCGACACAACTGGGCTGGGTGGTGCTGACGCTGGCCATTTTGTTGATGGGCAAGACGGCCATATTGCAGCCGTTAGCGCGTCGCTTCGGGCTGAAAATGGCGGACGCGAATATCGCCGCTGCGCTGTTATCGCCTGGCGGTGAATTCGGATTTGTCATTCTCACGTTGGGCCTGACCACCGGGGCGCTTGATCCGCGCGCGGCGCAGATTGTGATTGCGGCGATGCTGTTGTCGATGCTCGCCGCGCCGTTTTTGCCGCGACTTGCGGAACGCGTCAACAAGCGCATGACGGCCAACGACTTTCTCGCCCGCTCGGCCGATATTTTCAAGATTGCCAGCGAGACAATGGAGCGGCAGGATCACGTGATCATCTGTGGCTACGGACGCAGTGGCCAGTATCTGGCACGTCTGCTAGAGGCCGAGAACGTGCGCTTCGTGGCGCTGGATCACGACCCCGAGCGAGTGCGAGAGGCCCTGGGGAGTTCGTCGGGCGGCAACGTGGTGTTTGGCAATGCGCAGCGGCGCGAGGCGCTGGTCGCTGCGGGCGTGGAGCGGGCACGGGCGTTGGTGGTGTCGTTCGTCGATGTCGACGCAGCGCTGAAAATCATCGGCACCGCCAAGGCCGTCCACCCGGAACTCCCTATCGTGGTGCGCACCACCGACGACGAGCCGATTGATCGCCTGCTCGCGGCGGGTGCAACGGAGGTGGTGCCGGAAATCCTCGAAGGCTCGTTGATGCTGGCATCGCACTCGTTGTTATTGCTCGGAACGCCACTGACGCAGGTATTGCGGCGCATTCGGGCGGTGCGTGAGGAGCGCTACAGCCTGTTTCAGGGCTTCTATCGCGGGGCCTCCGATGGCAATGAAAGCGAGGAAGACGCACGCGTGCTGCACACGGTGTTGCTCGGCGACTCTGCCAATGCGGTGGGGCGAAACTGGGGCGAAGTCGCTGCGGCATTTCGTGGCGGTGACGTTGAAATCACTTTGGTGCGGCGCGGCGGGCAACGCATTGCGAGGCCCGAAGAAGGCTTTGTATTTCAGCAGGGCGACTCAGTGGTGCTGCTTGGCACCCAGACTGGGGTGGCCTCGCTAGAGCTGCATTTAATCGGCTGACCTGTCACGGGTCGACGCCGCGCACCGCACGCGATTAGGGATTCCCCGCGTTTTTGAAACTAAATTGCGAGATATTCTGAATTACGTATCATGGCATGCCGTTTGCGTATGTCCGAGCCTATGCAAACTACTAGATTGTCTGGTGTAATGCCCGCCGAACGGTCAAGGCAGCAACGCCGTAACACGCTCAATTTCGCGCACCCGATGCGCACCATTTCCAAGGAGACTCACTCAATGACCCATTCAAAAACGAAAGTTCTGCTAAGCGCACTGTTGGCAGCAGGCGCATTGGCTGCACTGCCGGCACACGCGGGCAAAACGCTCGACAGCATCAAAGCCAAAGGCCAGGTAGTTTGTGGCGTGAACACCGGCCTCGCAGGTTTCTCGCAGGCCGATTCATCGGGCAACTGGACCGGCCTTGACGCCGACACCTGTAAAGCCATTGCAGCCGCCGTGCTGGGCGACGCGACCAAGGTCAAGTGGGTTCCTCTGAATGCACAGCAGCGCTTCGCTGCACTGCAATCCGGCGAAGTCGATGTGCTGGCGCGCAACACCACGTTTTCGCTGACTCGTGACGCATCGCTCGGTCTGCATCAAACAGCGGTGACATATTACGACGGCCAGGGCTTTATGGTCACCACCAAGTCGAAGATCAAAGATGCCAAGCAACTCAAGGGTCAAACCGTGTGCGTGCAGTCCGGTACCACCACCGAGAAAAACCTGACCGATTTCTCCAAAGCCAACGGATTGGGCATCAAAACTGTCGTGTTTGAAAAAGTAGAAGCTGCCACCGGTGCGTATTTCGCGGGTCGTTGCATCGCCTACACCACGGATGCATCGGGTCTGGCGTCGGTTCGCAACAAGGAAGCGAAAGTGCCGGATGAGCATCTGATCCTGCCTCAGCTGATTTCCAAAGAGCCCCTTGGCCCGATGGTTCGCCGTGGTGACGACGAATGGTTTGCTATCGTCAAGTGGGTGGTTTACGGTTTGCTCGAAGCTGAAGAATATGGCGTAACGCAAGCCAACGTAGATCAGATGAAGACCAGCACCGACCCGGTGGTTCAACGTCTGCTCGGCACGACCGAAGATACGGGCAAGCTGCTCGGTCTGGACAAAGAGTGGATGGCTAAAGCCCTGAAAGCAACTGGCAACTACGGCGAAATGTTCGAGCGAAATGTGGGCCCGAAATCGGCACTGAAACTTCCACGCGGTGCCAATAACCTGTGGAATAAGGGCGGGCTCATGTACGCCTACCCAGTTCGCTAAGTCGGACGGTCTGCGCGGGCGCATTGCTACGTTGCTGATCGACTCGCGTACTGAAGTACGCGTCGCCGACCAGCGCCTCGCACTGCATCCCGCTCGCCGCGTCCTTGGTTAGCGAACGACGTTCGCAACGCCAAGTCCCTCTCCCGCCTGCGGGAGAGGCGGAGATGACAAACCCCTCATTCGAGAGGGTTAGGGTGAGGGTGGTTCGTTTGGCGACTTGCAAATGAGCCTCTTCTCTCTAACAGGACCACCAAGAAATCCTGACGCCGTATCGACATTATTTGCGGGGACATGCATGGCAGTTGCACCAAGAAAACCACCTACGAAACGTGACTGGTCGTGGCGCAGCCAGGCCTTTCGCGGCCTGCTCTACCAGATCGTTGCAGTGCTTGTTATCGGAGGGGTGGCTTGGTTTCTTGCCCACAACACCGCCGAAAACATGCGCATTCGCGGCATCAAGAGCGGCTTTGACTTCCTGACTCAGCCCGCTGGCTTCGACATCGGCGAATCGCTCACCGCGTTCGACTCCAACGATCCATACTGGAAAGCATTCCTGATCGGAATTTCGAACACGCTGCGGGTGGCTATCGTCGGCATCATTCTGACCACCATCCTCGGCACCCTGATCGGTGTTGGCCGTTTTTCGCGCAACGGTTTGGTGCGCGGATTGTGTCAGGCGTACGTTGAGCTGTTCCGCAACGTGCCTGTGCTGTTGCAACTGCTGATGTGGTACTTGCTGTTCACCGAGTTTTTGCCCGACATCGCGGACGCCAAGCAGGTCGGTCACTTCTTCCTCAGCAAGGGCGGCTTCACTTTCCCCGCCCCGGTGTGGGAGGCTGGCCATCTGTGGGTCTTGATGGGCCTGATTGCGGGTGGTGTCGGAGCATGGTTTTACCGGCGCTGGGCGCAAACAAAATTTGAGGAAACCGGGGCACTGCGCAGCATGTTCTGGTTGCCGGTGGCCGTCGTCATTGTCGGCGGCATTCTGGGCTGGCTGGCAGGGGGCGCACCCTCAGAATTCATGCTGCCGAAGAAGGGCGAATTCGCCATCGAAGGCGGCGGCGCGCTAACGCCTGAGTTCATGGCCGTATTACTCGGCCTGACGCTCTACACCGCTGCGTTTGTTGCGGAAGTAGTCCGCTCGGGCATTCAGTCGGTAGCTCGCGGGCAATCGGAAGCGTCGCAGGCATTAGGCTTGTCGACCGGTCAGGAAATGCAGCAGGTTCTGTTGCCCCAAGCGCTGCGCGTGATCATCCCGCCGATGACCAATCAGTTTTTGAATCTCACAAAAAACTCCTCGCTCGCGGTTGCCATCGGTTACCCGGATGTGGTGTCGATCTCGAACACGGCGCTGAACCAGACCGGTCGAGCTGTGGAGTGCATCGCGCTGATCATGGCGGTTTATCTCACCACGTCGTTGCTAACCTCGCTGTTCATGGGCTGGTATAACGCGAAATCAGCCATCAAGGAGCGCTAGTCATGGCTGAAACCATCATCTTCCAGTCGCTGCCTTCGCGTCCTGCGCCGGTCAATACCGAGGGCCTGATGCCGTGGGTCAAGAGCAACCTGTTCGCCAATTGGCAGAGCAGCGTCGTCACCGTGATCGTCGGCGCGTTCCTGCTGTATTACGTGCCGCAGTTCATCAATTGGGCCGTCAT
>JAYSUK010000139.1:0-4971 GCA_043719085.1 Burkholderiales bacterium | reverse complement strand
CAGCGTCACCAATTTTCACCTGACACGACAAGCGCGACACGCCGGTCAGCCCCCAGGCACGATCAAGCAAATCCTCTTCGTCCTCGCTCATTTCGCCCGTCGAGTTAAAACCTTCGCGGATGATGACGTGGCAGGTGGTGCAGGCGAGCGATTGGTCGCACGCGTGCTCGATGCCAATGTTGGCGTCAATCATCGCCGTGCATAACGTGACGCCCGGTTTCGGCTCAAACGTGAGGCCGTTGGGGCACAGCTCGGGATTCGGGAGTATCTTGATAACGGCCATGCGAACTACACAATCTTTTCAATATTTTTACCGGTCAACGCCTCGCGCACGGCGCGATCCATGCGTCGACCTGCGAACTCGGTACTCGCGATATTCAACGCTTCAGCGGCACGCACAATCGCGCGGTGATCGGCAGCCGTTGCGAGCTGTTTCAGGTGCGCGACTTGCGACGTGAGCGCGGCGTGTTCGGTATCCGACAGCAAAGCACGATCAACGCTCAGCGCCTTGGTGAGCGCATCAACCAACGCCTGCGCATCGACGCGTGCCTCGGCCAATGCACGCGCCTGCATGTCCGTGTTTGCGCTGGCAAACGCACTTTGCAGCATCGTCGCAATCTCGCCATCAGCAAGGCCGTAACTTGGCTTCACCGTGACTTCGGTGCGAACGTGCGTACTGGTTTCCTCTGCACTCACCGCGAGCAAACCGTCCGCATCTACCTGAAACGTGACGCGAATTCGCGCAGCGCCCGCGACCATCGGCGGAATGCCACGCAACTCGAATCGAGCGAGCGAGCGACAATCAGCGACCAGTTCGCGCTCGCCCTGTACAACGTGCAACGCCATCGCGGTTTGGCCGTCTTTAAACGTCGTGAATTCCTGCGCTTTCGCCACTGGAATAGTCGAATTGCGAGGGATTATTTTCTCTACGAGCCCACCCATGGTCTCGATACCAAGCGACAGCGGAATCACGTCTAGCAATAAATGTTCATCGCCCGCTTTGGCATTACCCGCAAGCTGATCGGCCTGAATAGCAGCGCCTAGCGCCACGACTTCATCCGGATTCATGGTGGTCAGTGGTGGCTTGCCAAAATGCGTCTCAAGCGCGGCGCGCACTTGCGACATACGCGTCGCCCCGCCGACGAGTACCACCCCGTCAATCGCGTCAGGCTTGAGTTTTGCATCGCGCAACGTGCGTTTCACCGCGCTCATCGTGCGATCAATCAACGGCTGCGTCAACTCAAAAAATTTTTCGCGCGTGACTTCCACCGTGCTGCCGAAACCGCAACCCCAATCGAGCTTGATTTCTGCCACGTCGGCCGTGGTCAGCGCCTCTTTCGCAACCCGCGATGCAGCGTTCAAATTGGCCTGGCCTGCGGGCGACAACGCCCGGGTCAATGCCCAAGTGTCAAACGCATACTTCGCAAGCGACGCGTCAAAATCGTCACCGCCCAGATGCGTGTCGCCCGCCGTTGCGAGCACTTCAAACACGCCACGCGTGAGGCGAAGAATTGACACATCAAACGTGCCGCCACCGAGGTCGTAAATGAGATAGGTGCCTTCGGATTTTTGCTCCAGACCATAGGCAACTGCGGCAGCGGTTGGCTCATTGAGCAGTCGCAACACGTTCAGTCCCGCGAGCTTTGCTGCGTCTTTGGTCGCTTGACGTTGCGCATCGTCGAAGTACGCGGGCACCGTGATTACCGCACCGTAAAGCGGCCCGCCCAAACTCTGCTCGGCACGCTCTTTCAGTGAGCGCAGAATTTCTGCCGATACTTCCATCGGCGACATTGCACCGTGGCGTGTGTTGATCTTAAGAGTTCCTTTGCCGTCTCCTGACGGCGTGGTGAAACTGTATCGCGCGCTTGACTCATCACGCAGATCAGCGACGCTGCGGCCCATGAAGCGCTTGACCGAGGTGATGGTGTTGAGCGCATCGTCGCCGCGATGCGCGATGGCCTCAGCGCCCACGGTGATCACACCGCGTTCGCCGTAATGTACAGCCGACGGGAGCATGATGACGCCCGCTTCATCAGGCAAACATTCGGATACCGAATTGCGAATGGACGCGACCAGCGAGTTGGTGGTGCCCAGATCAATGCCCACGGCAAGGCGCCGCGTGTGCGGCTCGGGGCTTTCGTTGGGTTCGGAGATTTGTAAGAAGGCCATTTGTTACCGCAAACAATAAAAACTTTTCGTCGCCCTGGGAGGGCCGAGTCCTAGCGAATTGTGACTGCCACGCTTGTCGCTTTGCCATGAAAAGGCGCTGGGTTCCTGCCGTCGCAGGAACGACGAAATAGGAAAGTATTCATCACATTATCTCAACCATCCAAATCGGCGAGCGCACAGTCAACCTCTTCGGCGAGTTTTTGCATAAATCGCATCTTGCGCGCGAGCGTGGTGGCTGCGGCGAAGTGTTCACCGCGATAGGCCGCATCGAACGTGTCACCTAGCGAGCTCAGCGTGGTCGCAAGCTCGTCGGACATCTCCTCAAGCCGATCATCGTCTTCCTTCAAACGTGCATCCGCGAGCGTTTCGCGCCAGTCGATTTGTTCCATCAAAAAGTCAGCGGGCATGGTGGTGTTTTTCTCATCAAGACCGTCAACACCCACCAGCGACAAAAGATGCATTGCCCGGCGTACTGGATCTTTTAGCGTGGTGTATGCCTCGTTGATGTCCACCGTGCGCGACATCGCAAGGCGCTTGTCCGTGTCGGTTGCGTTCACAAAGCGATCAGGATGCACGGCACCTTGCAGGTCGCGGTACCGAGCGGAGAGCGCGGTCACGTCGACGGCGAAGGTTGATGGCAGCTTAAACGTAGAAAAGTGATTCATATTGTTCGCTACCTATGAGCCTCATTTGTAGAGTCGGCAGCCTCTGTCCACCGCAGCGTCGCGTCGCGGATTGGGTTGTTTTGCTGAGGCTTGGTGGGCACGGAGTGCCCCTACGAAACTCCTGCTGGAGCGCGCGCGACTCAAACCGTAAATGACTCGCCACAACCGCAACGCGCTTTCTCGTGCGGGTTGTTGAACTTGAATCCTTCGTTCAAGCCTTCGCGCTGAAAGTCGAGTTCGGTGCCATCGAGCACAGTGTGACTTTTCGGATCGATCAACACTTTGGTGCCGTAGCTTTCGAACACCATATCTTCAGGTTGCGATTCGTCCGCATATTCGAGTTTGTAGGCGAGGCCGGAGCAGCCCGTGGTCTTCACGCCCAGACGAATACCAATACCTTTGCCACGTTTGGCAATGTATTTTTCAATGTGGTTGGCGGCGGCTTGGGTGAGTGTGACTGGCATAAAAACCTTCGTGACGGGTGATGCTTTTAACTCCCTCCCCCGGCGGGCGAAGGGACAGGCCAAAACCTATGTAGTTACTGCGTGCTTCGCTTTGTAGTCCAGCACCGCAGCTTTGATCGCGTCTTCGGCGAGGATTGAGCAGTGAATTTTCACTGGCGGCAACGCGAGCTCTTCGGCAATTTGCGTGTTCTTCAAGCTCATCGCCTCGTCAAGCGTTTTTCCCTTGACCCATTCGGTCACAAGCGATGACGATGCAATTGCGGAGCCGCAACCATAGGTCTTGAACTTTGCGTCTTCGATGATGCCGTTCGCGCCAACCTTGATCTGCAACTTCATCACGTCACCACAGGCGGGCGCACCGACCATGCCGGTGCCGATGTCCGCTTCATCTTTGCCGAACGCGCCGACGTTGCGGGGGTTTTCGTAGTGATCAACTACTTTTTCGCTGTATGCCATTTTGTTACCTCTTACTTAACTACCTAATCGGTGGGCACGGAGTGCCCACCCTATTAAATTCTCCGAAAACCGCCGCACTTGGGTATATAGCGGGATGCGACGCAAGGCGCTTGTCGCCGACGCGTACATAAGTACGCTAGGAGACAAGCAACGCCGCAGCGCGCCCGTCAGCGCGGTTTTCAATGCGCCGCCCATTGGACTTGCGATATATCAATTCCATCTAAGTGCATGTCCCAAAGCGGACTCATCGCGCGCAGCTTTTCGACCGTGCGTTTCATCGTAGCAATGGTGCTATCAACATCCTGCTCGGTGGTGAAGCGCCCGACCGTCATGCGAATTGAGCTGTGTGCCAGTTCGTCACTGCGGCCCAACGCACGCAATACGTAACTCGGCTCCAGCGACGCGCTGGTACACGCCGACCCCGAACTCACTGCCACTTCTTTCACGCCCATAATCAGGCTCTCGCCTTCAACGTAGTTGAAGCTGATGTTCAGGTTGTGCGGAACGCGCTGCTCCATGTCGCCGTTGATGAACACTTCGGGAATGTCCTTCAAGCCGTTGTAGAGACGATCCCGCAGCATGCGGATGCGCTCGTTCTCGGTCGCCATTTCGAGCTTGGCCAGACGGAACGCTTCGCCCATGCCAACGATTTGATGCGTGGCCAACGTGCCCGAGCGAAAGCCGCGCTCGTGACCTCCGCCGTGAATTTGCGCCTCCAAACGAATGCGCGGTTTCTTGCGCACGAACAATGCACCCATGCCTTTCGGGCCATAGGTTTTGTGCGCCGAGAAGCTCATCAGGTCGACCTTCAAATCGGCCAGATCGATGACCACTTTTCCGGTCGCCTGCGCTGCATCGACATGCAGAATGATGCCCTTGGCGCGGGTGATTTCGCCGATCTCTTTGATCGGTTGAATGACGCCAATTTCGTTGTTCACCATCATGATCGACACCAGAACCGTGTCAGGGCGCAGTGTGGCCTTGAACACATTCATGTCGATCAGGCCGTTCTCCATCACGTCCATGTACGTGACGTCAAAGCCATGCCGCTCCAGCTCGCGCATGGTGTCGAGCGTGGCCTTGTGCTCGGTCTTCACCGTAATGAGATGCTTACCTTTGTCTTTGTAGAACTGCGCAGCGCCCTTAACGGCGAGGTTGATCGACTCGGTTGCCCCAGAAGTCCACACGATTTCTTTGGCATCGCAATTGACCAGATC
>JAYSUK010000138.1:0-14906 GCA_043719085.1 Burkholderiales bacterium | reverse complement strand
CTTGCGACGTCAGCCCCCGCGGCGTCAACCTCGCGCTGCACGGCATCGCGAGCCGCCGCATCACCGCTTTGCCAGCGGTCGTACAGGCGCGAAAGGTTTCTCAGTTGGTCAGGGGTGAGTGCCATAGTTTGCAATTCAATGATTTACTTTGCGCTCACAAGCACAGCGTTGTCGGCGCGGCGCTGCCGTGAGCAGGCGCGCGAGCGGTGCGGTCGCGGCAATACCGCGCCTTCTATGGCGAGCGTTCGCTGTGTGAAACTCATCCGGAAAGCATCGCCGCCAACAAAGCCCGCGCCTTTGTCCAGTCGCGGGCGACGGTGCGTTCGGTGACGTCCATCGCCTCGGCAATTTCCACCATACTCAGCCCACCAAAGTAGCGCATTTCAACGACTTGCGCCAAGCGCGGTTCGACGGCGGCAAGCTGCTCCAGCGCGTCATTGATCTGCACCACGCTGTCGTCAAGCGGGCTGGCAAGGCTTGCCTCCATCAGCGTGTTGATGGCGACGTCAGGCACACCGCCGCCACGTCGGTCGGCCAGGCGGGCGCGGGCCATATCTACGATGACCGAGCGCATCACAGTGGCCGCGTAGGTGAAAAATTGTTTGCGGTCTGCCACGCGCAGCTCTTGCAGCTGAACCAGGCGCTCGTAGGTTTCATGCACCAGCACCGTCGCCGACATGTCCGGCGCACGTCCATTGGCATGCAGGCGCGCGTTGGCCACGCGGCGCAAATCTTTGTAGAGCAGGTCGAACAGCTTGTTGACGACGAGCGGCACATTATTGTCAGCCGCTTTGATGAGTTCGGTGACGCTGGTCGGTTGGGTTGGGGTCATGCGTTGCCTTTGCGAGTTCGAATCCTGCCGCTATCAAACCTGCGGGCTGCTCAAAGTGTGCATCGACATCAACCTGCGCGTCAACCTGATATTTGCTGGCAAGGAACACGATTAAAGTACGCCACACTCGCAGCAATCACCCCCGCGTCGGACAGCGTGCGGCGATGGCCGAGCCCCACCGTGGGTGACGCCTCAATGTGTGCGCCCACCGTGCGCAGCGCGTGCGAATGCGAGTACGGCACTTCGCGATCAAATCGGTCATGCACAACCAACGTTGCGCAGCGCGCGGCGCGCAACAGCTCCACCACCGAGAGGGTGTTCCACATCACACGATGGCCGTGGCGCGCTTCAAACCGGTCACGAATGCGCTGTGCAACAGCCTCACTCAAATTCAAGTGCTCGCGTGCGGCCTCAACGAACCAGCGGCAGTGTTCGAACGCACCAATGCTCACAAGTCGCGGAATGTTCATCCCGTGATCACGGGATGCAAGTAGCGTTGCCATCACACCGAACGAATGCGCGATGACGCCGTGCAACGGGCCGAACGTATGGGTCACCGCATTCGCCACGGAATTGATGGCCGCTGCGCACTCCACCATGTCCGTAGCACCCTTGCCCGCCTCGCCATGCGCTGGCAAATCAAAACTCACCGCACGATATCCGGCAGCGACCAGCGCAACGGCCAAGCGCCCCATTTGCGTGCCGCGACCGCCCCATGAATGCACCAACAGCACGGTGGGTCCCTGCCCCCATGCGGCCACCGGAATACGCACCGTACCGACCCTCACCACAGAGCGCTCTGCGGTTTGCAGCAAAGTCTGCTCCCATGCACGGGGCTGATGTCGCGGCGGCGTGGCGATCATTTTTTCAGCGATGGCGGCGGCGCTGTTGGGCGCGACAGCACACAAACCGGCGCTGACACGGCGAACCAGCGAAATCCCTGCGCCCGAAAAAAACGCGGTGTTGGTCTGCCGAGAAATCGGCGCGCTGTTGTGTGGCGTCAATGCATCGAATTCAGTGATCGCGATGCTTGATGAAACGGTGATAGACATGAGGGTGATCCTTTTTGAAAACTGAGGGCGCTTTTGCTGTTACCGCTAAGAACGTGGGCTGGAAGCAAAACCAGACAAGGTGCACAGAATTTGTGTGTAAGCGCGCAGCTTTCGTCGCAGCTACAGAAAATCACACACTTCAGGCACTGATAGATCGACACAGCTTTTTAACGAAAAGCCCACCGCAATTGGACTGAATAGCAATAAATTCGGTTTGTCGGGTTTGGTCGTTTTCGGTAGCTAGCCCAATATTGATGGGGATTACAGACAAAAGCTATGTTGATCCATGAATGCGCCCAACCGTTTGATTGCGCGCCCGATTCAACTGCTTCAGTAGAATTCGCTGTCATTAACTCCCGCGTTTCGTTTGGCCCACAGCCAAAACAGCGCCTCCCCCGCGCCATGCGCAAATGGGTTCTCCCCGACTACGTTGAAGATGTGCTGCCACCCGAGGCAGCACGTATGGAACAAACGCGCCGCGCGCTGCTAGATGCGTTCGCCGCGGCGGGCTACGCACTGGTCAATCCGCCGCTGATTGAGCATCTCGAAGCGCTACTGACTGGCACTGGGCAAGACCTTGAGCACAACACGTTCAAGCTGATCGATCCGATTTCCGGCATGCTGCTCGGCGTTCGTCCGGACATCACGCCACAAGTGGCGCGCATTGATGCAACCTACCACGGCGCTACGGAAAGCACCAACGAGCGGCGCTACTGCTACGCCGGCGAAGTGTTGCGCACCCACGCAAGTATCGGCAGCAGCCGGGCGCTGACCCAGGTTGGCGCAGAATTGTTTGGCGCAGCAACAGTTGACGGCGACATCGAAATCGTCAAACTCATGATCGACTCCGCCCGCGCCGCCGGTGCCGCACCGTTGTTGCTCGACTGCGGCCATGTCGCGGTATTCAAAGCGCTGGCGCAGCACTTTGAACTGTCGCCGAAAGCCACGCAGGAAGCCGACGCCGCGCTGGCCGCAAAAAGCACCAGCGCGCTCGCCGAGATCAGATCGTTGCCGGTGGAAGCCAGAAGCTCTCTCGAAGCGCTCACGACCCTGTTTGGCCCCGCCAAAATGGTGTTGCAGCGTGCACGCGCAGCGTTGCCGCGTAACGCAACCATTTCTGCCGCGCTTGACCAGCTTGAAGCGGTTGCCGCTGCGATCACCGACGCGGGCGCGCAATGCTCGCTCGACTTGGCCGATTTGCCGGGCCTTGACTATCACACCGGCCTCGTTTTCGTCGCCTATCTGCAACGCACCACGCACGTCGTTGCGCGCGGTGGGCGCTACGACGGCGTCGGTGAGGCTTTCACGCAGGGCAACACACGAGCGCGGCCTGCTACCGGATTTTCGTTTGTTGATCTGCGGGCGTTGACGGAAGTCACCAATGATCTGTAACGCCGTACTGCAGGCCCTCTCCCCTCTGGGGGGAGGGTTGGGGAGAGGGTGTTTGGAACGCCACCTTTGCTACTACAGCACCTCCCTCTCCCCCGCCCTCTCCCCCAGGGAGAGGGAGCAAAACCGCACAACCTCGTATCTCTGAACTCTGGAACTCAAAAAATGCCACGTAACGTCGTCGTCATCGGCACCCAATGGGGTGACGAAGGTAAGGGAAAAATTGTTGACTGGCTCGCCGAGCAGGTGCACGGAGTGGTGCGCTTTCAGGGCGGCCACAACGCGGGTCACACGCTGGTCATCAATGGCAAAAAGACGGTGCTGCGACTCATCCCGTCAGGCATCCTGCATCCGCACACCACCTGCTACCTGGGCAACGGCGTTGTCGTTTCGCCGAACGATTTGCTCAAGGAAATCGGCGAGCTGGAAGCCGCGGGCGTCGAAGTCCGCTCGCGCCTGAAAATCGCTCACGCCTGCCCTGTCGTCGCACCGTATCACGTCGCCATCGACCAGGCGCGCGAAGCTAAGCGCGGTGACGCCAAAATCGGCACCACCGGTCGCGGTATCGGCCCAACGTATGAAGACAAAGTTGCGCGCCGCGCCATCCGTCTGCATGACCTGCTGGAGCCCACGCTAGAAGCCAAGTTGCGCGAGGTGCTCGAATATCACAACTTCATTTTGAAGAACTATCTCAACGCGCCAGAGGTGGATTTTCAGCAAACTTTCGACATGCTGCTGAAGGCGGGCAAGGACATGGAACCGATGCTGGCCGACGTCTCGCACGCGCTGGTTGAGGCCCGGCGCCACGGCAAACCGCTACTGTTTGAAGGCGCGCAGGGCACGCTGCTTGACGTTGACAACGGCACCTATCCATTCGTCACGTCCAGCAACTGCGTTTCCGGCGCCGCCGGCCCCGGCGCCGGTGTGGGCGCGCGGATGATCGACTACGTGCTCGGCATCACCAAGGCGTACACCACCCGCGTCGGCGCAGGGCCGTTCCCGACCGAGTTGTTCGATGACGTCGGGGCGGGCCTCGCCAAACGCGGCAATGAATTCGGCTCGGTCACCGGTCGCCCGCGTCGGTGCGGCTACCTTGACGTGCCGGCGCTCAAACGCAGTTTCGAAATTAACGGCGTCGACGGCATGGCCATCATGAAGCTCGACGTGCTCGACGGCATGGACGAAATCAAGATCTGCACGGCCTACGATTTCCGGGGTGAAGTCATTGATCGCCTGCCGTACGGCGCCGCAGCCGTGGCCGATTGCAAGCCAATTTATGAAACGATGCCCGGCTGGAAAGAAACCACTTTCGGCGTGCGCAAGTTTGAGCAATTGCCAATGAGCGCACAGAGCTATCTGAAGCGCGTGGAGGCGTTGACCGGCGTGCCGATCGCGCTGATCTCCACTGGCTTCGAGCGCGATGATACGATTCTGATGCAGCATCCACTTAACTAACAACATCAACGGAACCACACTTGTTATTGCGTTCACAATCGTTCGTGAACGCGAAGCAACGGTCGCAGACAGTACGTAAGTACGGCAAGACCGTTGCGACAAAGTGCAGGAGCGATCTGGACGCAACAAATGACTGAAACCGGCCATCTATACGTAACCTGGGAACGCTATCACCGCCTGATCGATCTACTTGCGTTGCAAGTGCACGATTCGAAATGGGAGTTCGACAGCATCATCTGCATTGCTCGCGGGGGCTTGCGTGTGGGCGACCAGCTCTCGCGCATTTTCGACAAGCCGCTGGCGATCATGAGCACATCCAGCTACGTTGAAGAAGGCGGCACGGTGCGTGGCAAGTTGCTCGTCTCCGAACACCTCACGATGACCAGCGCTACCCTGGGCCCGAGGGTGCTGGTGGTTGACGACCTCGCCGATTCTGGCCACACGTTGAACGTGATCAAGCACGAGCTGCCCGCCCGTTACCCGCATCTGACGGACGTTAAAACCGCCGTGATCTGGAAAAAAGGCGTGTCGATGTTCAACCCGGACTACTTTGTCGAATTCCTCGCGAACAGCCCTTGGATTCATCAGCCGTTTGAGAACTACGACAACACGCGACCGCATCAGCTGGCGCGTGACTAACCGATTGCCGCGCACCCAGAGATAACCCGCGTGTGCGCCGACTCAAGGACAGCATAAATCGTGTAATCTGCTTGAATCACGAACGTTGATCCTATGGAAACCTATTCATTCTCTCTGCCGCTCCAATGGTATTTAGATGCGTTTGCAGAGCGCGATTTGGCGAAACGAATGGCAATGCTTGAGCAAAGCCTGTCGCCAAGCGCTGAAATTTGGGGGCCTGCTCGAGTTTTTGTCGGATACGCAGAGATCTCGGAGAAGATCGATGGATTTCACACTAATTGGCCTGAATGCCGCCTCGTTGCCACCAGCGGGCTTGTCTGCTTTAGCAATACAGGCCACTTTGCCATGGCCATTGTCGGCCCCAATGGGGAAATCGCCGCAAGTGGGCACTCAGTCGTGGAATTGACGGCGGATGGTCGCATTGACCGTGTGCTGGCGTTCTGGGGGCCCCAGCCGCCGGTGCCTGACGACTGGCCGGTGAGACTTGCAGCGTAAATCCCCCACGACCGATCGCGCCGCCCGCTGACCAGGCTGTCAAAAGCTGTTGAAAAACTAAACTGCGCGCGTTGCCAAAAACTTGATCTTAGGCGCACCGCTCGTGTTTGCCCAATTGCCGATGCGCTGCATTTCGCCGCGCCAAAGATTGCCGATCACCTCGCCGCGCATCGCCCAGCGCGACGCGCCATCCATCCACGCAATCGACAGTGCGGTGCCGCGCAAGTGAGCCCACAATGCCTTGCCCTTTGCAGTCTTCAAATTCACCTCCTGAATGCGTTGGCTTAGGTCAATCATCAGGCCGCTTGCTGCGTGCGCCTCGCTGGTTTCCACCCGCCAACGCCCTGTGACAGGTGCCGGAATCACCCACAACATGACCTTGTGTTCACGGTTCGTGCCGTGCGGCTTTTCGGGTGATGGCACCAGCAGTGTCTCGTCGGCTCGCCAGTCGCCCATGTCCCATTCATGTGAGATCACGCGCGAGCCGGGGCGCATTTGCGAGAGCAATAGCGGGCGCAATTTCATGTTGAATTCAGGCAACAAATACAACGTGACCACCGAAGGTTCGACAAACGCGAGTTCGAACAAATCACGCTGCATAAACTTCGCACGCGAGGCTACGCCCGCCTGCCGCGCGAGCCCGCGACTCTCCAGAATGAGTGCGGGCTCGATTTCATAGCCCACGCCGCGCGCGCCAAACTGCTTCGCCGCAGCGATCACAATGCGCCCATCGCCGGAGCCCAAATCCCAGAGTAGATCGCGAGAGGTTACGTCCGCCATTTGCAACATGCGTCGCACCACCAACGGGGGCGTCTGCACGTAGGGCACCTCTTCTCCGGGTGCCGTCGCGTCTTGCGCCAGGACGCTGGGTGCAATCGGTGCGGCAAGTATTGCCGAAAGGACAAGGCGGCGCTGCTGAAGTTGATTCATGCGAATGAAGGCACGACAGGGGTGCTGAAAATAGTTGGGTTCGCAGTAGGCACGCGGCATCTAAAGCCGCCTGCCTGCCACACTAGCCAGACCGCGCCTTACTGCGGAATAGTCAGCGTGTTAGCGCTAAACGTGATCGCATCGGCGGCAACCGGTGCCGCGCTGAATGCGGGCACGTTTGCTGCGGTGATGGCGGGCGCCGCGCCAGATGTGCCGCCACGTGGCGTGGTGCGCACCACCTGCGACGGTGGCAGCGCCTTGCCCGATTTCAGGTGATCGTACATAGCGTCCATCGCCCGGTTAAAGTAGACGTGCAACGGAATGAAGCGCGTGTCATAGCCGGCCAGAAGTGCGTTGCCGATGAACGCGTCAAAGTGCTGCGCGTTGGTGACTTCGATGTAGGTCACTTTGTTGTTGGCGTCTGCGGTCTTCGCTTGCGCGACATACGGGCGCGACGTGTGGTTAACCGGCACCAGTGCGTCATTGCGACCATGCACGATGATGGTGGGTTTGCCTTGCAGCTTACCGCTGCGCTGCACCGCCTTGACGTTGGCCGCAACCGTTGCGTCAGACAATTTACCTGCGATGCAGCGCGCGCCATCGAGGTTATAGTCGAACACGGTACCTGCCGACGCCGAGCCCGCCCCTTCAACAATTGCGCCCGTGGGATTGTTGAAGTTGACAATGTTGATGCCACTGGTTGCCGGGATACCGTTGCCGGTGCCGAACAAGCGCATGAAGACCGCGGGCGCTATGGTCACAGGTTTAAGGTCTGCACCGGTCGCCGAGAAGCCATACCCGCAAATGTTGTCGGCAACATTGGCCTGAGCATAGGTATTCACATAGGTGACGGCAATGGCTGGCACAGCAAAGGCAAAGTGGGACGGCAGCAACAAGTCAGACTCAGGCAGCCAGCCCGCAGCACGAACTTTTGCCAACGCTTCGTCGGCTCGGGCCGCTGTGCTGGTCGAGGTGAGAAGGCCTTTTGCAGCGAGCGACGAACACCGACCGGTGGCCGCCGCCACATTGACAAACGCCACGCCAGGTGCTGCGGCAAGCGAGGTCGAAAGCGCAGCGCACGGTTGGTAAAGCATGGCTTGCGCGGTGTAGTCGAGCAAACTCTTGCCGCCATTGGAAACGATGGTGGTGCCAAATTTGACAACGGCACCACCACTACCATCCGGTTGAATTTGCGGCTCGCCCACGGCTACGCCATCTATCAAACCCTCGCTATCCAGCTCAGCGGCTTGCAGCGCAGCGCCGCCGCCGTTGGACACGCTGGATGCAATCACCAACGTGTTGGCAGCGGTATAGCGAACCGTTTTTACGCCATTAACCGACGATCCATGTTCTTGGTTCAACGCGTAGAGCGCGAATTTCACCGCCTGCAAGGTGAATTTGCCCCAGTCTTTTTCCGGGTTTTGCTGCGAATGCGCATGTTTGAAAGCAATCCGATTATTGGCTGTCGTGCCGGTTGGCGGGGTGGCCACAAACTGCCCATTGGCGGCCGTGGTGGTCGGCACGCCCCGCAGATCAAACACCGTGCCTGTCGTCAGATCATGGGCAGCGTTGCCGGTACCTTTGTCGGTATAGGCGATCGCACACCCCTTCTTTAGCCCCCACTCACCGGCCGTCGCAATTGCGCCGTATACGCCGCGCGAACCCGATGACGCAGCGGTGATCACGCAGGGCGCATCTTTGTTGAGCGTGATTGGGATTTGCACCACCATGGCCACGCGTTGCTTGCCGCTACCATCGTCCGCGTAAGCCGTGTATTCCACACCAGCGAGCTTTCCTTCACTGGCACTTGCCACACCTGCGGCGTCCACATTCGGACCGTACAACACGCCAAAACCGCCGTTGGTGGTGATGTCGACCAGCGCGCGGTAGTTGTTGTAAATCGCCAAGCGGCGCAGCTCTGTGGCCGTAGGATTCAGTGGATCGACAATCATCGGGGATACGGCGCTTTGCACACCTGTTTTACCCAGACCAGCGGTGAGCAAATCATCGGCGGTGCCGTCGTACGAGGTTCGAATAGTTGTGCCAGCCACGAAGTCTGGCGGGGTATTGACAACTACGGCGTCATCTGAGCCGCAGCCGGTGAGCGCCACGGTGGCGAGAGTTGCGAGGCTGGCTAGAGCCAGGCCAATGGGGAAGCGATGGGCGTATGGCAAAGCAGGTCTCCGGTGACAAATGAAGTTACAGAAACCGCCGTAACGAGGACACAAATTTTTGTCCTAACGGTTTGCTGTGGATGAGTCGCAATTCGAGTCTACATCCTCGTCATCGCGGTTGGGTGCGTGCCGTCCGAATGTGGAACGTTGATCAAACAAGAATTTTTTTTACATCACCTGTGCCAGTAGAGACACGACCTTCACCAAAACGATCAATGCTTCCACTTAACAACGGACAAAAGGTTATTAAAGTCATCAGTCCACAGCGGCGCATTAGCGACGCGTGTGAGCGGCGTGCCTGCATCGCCAATACCTTTTAGCGCACCATCTTTGCGCGCTAAAAGCACCCACGTGCTCGATGAATGCAGCGTGTTGTCCTTTTGCGCCGGGTCTTCCACGACCACGCCGACCAGCTTCTCTCGTTCCGCAATTTCAGCAAGTACCGGCGGCAAATTCAGGAACCTGTTGGACACGTGATACGCGAGGATTCCGTTGCTCGCAAGGTGTCCCATGAAGCCACGTACCGCCTCGTGCGTGATCAAGTGCATCGGAATGGAATCGCCGGAAAACGCGTCCACCGCGAGCACGTTGAATTGATTAGGAGCCTCTCGCTCAAGCGACAAGCGCGCGTCGCCAATGATCACCAACGGCGTGGCCTTGCTGTCGACAAGGTAGGTGAAATGTTTGCGCGCCAGGCGCTCGACCTCGGCATTGATTTCATAGATGCGGCAGACGTCACCCTCACGACAATACGCGCCGACCGTGCCCACGCCCAGCCCAATCATGCCGATGCGCTGCTGGTTGTTGGTCTGCGGTGCCATCTCGCGCTGCGCATTTACAGCGCGCCCAAAGCCCGACGTCGGCGTGTAGTACGTGGTGGGCTGGTAGCGCCATTTTTCGTGCAAATACTGCTCGCCGTGCAAGATCGCGCCGTGGACCAGACGCAGCAGATAATTTTCGCTGCCCATATCGTCGTACGACTTTACTTTGAGCACGCCATAAAAATTGCGCGTCACTTCAATGGCGTTGTTGTGCTCCTGCTTGACAAACCATGCGCCCGTGCCGACCACACCGATGGCGAGAAGCACGGCAAGCCACTGCAGAAACGGGTGTGCAGCTTGCGCGACCGGAATAAACAGCAGCGCCGCGATCAGCAACGCCACCGCTGTCTCAATGTAAGTTGAAAACAACAGTGGTGCAACAACGCTCACCATTAACGCGCCCAGCGCACCGCCAATCGACACCAGCAAGTAGAAGCGCGTGAGGTGCTGCGGCGCGGGTTTCGACAGCACCAGTTCGCCATGACACATCATGCAGACAACGAACAAGCCCACGCAAAAAACGCTGGTCTGCACGATCAGATCGAACTGAAAATCCTTGTCGACCAGCAGAAAACACATGCCGATCACCATCACAAAAAAAGGCCCGGCGTAAAAACTGCGTTTGTACCAATCAGTGCCGTCAAAGGTGAGGATGAACGTGAGCAAATACAACGTGAGTGGCAGCAACCACAGCAACGGTACGCTCGCCACGTTCTGCGTAATGTGGTTCGATACGGCAAGCAGCAACATCGAACCCGCTGCCGAGAACGCGATCCAGCGCAGTTGTGATGAAGCAGGCAGCGGCTCAGCGCGGACATCGTCGCGCTCAACTGCGAACTCAACATGGACGCGGCTGACACGCCAAGCAAGCGTCGCCACCAGCAGCACAAACACGGCAAACATGACCGACCAGCCAATCGCCTGCATTCGCGTCCCCACGAACGGCTCAATGACCACCGGATACGCCACCAGCGCGATCAGTGACGCCGCGTTTGACAGCGCAAATAACCGATACGGATCACGCCCTGGATTGAGCCGCGCAAAGTAGCTCTGAATCAACGGGCTGGTTGTTGACAGCAGCACATAGGGCAAGCCAATGGTCACCGCGAGCAACATTAAGATTCGCGAGATTGGCTCTTCGTCACCGGCTGGCTTCCAGCTCTCGGGCGCAATGATCGGCAAAACCAGCAGTGCCAGTGTAGCGAGTACGATGTGCAATATCGGCTGTCGGCGTGGTCCGAGCGCTCGCGGGCTCGCGTCCGAGTACGCGTAACCCAACAACAACGCACCCTGAAAAAACAACATGCAGGTAGTCCACACCGCAGAGCTTCCGCCAAACCACGGCAGGATTTGCTTGGCGATAAGCGGTTGCACAAGAAAGAGCAAAAAGGCCGAGAGCGCAACAACCGCGTAGAAATGCATGGCAAAAGCGAGTAATGATGTTCGCCGGAATTATCCCATCGGAAGTTGTCCGGGCTCGACAGTCAGCAAGCCTTGCGAATCACCTCAGCCAGCAATCATTACTCGGTCAACAAAATATGACCAGATCGGCAGGCTCCCTCTCCCAGGGGAGAGGTGGTGAGGGACTTTGCGCCTCAACTTTGTCCGTATTCCGATCACCCCCTCCCCCAGGGAGAGGGTATTAATCCGGGGGTACAGGACATATTTGGTTGAGTCATTAATAAGCCGTCGGCGTAACGGCAGCCAGATCAAGCGTTCGGTAGTGATGAATTTGCTGGCACTACGATCTCCTCCTCAGCGTAAATCTTGCCGCCGGGTGTCAGCGCCGAGTGCTCGCGTTTGGAGCGAATCAGCGGGTAGAACATTTCGACGTACCAGCGTTCCTTGCCAAAGATCTGGTCGTCCTTGAGTCCAACCTGCGCGGGGTACTTCCGCGTGATGTAGGCGCTGCCGAACAGGATGTCCCAAAAGAAAAGCAGGTTGCCGAAGTTGCCTTTGTAGTGGCCCACGCCGTCCCGATTGGTTAGCGCGTGATGTGCCCAGTGCGTCGCAGGCGTAGAGATGGTGCGCTCGACAACCCACATGATCGGGCTCAGAGCCTTGATTTTGTACAGCGGTTCATCCCAGCGCACGGCGCAGTGCGCGCCCAGAATCACGGTCAATTTGATGGTCAGGTAAACGAGGTAAACATTGCCGAAACCGAGATACACCAGCGCACCTGAAACCCAAATGCCCGGCATCATGACGTAGTAGAAAAAGTTATTCCGATAGGTGATGCGGATGCTCATGTAATGCGCCGTGTGGTGAGCACGGTGCAGCGGCCACAACGCCGGCGTGTGCGAGAGGCGGTGCCACCAGTATTGCGTCATGTCGTCACCGACCAACAGGATGGCAAACATGACCCACCACGGGAAGTCCGCCAGCGCGCCCTTGTACTCGGGAAACCAAAACCCGCCCGCCTTGCTGGTGATGCCCAGAATCAGCGGCTGAATCAGGACGAGCAGGCTCAGGAACATGAATAGTTCGAGCTTGCCGTCGTCCTTGGTTGCCTTGAAATTTTCGTAGCGCCGCGATATCAGCTCCGCTCCGGCAAAGCTCGCCATGATCAGCAGCAAGATCACACTTTGTGTCGAATTCACAGGGTTTCCTCCATTATTTTCCGAATTGTTGACGCTGTGATTCATTACGTCCAATGCATTTTTAATCGATAATCAATGCAACGAACGCATGATGATGTGAGGCAAGGCATGGATTTGAAACGGCTGAAGCATCTGGTGGCGCTGGCTGATGAGCGCAATTTTGGTCGCGCAGCCGAGCGTGTGCACCTGAGCCAGCCCGCGCTCAGTCGCAGCGTGCAGGCCGCCGAATCTGAGCTAGGCATGCAGCTTTTTGATCGCGGCAATCTGGAGGTGAGATGCACCACAGCTGGTACGTTCGTGATTGAACGGGCGCGCAAGCTGCTGTTTGACAGTCGTTGCCTTGAGCGCGATGTAAGTCTGTATCGCGAGCGGTTGATCGGCGACATCGCCTTCGGCGTCGGCCCGTTTCCTGCGGCGACCCTGCTACCCGTATTAATGGTTGAGCTGCGTACGCGCTATCCCGGGATCAACAGTCGCGTCGAGGTCAACAACTGGAAATACCTGGTCGAACATCTGCGTGCCGAAGAGCTGGATTTTTTTGTGGCGGACACGCGCGACGTGCCGCACGATGCGGATTTGACGATATCCAGTGCGGGGCAGCAGCATGGACATTTTTATGTTCGCGCCGGTCACCCTCTTTTGCAGCACCAAAATCTCGCACCGTCAGCGATTGCGCCTTATGGATTGGCGAGTGTTCGTTTGCCGCTCGAAATCAGGAAGTTGTTTCGCCAGTTATTGGGGCTGAGCGTCGATGAGCATCTGCCTCTCGCGCTGGAATGTGACGATGTGCATTTGTTGAAACGCGTTGCAATGTCGGGCGACACCGTGCTGGCCAGCACCGATGCAGCGGTTGCCGATGAAGTCGACACCGGCCGACTGGTCATGCTGCAACTGCGTGGCGTGCCACCTCTGTATTCCGACATGGGCATCGTGTCGCTCAAGGGCCGCAGTTTTTCGCCGATGACTGCGTTCGCGGTCACGTTTTTGCGCGAGGTTGCATCGGGAAAAAAATGATGATGCGGTGGGTGCCGACACCCATCGCCTCTCATCTTCGAGCGGCTTCAATTCGCCCATTTGACGACGCGGCGCACCGTCGCAATCAGCATCTTCTGTTCGTCGTTTAATGCAAAGTGCATTGTGGCGTTGCCCGAGGCTTGAGGCGGGAAACGCCGCTCCGCATCAGGAAGTTATGGATGACGCTCTTCGTGAGCATTTGCGCGCACGAGCCGCCCACAAAAAAGCCCCGCGAGCGGGGCTTTTCAAAGCAACGACCGTAAACAGCTACTTTGCGCGCTCCTGCAAGGCGCGAATGCGATCCTCCATCGGTGGGTGGGTCGAAAATAGCGAGCCCATCACGCCGCCAATGCCCATCGCCTTCATATTGGCGGGCAGTTCACCCGGCGTCAATCCGCCGAGGCGCGCGAGCGCGTTGATCATTGGCCGACCATTGCCCATCAGCTCGGCCGAGCCTGCGTCGGCGCGATATTCACGATGTCGCGAGAACCAGGACACCACCATATGCGCAACCACACCGAGCAACATGTCGAGCACAAAAACGGTGGCCATGTAGCCAATGCCGGTACCGGCGCGATCATTTTTAAGCACAACCTTGTCGATGAAATAACCAATCACGCGCGACAGGAAGATGACGAACGTGTTCATCACGCCCTGCATCAGCGCCATCGTGACCATATCGCCGTTGGCAACGTGGGCGATTTCGTGGCCGATGACGGCCTCGACCTCTTCGCGGTTCATGCTTTGCAACAGACCGGTGGACACAGCGACCAGCGCTGAATTTTTGAACGCACCAGTGGCAAACGCGTTGGCGTCGCCCTCGTAAATCGCCACGTCCGGCATGCCGATGTTTGCTTTTTCGGCAAACTTTCGCACTGCACCGACGATCCACTGATGCGTTGGATCCGGCGAGTCGTTGATCATGGTCAGGCCCATGGTCCATTTGGCCATCGGTTTGCTGATTAGCAACGAAAAAATCGCGCCAGTGAAGCCCATGACCAGCGCAAAACCGAGCAACGCGCCCAGATTCAAGCCGCTGGCACCGATGTAGCGATTGAGACCGAAGATGCTCGACACCAGCCCAAGCACCGCCACCACGGCGACATTGGTCAATACGAACAGCAAGATACGTTTCATGCAAGTTTTTCCTTAAAAGAAAACACGGGCGACTGCCCCCCACTGACGGGGGGGCTTATCGCGAATATATGAACGATACAACGAAGTTCAAGGGCGGCTGTTGACGCTAACCCGACGACGCAAACTTCAATACAGCTTTTTGTTCAACCGCCCTATTTTATTGGACATATTATCGGTTTTTAACTAAGTCGACATATTCACTATTTTTGAAAAATCGTGTGCCAGCGCCTATTTAATAAGGCTTGCACATAATATTTTTTAAAAGCTGTTTAGGCGCTGTCGTCACAAGATACGAGTCCAGAGCATGACGCATCGGATTTGGACGATGGCGAGGAATGAAGAGGCTTTCTTGGCATAGCGTGTAGCGA
>JAYSUK010000137.1:0-1845 GCA_043719085.1 Burkholderiales bacterium | reverse complement strand
CCTTGACGGCTGTTTGTGTTTCAGCGGCTTGAACGGCGAAGGCCGATGCAGCGAGAACCGATGCTGCCAAAATTGATGCGATCTTCATGGAGATTCCTTCAGAAGTGAAATGAAAATGAACAGGGACAATGAATGACGCGCTTGACGTGACCGAAGCCAAGTCCCGCTGCGAAGCAACAAAGTTTGCGGAGCGCGTCGCGAAATGAAGCCGACCTACAGTGCGCTATCTCAAACCTAAATCACCCGCCCAAGACGCTTTTCTCACAATCTTTAGCTTTGTCATTCAATGACTAAGACTGATCCTACACCTAGAACATTCGCGTGGCAAGCAGTTTTTCTTATTATGACGTATGCATATTCTTATATTGTCATATAGACGTTATCGAAAATGTCGGGTCACCACTGCAAACCCAACTACGCGCCTGCTTTCAAATGGATCGAGCCCATGCGGTGAGCGTGGCGGCGCTGAGGCCGTTGATTTCGCTGCCACGGCCCGTGGGCATGCCGTCCGCATATGCGAAACCAGACAAAAAAAGTTGTGTTGTTGACGCTTGTGGCGAACCTCTTGCTGTTTGCAGCCTCGACTTCCGCCAACAGATCGATAGACTTCATTCCATGACTGATCGCACCATCCACCCCGATATTCTCCACCGTTGGGTGGCCGATGTTTTTTTGGCTTCCGGTTCATCGGAAAACGAGGCGAAGCTCACCGCTGACCATCTGGTTCTCTCGAACCTGAGCGGCCACGATTCACACGGCGTCGGCATGGTGCCGCGCTACGTGAAGGCGATTGCTGCTGACGAACTGGTGCTCAATCAACAGGTTGAGGTGATCACTGATTCAGGCAGCTTGATGATTGTGGACGCGAAACGCGGCATGGGTCAGAGCGTCACCTACCAGGCAATGAAAATTGCAATTCAACGGGCAAAAGACTCGGGCGTATGCGTAATGGGATTGCGCAATTCACACCACTTGGGGCGCGTTGGCCATTGGGCCGAGCAAGCGACGGCCGAGGGGTTGATTTCGATTCATTTCACCAATGCGGTGAGTCAGCATTGGGTGGCGCCGTATGGTGCCGCCGAGGCGCGTTTCGTGACCAATCCGTTCACCGTGGGCATCCCGCGGCCGGATGCTGAGGGGGAGCCGATTGTGCTCGACTTCGCGACCAGCGCCATTGCCCAGGGCAAGGTGCGTGTGGCCTACAACGCGGGCAAGAAGACACCTGAAGGCGCGCTGATGGACCACGAGGGCAAACTCACCACCAATCCGGGTGTGCTGTTTGAACCGGTCGACGGGCGTATTGGTGCGCTCACCACGATGGCCGCGCACAAGGGCTACGCGCTGGCGATGGTGTGCGAGTTACTCGGCGCGGCGCTGACCGGTGGCGCGGTCACGATTCCTGCCAATCAGCCCAAAGCGGGTGTGTGGAACAACATGCTGACCATCGTGTTCGACCCGGCGCGGTTCAGCACGCAGAGCGCGTTTGAGCATTCCACGCGCGATTTTGTGGACTGGGTGAAATCGGCGCGCCTTGCCGACGGTCACGACGAGATCATGATGCCGGGCGACCCAGAGCGCAAATCGCGAATGGCGCGCGCTGCTGCTGTGCCGATTGATGAGGGCACGATCGCCGAGATGGACGCGGCGGCGAGAAGCGTCGTGTCGCGGCACGGTGCAGGTCCAGTCGCGCTTTCGTCGCTGATGGTCACGGCCTGGGCAGCCTAAAGCCCGCAGGGCGCAACCCGTCGCGCAGGAGTGGCTCGCCCAACGCGCCTGCGCGTCGCCTGAGGGGGAATGCTACCGTCACGGTCGAAACGACAAACTGATGTCGCCAAATCGCGCGCT
>JAYSUK010000136.1:0-5003 GCA_043719085.1 Burkholderiales bacterium | reverse complement strand
GCCGGTGGCAGCGGTAGTTTGGGTTTAGCAGCGCGTCCACGCAGGTTAGGGTGACTTATTGCAGATTGGCGTCAGCTGCAAGGGCGTATTATCTTTGCTACCTTAAGCCTTGTGGCGTATGGGCTAAGCGTGATTTTTGCGTTAAGTCGATAATTACAGATATTGTGCTTGAGCCCCATACAAATAAGCTTTTCAGCTTAAAGCTATAGCCCTGTCGCTCACTTGGGATGTCGCCGTAACACCCGCCGTGCGCTGCGCCAACTGCTGAGCGACGAACCCGTCAAAAGCATTTAGTAGTGGCTGAAATTGCTCGGCGTTTGCTTCAAGTTGCATCAATGCGAGGCAGGTCGCCTCTAGTGTGGATAGTTGATCTGCACGATGCGCTTTGCGAATGAGATAGCGCGACAGCGGAACGTCGTGAAGCGACAAACGCGGCAACTGTTGCAGCAAGGGGTTCAAGCACAGCATCTTGCGACTTTTGCGCCACGTGCCGTCAACCACGATCAGTCGCAACCGGGAAGGATCACGCAACATTTCGGGTTGCACATTCGGTGGTGCGACCTCGACTGCCGTGGTCTGCGGATACAGCAGGATCGCGAGCTTCTCATCCTGCGCGGCCTCAGTGCTGGGCTCGAACGGATCGCGTAGCAACGTCTGCAACGCTCGTGGATCAAACACCTCGCCCTTGGCCAACGTCGCCAGCCGACTGCGCGACAAACTCAAATGCAGCAGCCGGGCACTTTTCGCGCTGTGCTCCTCCAGCGGATGCTGCAACACCAGCACCTCCACCGCATGCGACGTCGGCGTAATCCAGCGGCAAATGCACGAGTTAAGCGGGCGCAAGCATTTGTCGCAGGTGCTGCGCTTAGTGGCGCTTTTGACGGTCATCCCAGCGCTGCCTCCACCGCTTCAACGCGCCTGAAAACCAGCAACAAATTGTTCGCGGGCATCTCAATTCGCGCGCTCAATCGCAGCCTCGCAAGTGTCGCCTGATGCGTCACCGCTTGCAGCGAACGAATGCCCCATTCAGCATGAGTTTCACGCAGACTGGCATCGAAGTTCAGATTGCCCTCTGACGTGCGCACATCGCGCTCCAAATAAGGCCCGTAGGTAATCAGCACACCCTCCGCAGTCAAATAACGCGCTGCGCCACGCATCAGAGCGGCACACGTTTCCCAAGGTGCAATGTGCAACATGTTCGCGCAATAAATCGCGTCGAAACGCACGCTGAATTCCGCTCCGTCGGACGGCCAGCGCGACGCCATCACGTCGATCAGCTGCGGCTGCGTCACGCTGTTCACTCCGGCTTCTGCGCACCACCACGCAATCGATCCAAATCCATCAACCTGCGCATCACTCGGCTGCCAGGTCCAGCCCGGCAAGCCGGCAGCAAAGCACGCAACGTGTTGACCCGTGCCACTTGCAATCTCAAGCGCAGCGCCCTGAGCTGGCAGCACCCGGCGCAATGCCTCAAGGATCGGCTGACGATTACGTTCGGCAGCAGGACTGTGCTGTGGATCGGGCACGATTTGGCTCCAGTGAAATCAGGCGGTGAGCTTACAGCGAAGCATCGATGCGCTCAGCATTCCCGCCATCGCGGCAATGCCGCTTCAGTCGTCGTTCACGATTACACTGCACCCGCGTCAAGCACAACATAGGCAACACCATGCAAGGCATGACCATCCCGCCCCAATCCTACGACTTTCGCGCCGTCCACGCCGCCACGGGTAACGCAGCCGCGATAACGCCGCGCACCTGAGGCCTTATGGCGGTTGATCAACTCGACATTTTTGGTGGGTCATCGGGCGTCAAGCTGCCTGGAGAACGTCCAGAGACGAAGGCTGCCATTCAGGTGAAACGCGGCGACGCAGCGATCCTCCCGGCCGTTGTGGATGACGCCCTCGCTCTGATCGCAAAGTCGCTGCCTCGAATGGTGCATTTGGGCACCTCGTCATGGAGCTTTCCAGGATGGGCAGGCCTCGTTTTCGGTGGCACCTATTCGGACGTGCAGCTTGCACGGCGCGGACTGGCTGCCTATGCGGCGCACCCGCTGTTGCGCACGGTGGGTATCGATCGTACGTTTTATGCGCCAATCAGCGAGTCGGCGTTTCGCGGATACGCCAAGCAGGCGCTTGAGGCTGAGCCCGGATTTCGCTTTCTTGTCAAAGCACCCCTGCTTTTCACCGGGCCGCGATTGCGCTCGGACGAGGGGATATGGGCTGACAACGGTGCGTTTTTGAATGCCAGTCTGGCCACCGCGCAATTTGTGTTGCCGGCAACACAGGGCCTGGGCGATGCGTGCGGCCCGCTGGTGTTTCAGTTTCCGCCGCTCGGGCCGAGATTCACGCGCACACCCGATGGCCCGCAACGATTTGCCGATGCGCTCGCCGAATTTTTGCTGGCATTGCCCAAACTTCCCGGCGCTGCCTGTTACGCCGTTGAGGTGCGTGACCCGGAGCTGCTAACCGACGACTATCTCGCCGCGCTGTGTGCGGGCGGCGCGACGCACTGCATCGCCATTCACGCACGCATGCCACAAGCTCGCGCGCAGGCGCAGTTCTGGCGGGAGGCGGGACGATTGCCGCTGGTCATTCGCTGGAGCCTGCACTCCGGCATGAAGTACGAGGAGGCCAAAGAGCGCTACGCGCCGTTCAACGCAGTAGTCGACGAAGACCCTGACGGTCGCGCCCAAGTGGCGGCGCTGGCGCTGGAGGCCACCCGTGCCCGGCAGGAGACCTACATTGTGGTCAACAACAAAGCGGAAGGCTCGGCGCCACTGACGATTCGAAAGCTGGCTGAATTGATTGCCGAGCACGGGCAAACCCTAGTCACTCTAGACTAGCAACTAGAATTCATACACATGTAAACAAAGTGGGGTAGCGCATGTTCGGACGATTTATGCCGCAGGAGGGGCGTTTTTTTGAGCTGTTCAATTTGCACGCGCATGAAATCGTTGAGGCTGGACGCGAACTGGTTTCCCTCATGAACGCGCTTGGCGAAGGTGCCACCGATCTTCGCAATCACGCCGATGCTATTGATGCTATTGAAAAACGCGGCGACAACTACACCCGCGAAACCATCCAGTTACTGCACAAAACCTTCATCACGCCGCTGGATCGGGAAGAGATTCACCAGCTTATTTCGAACATGGACGATGTGCTCGACCTGATGCAGGACGCGGCTGAATCGGTGTCACTGTACGACATCAAAACCATCACGCCCGAGGCGAAGCTTCTGGCTGAAATTTGTCTGCAATGCTGCGAGCGTGTGAAGTCCGGCGTGGCGTTGGTGTCAAACATGGACAACGCCGCCGCTATTCTAAAAATCTGTGAAGAGATTGATCGCCTTGAATCGGACGCAGATCATGTGATGCGAAGCGCCATATCGAAGCTGTTTCGCACCGAGCGCGACGCGGTTCAACTGATCAAACTCAAAGCGATTTATGAGATTTTGGAGACGGTAACTGATCGCTGCGAAGACGTGGCCAACGTCATGCAGGGCATCGTGATCGAAAACGCCTAAGCGCGAGAGCACCTGGACTGTCATGGAACCAACTGCCGTCACCCTCTGGATCATCATCCTACTGGTCGCGCTTGCGCTCGCATTTGATTTCATGAATGGATTTCATGATGCCGCCAACGCCATTGCCACCATCGTTTCAACCGGCGTGTTACGACCCGGGCAGGCGGTCATTTGGGCCGCTTTTTTCAACTTTACGGCGCTGTTTATTTTTGGACTGAGTGTGGCTGCCACCATCGGCAAAGGCATGGTCAATCCGGCCGTAGTCGACACCCACGTCATTTTCGGCGCGCTGGTAGGGGCGATCACCTGGAACGTCATCACCTGGTACTACGGCATCCCTTCGTCGTCGTCGCACGCGCTTATTGGCGGCATGATTGGCGCTACGGTGGCCAAGGCGGGCACCGGTGCTCTGGTCAGCTCTGGCATCACCAAGACGCTTGCCTTTATTCTGGTGGCGCCGTTGTTGGGCTTCGTGTTGGGAGCGCTGCTGTTGTTGCTTGTATCCTGGCTGTTTCGCCGAGCGACGCCGGGGCGTATCGACAAGTGGTTTCGCCGCGGGCAACTTGTTTCGTGCGCGCTGTACTCTCTAGGTCATGGCAGCAATGATGCGCAAAAGACGATGGGCATCATCTGGTTGTTGTTGATCATTGCGGGCCACGCGACCACCGATGTGAAAACACTGCCGTATTGGGTGGTCATCTCGTGCTACGCGGCGATTTCATTGGGCACGTTATTTGGCGGCTGGCGCATTGTTAAAACCATGGGCCAAAGGATCACCAAGCTTAAGCCGGTGGGCGGCTTTTGTGCTGAAACCGGCGGGGCGGTCACGTTGTTTTTTGCATCAACATTTGGCATCCCGGTGTCAACGACGCACACCATCACGGGTGCCATTGTTGGCGTCGGTGCTGCGCGCAGACTTTCCGCAGTTCGCTGGGGTGTCGCTGGCAATATTGTCTGGGCCTGGGTGCTGACCATTCCCGCGTCCGCGTTCGTGGCGGCGTTGGCGTGGTGGGTGGGCAAGCACATTTTTTAGGTCAAATCGATGCAGAAAATGGGCGCTCGGGTGCCCTATACTGCCACGCGGGATGCACGCGCAGATTCGTGGTGCGATTTCGCTAACAAGGAGCGGGCGTGATGTTCACGGTGCTGGTGGCCAATCCAAAAGGTGGTGCGGGTAAAACAACTGTCGCCACGAATCTGGCCGGGTATTTTGCGAGCAAACGGCAGCGGGTGGTGATTCTCGACATGGATCGTCAGCGCTCCGCCGCGCGCTGGCTGGCAAGGCGGCCGCGTGGCTTTCCGGAAGTTCGTGGCGCGCTGCCCGACACCGATCCGCACATCATTCGCGACTATGCGCCGCAATGGTTAATTGTGGATGCACCGGCCGGTGTACATGGCGCGCAGTTACAGGCGTTTGTCAAACTCGCCGACGCGGTGTTGGTGCCTGTAGCCACGTCCACCTTTGATTTTGAAGCGACCAC